>NZ_JBALFV010000102.1:0-4592 GCF_036916735.1 Nostoc sp.
TCACCAAGCTGACGTGGATATTTGTCAAAACTAGTCCATGCGCCATCTTTGACAGTAAAATTATTGTTCAAACCTACAAACACCGAACCGAAAGTACTCATGATAATGCTCCTTTAATGAATAATCTGGCAAGTAGTAAACACTTACATCTCAGTATTCTGTTTTAGGTTCAAGAACTACGCAAATTATTTACAAACTTTTACACAGTAACATTTCCATGACAGATTCTAACTACCAAGCGATGACTGATGAAGGGTTGTGAGACTGGGTTCGTTACCATCCCAAAGATGTAGAAGCCTTCCACATTCTCATGGATAGATTAGAGCAACGTCCAAAAGTCTTTTGTAGCACAGATGAAGAAATTGAAGCCGAATTGCAAAAGCGAATTAACCAATCGCGATCGCAGTGAAAGATACTATGGACTGGGGATTAAGTAATTTTTTCAGTACCCATTTTTATGAATTTTAAACACAAATATTATTAATTAAATGATCTCAATTCTCAAATCACCTATTTCTGTAAACTGCATTAATTACAATATCTTTGATAAGTAGGTAAATAATTAATAAGCTCAATAAAAGTTGCCCAAATTGAAGAATTGGATCTAATCGCCAGCCTTGAAAAGTTAAAATCAACCCACACAATAACATTATAATTGGTGTAAATATCGCTTGGATAATATAAAGTGCTAAAGCCCAACTCGTAAGTCTTGCTCCATATTTGACTAGCCAAAATACCATAAAAATCAAGTAAACTACTCCTAAAAGCAAATAAATCAGTCCCAGTATACTAGCTGAATTTGCTCCAAAGTTAACTTGAGCCAAAGTAAGCATTTTTGAAAAATCCTGTTTAATTACAAGCCCAAATTTTAAACCTATTACCAGTTAGGTATAGAAAACCAAAAGTCTTTATTTATAAAAATTGTTGGGTTAAGCAACAGCGAAACCCAACCAATAATTTTTTCTCATCTCTCGTTAAAACCTCTATTTTTTCTTACCTGGAGGTGAATTGCGCTGGGTAAGGTTATCAATTTGCAATTGTTGCCGTCCGTTGGTGATAATTCGCAACATCTGCTTGAGATCCTGCTCAATATTTTCCAGGATGCCATCGGCATAAGCATCAGCACCATCTTCAATTTCTTGAGCCTGAGCGATCGCAGTTTGTCGCATTTGGTCTAACTCTTGCTGACAAGCATACCGCTTACGGTCAATCTCGGCGAGGGTTTCTTGCATTATTGCTTCACACTCTTGTTGCACTTGTCGCCGCAGTTGTTCAGCTTCTTGTTCGGCCTGGTGAATAATATCGCTTTCAGCTAAAATTTGCGCCCTTTTTGCTTGCGCGGCCTCAACAACCTGCTGTCCATACTCTTCCGCTTCCAGCAGAATTTCGTCCTTTTGGTCAAGGATACCTGCTGCTTGTTGAAAAAGCGATGGTAAGGCAAGCCGGATGTAATCAAGCTGATCTAACAGCTTTTCTTCATCGATGAGAGTGCGTCCTATCAGAGGAATCCTGAGACTAGAGAGAACCATTTCCTCTAGGCGGTTGAGTTCCTGCTGAATGTCTATGTTTCCTTCTCCACCGAGATACTCTTGAGGGGAGGGATTGCTTCCGTTGAGATTGGGTTCAACATTGGAGAGTTCTGATTGTAGCATTGGTATATATCTAGGGCAATGTGTGGGGGAACGAGATGATCGATAGAGCCACCAAACCTTGCAATCTCTTTTACCACACTACTACTTAAAAAACTATACTCATTTGAGGTTGCAAGAAAAACTGTTTCTATTTGGGTAGAAAGAGTTTTATTGGTATGAGCCATTTGCAGTTCCACTTCAAAATCTGACACAGCCCGTAAACCCCGCAGCAAAACTTGTGCTTGTCGCATTTGAGCATAGTTGACGGTAAGTCCATCAAAGCTATCTACTTCTATATTAGGTAGATGTTGTGTAGAAAGACTGATCTGATCTAGCCGTTGCTGGACGCTAAAAAGTGGCATTTTGTTGGGGTTCCGCAGTACAGCGACAATTACCCGCTCAAACAGCCGACTACCGCGCCCAATGAGGTCAAGGTGTCCCAAGGTGATGGGGTCGAAGCTACCAGGATAAATAGCAATCACAATTTTAGATATATCAAAGTTATTTAGGTGATTATATCGAAGCTCTTTTGTGTAACCTACTCAAATTTACCATCTTGCGCTCTGAGTAAGAATGCTAAACTCAATTGTTTTGCTGGTACAAGTTATGCTCAACTAGGCGTTAGAAAATATAGCGGTGCAGTATAGTCGGAACCTCACCCTGCATTTGAGTAAAGCAAACGCTCCCCTTTCCTTACTAAGAACAGGGGTTGGGGGTGAGGTTGAACCAAACCGCTATAAACTCCTAAATATGGATGCTGGATTGCTATTTGTGTCTCCACGAAATTGTAGATTACTTAAGTACATTTACAGCATTCGATACCAAAAAAACTCCGTACTTAACAAAGTGCGCGGGTAGTTAACGAACTATTCTAGGTAATTTTTCATGGCACTGGATTTTTCCACCTTGCCCTTGGCGTTTCAATTTACTTCTCCAGGACCGATTCTGGTAAAATTAGGACCACTCAGTATTCGATGGTATGGCTTATTGATTGCCACAGCAGTGTTAATTGGCGTTATTCTTTCCCAAGAATTGGCAAAGCGCCGTAATGTTAATCCTGAGTTGTTAGGCGATTTATTCTTTTGGTTGTTGATTGGGGCAATTCCTGGCGCACGGCTATATTACGTTTTTTTTGAGTGGTCAAAATATGCCCCAACTCCAGGAAAAATCTTTGCTATCTGGGAAGGAGGTATTGCCATTCATGGAGCAATTCTTGGTGGCGTTTTGGCTGCGTTAATCTTTGCCAAAATCAAGCAGGTTTCTTTTTGGCAACTGGCAGATTTAGTAGCACCTTCGCTGATTTTAGGGCAAGCGATCGGACGTTGGGGCAATTTCTTTAATTCTGAAGCTTTTGGCGATCCGACAAATTTACCCTGGAAGCTGTATATTCCACCAGATCATCGTCCTCTAGAGTATGCGAGTTTCGATTACTTCCATCCCACCTTCCTCTACGAATCTCTGTGGGATTTAGCGGTGTTTGCGCTATTAATAATTTTGTTTTTCCGGTCTTTGTCTGGTAAGCCACGTTTGAAGGTAGGCACGCTATTTTTAGTTTACTGGCCAGCCTACAGCTTAGGACGCTTGTGGATTGAAGGTTTTCGCACTGATAGCTTGATGCTAGGGCCGTTACGGATGGCACAAGTAGTCAGTAGTCTAGGAATTTTATTCGGATTAATTGGATTAGCTTGGCTTTACTTACTTAAACGCCCTTTACCCGATGTAGTTCCTAGTCCCAAGGGAAATGGGGAGATGAGGGGATGAGGTGATGAGGGAGCAGGGGAGGCAGGGGAGGTAGGGGAGGTAGGGGGAGAAGAATAACTAAAGCCGAATTCCCAATCCCTAAAAAATAAAAAATGCCCCAGAGTATTCTCTAGGGCTTAACCAGGGTGCATCTACCATTACTATCTACTAGGGAAAGAGGGTAAATCCGGAAAGATACTGAGAAAATATTAAAAAAATTTTTGAGGGATTGCTGTGTGTTCTTTTAAAAGTGAAAATCTGAGTTATGAAAAAACACTATATGTCATAGAACCATCTGTGTACATTGTGGGAGCAGGCCCTGGAGATCCTGATTTATTGACGGTGAAGGCGCAGAAACTACTGGCTGTTGCTGATGTGATTTTATTTGCTGATTCTTTAGTACCCGAACAAATTTTAGAACTTTGCCGAAAAGATGCGGAGATCATTAGAACTGCGAATCAGACTTTAGAAGAGATTTTGCCGATTATGATAGATCGGGTGCGATCGCAACACAAATCTCTAGTCCGTCTCCATTCTGGCGATCCTAGTCTCTACAGCGCCATCCACGAGCAAATGCACCTCCTCGCTGAGGCAAATATCCCGTTTGAAGTCATCCCAGGTATCAGCGCCTTTCAAGCCGCAGCCGCCAAACTCAAAGTAGAGTTGACTGTCCCTGGTTTAGTCCAAACCATCATTTTGACACGCATTAGCGGACGTACAGAAGTCCCCGTCGCCGAAGAATTAGCCACTCTTGCAGCACATCAGGCTAGCCTTTGCCTGTATTTGAGTGCGCGTCACGTCGAAAATGCCCAAGCAAAACTACTCGAACACTATCCAGCCGAAACCCTAATTGCTATTTGCTTTCGCATTGGATGGCCTGATGAAAAAATCAAGGTTGTTCCTCTAAATCAAATGGCAGACTGCACTCATCAAGAAAAACTAATTCGCACTACACTTTATATAATTAGTCCAGCACTTTCGACAACAACAGGGCGATCGCGTTTATATCATCCCGAACATAGTCATCTATTTCGCTCATCTCATAACTAAATTTTGGGCATTGTGCATGGGGCATTGGGCATTTTGAGCTAGATGAATGAGTCTTTGAACTCCGTTAATGAGTCTTTGAGGTGGATGAACGGAGTTCTGAGGTGGATGAACGGAGTTCTGAGGTGGATGAACGGAGTTCTGAGGTGGATGAACGGAGTTCTGAGGTGGATG
>NZ_JBALFV010000103.1:0-25554 GCF_036916735.1 Nostoc sp.
TACATCTCCAAAGCTTCGATATACAAAGGTTCGGCATCGCTGTACCTTCCCTGTGATTTGTAGAGTCCTGCCAAATCGTTCAGGCTAGTTGCCACCGAGGGGTGTTCATCCCCCAGCAGGCGTTTATACATCTCCAAAGCTTCGATATACAAAGGTTCGGCATCGCTGTACCTTCCCTGTGATTTGTAGAGTCCTGCCAAATCGTTCAGGCTAGTTGCCACAGATGGGTGTTCATCCCCCAGCAGGCGTTTTCTCATCGCCAAAGCTTCGATATACAAAGGTTCGGCATCGCTGTACCTTCCCTGTGATTTGTAGAGTCCTGCCAAATTGTTCAGGCTAGTTGCCACAGATGGGTGTTCATCCCCCAGCAGGCGTTTATACATCTCCAAAGCTTCGATATACAAAGGTTCGGCATCGCTGTACCTTCCCAGTGAATAGTAGAGTGCTGCCAAATTGTTCAGGCTAGTTGCCACATCAGGGTGTTCATCCCCCAGCAGGCGTTTTCTCATCGCCAAAGCTTCGATGTACAAAGGTTCGGCATCGCTGTACCTTCCCTGGGAATCGTAGAGTAATGCCAAATTGTTCAGGCTAGTTGCCACATCAGGGTGTTCATCCCCCAGCAGGCGTTTTCTCATCGCCAAAGCTTCGATGTATAAAGGTTCGGCATCGCTGTACCTTCCCAGTGAATAGTAGAGTACTGCCAAATTGTTCAGGCTAGTTGCCACAGATGGGTGTTCATCCCCCAGCAGGCGTTTATACATCTCCAAAGCTTCGATATACAAAGGTTCGGCTTCGCTGTACCTTCCCTGTGATTTGTAGAGTACTGCCAAATCGTTCAGGCTAGTTGCCACATCACGGTATTCATCCCCAAAACATTTTCTAGCAGCTGATAAACTTTGTTCACGCCAAGGTAAAGCTTGCGCGTAGGCTCCTTGACCTTCGTAAAATCTACCCAAGCCTACAAAAGGCCAGATTAAATCATCATCGCTTAACCAAGCTTGGTAAACTGTAGCGGCTTCCGCAAGGTGAGGGATGGCAAAAGTTGCTTGAGCAATTTCTATCAATGTAGGTGTCTGAGGAATATCTTTTGCTACTGCTACCATTGCTTGACAAAAGCCGCGCTTGAGTTCATCAGCTTGAGCTAACTCTTCTAACTTCTGCTGCAATAATTCCCGAATGCGATCATGGATTTGATAGGTATCTTCTGCCAATTCTTGCAGCAAATAACGCTCAACTAAAATAGTGCAGTTACCTTTGAGATCAAATTCCAAATCGCTGTAACTTGCTGCTGATTCTACCAAAGACCAAGGGATAGGAGCCAAAGCAAACAAACTCAACAGACAAGCCAATTTTTGTGCCTCTGATTCCAAGCTTTGCCAATTCAACTCAAAAGCTGCTGCTACACCAGACTCGCCATCTGTTGCTTGCTTTTGTAGCTGTGCGAGAATGTCTGCTAGCATAATACTCCTCCTCGGTTTTGACTATGCCCTGCTATTTGGTAGAGTGCAATAGGTAAATAACCGATTAATTTACAAATTTTTCTTGCTGTCTCATTTTCCTGTTGAACATATTCATCCCCCAATAGCTTTGCTAATAATTCTAAAGCTCCATCTTCTGACAATCCACCTAACGGCACTGATGGATATGCTAACCCTGTATTTAGACGAGTGGTAATCAACACCTTAAACCGAGAACCTTTAGGTGGCAGATAGGGTTGAATTTGCTTCCAGTCTTTGACATCATCAAATATTAATAAAACTTTGCCAGCTTGCCACTTCTTCCAGCAATAAGCAACTTGACCTGCTAGGCTTAATCCATCTGGTGGATTAAAGTCAGGTAAATTCACAACACCAAACTCTACTAACTGGGTTCCCAAATCAATACCTTGGGGATTTAACCAACAACACCCGCCAGAATAATCTTCCAAATATTGCCATGAGTATTGAATAGCTAACTCTGTTTTACCCACGCCACCTTTCTCAGTCACATCGCTAATAGCCACAATATCATTTGCTTGCAATAACTGACGCAATTGTTCTATTTGCTCATCCCTGCCAACAAACTCACGAGCTTGACTCTGTAGGATATTATGCGGAATATCAAACGGGTTGAAATAAGATTTTTCAATATCTCCATCCCAATTGCGGGAATAAAAATAAGTAGGTAGTTGTTTTTTATCTAAACTCTTAAATCGCTGTTTAATTACCTCGGTAACTTCCGTCATATTCGGGGGAAAAGTCCCATTAGCTGCTGCAAAAGCCTCTCGCACAGCTTGAGAAAAGTATCCTGTTTTTTCTGTAGAATTTACCTTTGCTGTCTCTCCTTCCCGCGTCGCCAGTAACACAAATTGTTGACTAGCTGGGTCTGGATCTCCACTAAAAAAAGTTTTCCCAGGTAATTCACCTGATTGGTATCGTAGCAATGAAGGAAAATTAGCACAGGCATCAACAATACAAATATGATTACGAATCTGAAATTTCTTTGAAGCCAAATAAACTAATAAAGAATTCAAATTTAAGTTCTGGTAATTCCGTTCATTCGCATCAGCAAAAAACAACCGACGCTCTCGTTCTGAGGTAATCAAACCATGTCCCGCCCAAAAAATGTAGAGTAAATCCCCCGACTTTGGGGATAAAAAGTTAGTCACAATGTCGGAGATATTTTGCTCAGTTGCTAACTCTACAGTTAACCCACATTCCCCAATTAACTGATGATTTTCTTCGAGTGCTGATAAACATAACCGGATATTCTGCTTCGGTACACCGCGCCGATGCAGCCAATGAGCAAATTTCAGCGCGTCATCGGCTGGCCCTCCACCCGGCACATTCCAAGCAGTTTCATGGTATTTTTCAATACCCACAATTAACCCAAATGTCCGCTCAGGTTTCGCCATCAACTGCATGATGACCTAGCCTCTCACGTTATGGAGAAAATGACCTAACCCCCTAGCCCCCTTCCCTACAAGGGAATGGGGAGTCAAACTCCCCTCTTTGCTTCGGAGAGGGGTTAGGGGAGAAGTTCTTCTACGATTACTGAATTGGTTTTCTAAATACCGTAAAAAGTAAACCATTATGGCAACCTCGAAATAATCGCTTCCCAGGTTTTGGCATTTGTCCAATAAGCACCGTGAGAACGGGGAAATGGTTGTTTACTATCTACTACCACATCCTGCACACGCTCAGGAAAAATTCTATTACCTACGTAACTGAGAAAATCCCGTAAATCGTAGATATTCAACCATTCCGGGAAAGGCTCTGGTAATAACTGCCCATATTCTAAACTGTAGAGGGCGTTAATCTCATATAAAAACGGTGCTTGGGAACCAACTGTTACCAATAATTCCACTTGAGACAATTGCTGCTGCACGAGCAAATCTACACAAGCAATACCTCCCAAACTATGGGCGATTAAAACCACTGGCGGTTCTGCTTGTTCGATTTGTTGCTGGATAAACGCCCTGATTTTTTCACCTCGCGTCTGATACAACAAAATATCACCAGGAACGGGAGAATATTTATCAGTTACTTCCAAGCGGTTTCCTTTTACATAATATGTTCCGCCGTGCTGCGCTAGTCCAACAAGTGGCTTTAACAACCACTCACCTAACCCTAATTCCGCCTCTGTCAAAGCCAGAGTCAGCAATTCCACAACTTTATCGCGCAATTGGGCATCGGTGAGTATCGGGGAAAATTTTTCTTGCTGTTCGCTAATAAACATTGCTTGAGCGATAATTGCTCTAGCTATTGGTGCATAATATTCACTCAAATCAGATTCGCAAACCGTGAGCAATGCTTGATCATACGGTTCACTGTGGACAACATCTTCTCGTGCTTGCTCAAATACCTCTGCAATTCCCGCCTCTTGCAACTTAGCTTGTAGTTGAGATGCCAGAGTGAGACTGGCTACACGAGATTCTAAAATATCCCTTGGCTGTTCCCCAAAGAGATTTCCTGACTCAATTGGTTTTGGTTTTAAAGACAACAGCCGTAACTCATACAAAGGATCGCGGTATAATTGCCCCCACAAGATAATATCTGCATCTTCTTCTCTTTGAGATAAAGCCAGTGTCGCATCTTCCAAGGGTACTGATGCCCGGTTATCATTGAACTTTGCACCTAATCCACCCCAAAAACACGGAGAAACTTTAATATCAGGACGTTGGGCGTGAATCTTTTGCTCAATTATCTCAAAAGTTTCGTTGTATTCTCGTTCTCTAATGCCTGTGCCATGTACAAATATTACGGTGGTCACAATAATTCGTAATTTCTAATTCGTAATTCGTAATTTTTACCCCATACCTGAAGTTAGGGGCTTGAAATAATGATACTATCTACGCGTTTTTATATTTCCATTGATGAATCAAAGGGCTTGTACCTATTTAATTACGAATTACGAATTAGTAATTATGTATTATTCCTCACTACTTTCTTTAAGACAAGTTGATTTCATTGACTTGGTTTATTAAAAACTTCTAAAATCTGTCGGCAAATCTGTTTGAGTTTATTCTCGATTTCATCAGAAGGCGAAGATGCGCCGACAACACTCCAGTTTTCTACCGTAGAAAGTCGCCACGCTTCGCCGCGATGATCAAATCCAGCTACTTCCACGCCGATCGCCCGACGGGAATTATTGATGGGATCTTGATAAAATCGGATTTGAATTAAAATACTGCGACTTCGCCAAGATTTGCTAATCCCAGGAAAGTGAAAGCCAATATCTATAGAATCTGGATCGACTAACTCCCTGGTTTCCGGGTCATTTTTCCAGGGTTTGAGATCAGATTTGGCATCAGGAAACTCGAATTTGAACAAATTAACCACCGTAGCAATGTTGCTGGCGAGTTCAAGGTTCGTTGCCTGTTCAGCTGCGTTCACTAAAAAACACTCCTATAATTGCGTCGGCATCTTTGGGGATGTGAAGACAGAAAAACTGCCAGAAGGCTTATATAATTGGTGTTTCAGCTTATCAAGACCTTTGAGATTTAGCAACTCTAAATCATACTTTCCTAACAATCCTGGTTACCAGACAGATACCAAAAATCGCTTCTTGTTGAGACTGGCTAACACCTTTTAAGTAATTGTACTTAAAAAGCAGATGAAACTCTGCCGTTTGTAAAAAATATCAAGATTTTCTGCAAAATCCTTGGCAGATAAGAACGATAAATTACGCTAGCGATCTAAAATGACACTGTTAATCGGTAAAAAAACAGTAATCAACTTCAATATATGGCGCGTCAACGCTCGATTTTTTCATTTTTCCTAGTATTATTGGCCACATTCCTAATTAGTTGTGGTGGCCCTGGTGTTGCGGTAGCACCTCCGACTTATACAGCAACACAACTTGAAAGAATTCAGGCTTATATTCCTGAAATTCAGGCTGTGCGCGATCGCTCACAAGAGTTGAAAACCCTGATCCAAAGAGCTGATTGGATCAATGTGCGTAACTTTATACATGGGCCCATAACAGAAGCAAGGCTGAACCTGACTTACGTAACTCCCAACCTTCTGCCCAAAGACCAACCCGCAGCACGTCAGATAACACGAGATTTGTTTGACGAACTGGTTAAACTTGATAAAGCTACTAGTGCTGGCAATCCTCAACCTGCCTTGACTAGCTCTGAAGCTGCTTTTGCAGACTTTGACAAATTCCTCAATCTGCTTCCTAAGAAAGAAGAGGGTTAAAAGTAGAGACGCGATTAATCGCGTCTGTTAGAAGTTAGAGACGCGATTAATCGCGTCTGTACAGTAGAAACGCGATTAATCGCATCTGTACAGTAGAAACGCGATTACTCGCATCTGTACAGGAGTTAAGAATTTTAAATTTTTAACTCCTCACTCCTAACTTCTAACTCCTAACTTCTCATTTAAAGCACAAGTCATGAATGTAGTTATTATCGGCTGTGGTGTAATTGGAGCTGCGATCGCATACCAACTGAGTCAAGTAAAAGGGCTAAAAATCACAGTTTGCGATCGGCAAGCACCAGCACAAGCTTCCACGGGCGCTGCACTTGGCGTTTTAATGGGCGTAATCAGCCAAAAAATTAAGGGCAAAGCTTGGCAGATGCGAGAAACTAGCATCCAATGCTATGAAACTTTGATTCCTGAACTAGAAGCTTTAACAGGTCGCCAAATCCCCTTTAACGGCCAGGGAATTCTCAGTCTTGGTTTAAGAGAGGAGAATTTAGCAGCATGGGAAAAACTTGTGGAAGTTCGCCACTCTCAAGGCTGGCATTTAGAAATATGGGATACGGCTAAACTCAAAAATATCTGTCCTCAAATTAATAACGAACAAATTACTGGCGCTGTCTATTCTCCCCAAGATCGTCAACTCGATCCAACTGCTCTGACATTAGCTTTAGTTGAGGCTGCCCAGCAAAACGGTGTAATTTTCAAATTTGGTGTGGCTGTTTTGGATGCCCAAACCTCACCACCTGATTCTTCCCCTCAATTTTGCGTTCAACTTGAGACTACAGAAGGAAAAATAGCCGCAGATTGGTTTGTAGTCGCAGCAGGGCTAGGTTCAACACCACTGACGGCAAAATTAAATCAGATAATTGATATCCGCCCCGTACTTGGGCAAGCGTTGCAAATGCATGTAGGGCATTTGTTAGGTAATCCAGACTTCCAGCCAGTGATAACGGGTAACGATGTGCATATTGTTCCTCTGGGCGGTGGAAATTATTGGGTGGGTGCAACAGTGGAATTTCCCAACAATGGCGATGAGATACCGCCAAATCAAGAACTGCTGGAATCTGTTAGAAAACAAGCGATCGCATTTTGTCCAGAATTAGCTACAGCAACCATTCGCCGCACTTGGTCGGGGTTACGTCCCCGTCCTGAAGGACGCCCAGCCCCAGTTATTGGTAAGTTACCAGGGTTTAATAATGTCCTCCTAGCTACCGGACACTATCGCAACGGCGTTTTACTAGCGCCCGCTACAGCTTATGCGATTCGTGAGATGATTATTTCTTAGGGAATGGGGACTGGGGACTCGCGACTGGGGACTTGGGACTGGGGACTGGGGACTAAATTCTTCATATCAGTATTCAATACTCAATCCCTAATCCCCAGTACCCAATCCCCAATCCCCAATATAGGAAAACAGCGTGTCAATAACAGAACATAAAATCAATGTAGATTCACTGGAATGGTTTTATCGGGAATCTTTACCAATCGGTAGAACTGACTTAGCACCTGTGTTGTTGCTACACGGCTTAGTCTCACAAAGTTATAGTTGGCGTAATATTATACCTGCTTTAGCGAATCAGGGTACAAGAGCGATCGCTCCCGATTGGATTGGTTACGGCTTTTCTGCAAAACCAGAAAAACGAGATTTTGCTTATACTCCCGATGCTTTTATTACAGCTTTAGAAGGATTTGTTAAAGCGCTAGAAATTGAACACTTTTCTTTAGTTGTCCAAGGTTTTTTAGGTTCTGTAGGATTACAATATGCCTTGCGTCATCCAGAACAAATTGCCAATTTAGCTATTTTAAATACACCAATTTCAACTGCTGCCAAATTACCCTGGAAAATTAAACAAATGGGTTTACCTTTGGCAGGTGAAGTAATGACTCAAGACCCGCTTTTGGTTGACCGGACACTAGAAGGTGGAAGCCGTTATCGCATCGAAGATAAAGATTTAGATGTTTATCGAAAACCATTTTTAAAAAGTTCTTCATCTGGGCGGAGTCTCTTATCAAGTATTCGCAATTTACAGCTTGATTCAGCAATGAAAGAAATAGAAGCTGGCTTTAAAGAATGGCAAGAGCCAATTCTAATTCAATGGGGTATGATTGACCCTTGGTTACCCGTAGACATTGCCGAAAATTTTGACAAATCCGTACCAAATACCGAATTAATAAAACTTAATAACGTCGGACATTATCCTCAAGAACACTACCACGAAGCAATTTTGCAAGACCTTTTACCCTTCGTGCGTCGTAAAGATGCTCATTGACAATATACTTTTGGCAAAAATCGATATCATAAAAATGAAACTACAGATAAACACCAATAATTTATCTGTGGTAAAGAAATTAATTCTGGATTTTTGCCAGACTTATAACGTTATTTCAGCCTGCATTTGTGAACTTTTTATTACCATTAAAAATGGATTGCAACCACAAGTAAAGGAGATTAATCTTCATGGCTTATTCATGGTTTAAAGCTTTTCATATTGTCGGATTTGTAGTTTGGTTCGCTGGTTTGTTCTATCTGGTACGTCTTTTTATCTATCATGTTGAAGCGAACCTTGAACCTGAACCAGCACGAACCATACTGAAAAATCAGTATCAAATCATGGAAAAGCGTCTCTACTATATCATCACTAACCCAGGAATGTTTGTGACGATCGCAATGGCTATCGGTTTATTAACCACTGAACCAGATGTTTTAAAAGAGGGTTGGTTGCATATAAAACTACTATTTGTTGCCATTTTAATTGGCTATCATCATTACTGCGCTCGACTGATGAAAAAGTTAGCAGTAGATGAATGCGGCTGGAATAGTCAGCAATTACGTGCTTTAAATGAAGCACCTACAGTTATGTTAGTAGCGATTGTCTTGCTAGCTGTGTTTAAGAATAATCTACCTACAGATATCGCTGCTTGGGCTATTTTCGCCATGATTATTTTGATGGCAGTTACTATTCAACTTTACGCCAAAAAACGCAGGCAAGATAAAGATAAATTGACGGCACAAATAGGGGAACCACAAGAACAAAGTTAGACAAAGTAGGGTAGCACAGCTATGCTACCTTACTAAACGTTGCATCACAAGAATAAATTCTATCAATTAACCATTACCTCATCCTGAAAACGTTTACAGTAAATCATCCCCAGGAATCAGGTAGTATAAAAAGTATATTTGCGATTAGCGACATAACGAGCCAAATCTGCATCTTCTGCGATCGCATCAAATGACCATTTTTCATCTTTTCCCAAGAAATCTTGTAGTTTCATTATGCACCTACCTTAATTTACTTACTTCTAGGTATAAACATTATTTTAATAACTGATGTTGTTTGAAACTATACGCTCAACTGAAATATAATGTCACAATTTTTACTATTAATTTATGATTTAGCACACAAAAATTCACAGATGTTACACTGAAGAAAAAACTATTTATTGGCGATATATATTAAATTTTTTCCGTAATATGGTTCAAGTTCAGAGGTTGAATGGTGAACGATTTCGTAGGGGCGCAGTGTCTAAGGGCGGGCTACGCTAACGCACATTGCCTCAATGCAATCCTTGATACAGGCTACATTGTTAATTAGCTCAATTTCTCTGCTGCGCGTCCAAGCAGCAACTCGTCGTCAGGCATCGCCTCGGCAAAACCCGAAATGACTAACAAAGAACTGTTGCAAATTATTGAACAAGCTGCAAGAGACAAGGTGACAGAATTAGACCTTTCTTACAAAGGGTTAAGAACACTGCCACCGGAAATTGTCCAACTCACCAACCTGCAAACCCTCCACCTCAGCAGTAATCAACTGAGCAGTCTGCCAGCGGAAATTGTCCAACTCACCAACCTGCAATCCCTCGACCTGGGCAGTAATCAACTGAGCAGTCTGCCACCGGAAATTGTCCAACTCACCAACCTGCAAACCCTCAACCTGGGCAGTAATAAACTGAGCAGTCTGCCAGCGGAATTTGGCCAACTCACCAACCTGCAAACCCTCCACCTCAGCAGAAATCAACTGAGCAGTCTGCCATCGGAATTCGGCCAACTCACCAACCTGCAAACCCTCTACCTCAGCGATAATCAACTGAGCAGTCTGCCAGTGGAAATTGTCCAACTCACCAACCTGCAAACCCTCTACCTCAGCGATAATCAACTGAGCAGTCTGCCAGCGGAAATTGTCCAACTCACTAACCTGCAAACCCTCGACCTCAGCAGTAATCACTTCCACCTCTACAGTAATCAACTGAGCAGTCTGCCACCGGAATTTGGCCAACTCACCAACCTGCAAACCCTCAACCTCTTCAATAATCAACTGAGCAGTCTGCCACCGGAATTTGGCCAACTTACCAACCTGCAAACCCTCCACCTGGGCAGTAATCCACTGAGCAGTCTGCCACCGGAATTTGGTCAACTCACCAACCTGCAAACCCTCTACCTCAGCAGAAATCCACTGAGCAGTCTGCCACCGGAAATTGTCCAACTCACCAACCTGCAATCCCTCGACCTTAGCAGTAATCCACTAAGCAGTCTGCCACCGGAAATTGTCCAACTCACCAACCTGCAAACCCTCTACCTGGGCAGTAATCAACTGAGCAGTCTGCCACCGGAAATCGTCCAACTCACCAACCTGCAAACCCTCTACCTCAGCAGTAATCAACTGAGCAGTCTGCCACCGGAAATTGTCCAACTCACCAACCTGCAAACCCTCTACCTCAGCCATAATCAACTGAGCAGTCTGAGCAGTCTGCCAGCGGAATTTGGCCAACTCACCAACCTGCAAACCCTCGACCTCAGCAGTAATCAACTGAGCAGTCTGCCAGCGGAATTTGGCCAACTCACCAACCTGCAAACCCTCGACCTCAGCAGAAATCAACTGAGCAGTCTGCCATCGGAATTCGGCCAACTCACCAACCTGCAAACCCTCGACCTCAACAGAAATCAACTGAGCAGTCTGCCATCGGAATTTGGCCAACTCACCAACCTGCAATCCCTCGACCTCAGCTTAAATCAACTGAGCAGTCTGCCACCGGAAATTGTCCAACTCACCAACCTGCAATCCCTCGACCTCACCTACAATCAACTGAGCAGTCTGCCACCGGAATTTGGCCAACTCACCAACCTGCCATCCCTCAACCTCCGCGATAATCAACTGAGCAGTCTGCCATCGGAATTTGGCCAACTCACCAACCTGCAATCCCTCTACCTCTTCAATAATCAACTGAGCAGTCTGCCACCGGAAATTGGCCAACTCACCAACCTGCAAACCCTCCACCTCAGCAGTAATCAACTGAGCAGTCTGCCACCGGAAATTGTCCAACTCACCAACCTGCAATCCCTCGACCTGGGCAGTAATCAACTGAGCAGTCTGCCACCGGAAATTGTCCAACTCACCAACCTGCAAACCCTCGACCTCCGCTACAATCAACTGAGCAGTCTGCCACCGGAAATTGTCCAACTCACCAACCTGAAAACCCTCGACCTGGGCAGAAATCAACTGAGCAGTCTGCCACCGGAAATTGTCCAACTCACCAACCTGCAAACCCTCAACCTGGGCAGTAATAAACTGAGTAGTCTGCCACCGGAAATAGTCCAACTCACCAACCTGCAAACCCTCGACCTCCGCTACAATCAACTGAGCAGTCTGCCACCGGAAATCAGAGAACTACCAAACCTAAACAAGCTCGATCTTCGTAGAAATCCACTCCCCATTCCACCAGAGATTCTTTTGGGTATGAAGGAATTATATGAAGATCCAGGTGATGTAAATGAAATTCTCGATTTCTATTTTCGGGTGCAAGATCCAGCCGAAACCGAACCTTTCTACGAAGCAAAATTCTTGATTGTTGGCGAAGGAGGAGCCGGTAAAACTTCTTTAGCCAAAAAAATCAAAGACGAAACCTACAAACTTCAGCCAAATGAGAAATCAACTGAAGGCATTGAAGTCATCCAGTGGCACTTTACACAACCCAATAGTAAAGATTTTCGCGTTAACATCTGGGACTTTGGCGGTCAAGAAATCTACCACCAAACTCATCAGTTTTTCCTCAGCAAGCGATCGCTCTATGCTTTAGTTGCCGACACTCGCAAAGAAAACACTGACTTTTACTGGTGGCTAAAGGTTGTCGAACTCTTGAGTGACAAGAGTCCAGTTATTATCATCAAAAACGAAAAACAAGACCGTCAGTGCGAAGTCGATGAAGGAAAGTTACGAGGAGAATTTGACAACCTCAAGCAAATTCTACCAACCAATTTAGATACTAATCGCGGTTTAGCAGAGATTAAAAAGGCTATTCAGCTTTACATCAGTAATCTTGACCACGTTGCTACACCTCAACCAAAACTCTGGGTAAGAGTCAGAGCCGCTCTAGAGAACGATTCCCGAAATTATATCACCTTTGATGAATACTGTAACCTTTGCCAAGTTAATAAATTAACTGACCGTGAAGACATGAAAAACTTGAGTAAGTATTTACATGACCTCGGCGTTTGCCTGCACTTTCAAGACGATTCTACACTCAAACACTACGTCATCCTCAAACCGGAATGGGGTACAATTGCCGTTTACAAAGTTTTGGACAGTCAAACTGTCAAGCAAAAGCCAGGTTGTTTTACCAAAGAAAACCTCAAAGATATTTGGCAAGACGGCGAATATGCAGATATGCGAGATGAACTCCTGCAATTAATGATGCGGTTCAAGCTTTGCTATGAAATTCCGGGTCGTCGTGACATTTATATTGCGCCTCAATTGCTTTCCATTGAAAAAGCTGATTGATTATACCTGGGACGATCGCAACAACCTTATCCTGCGCTACACCTATACATTCATGCCCAAAGGCATCCTCACCCGCCTTATTGTCGAAACACACCCTTGGATTGAACAGCAAAAACTCGTTTGGAAAAACGGTGTTGTTCTCAACAAAGACCAAACTCGTGCTGAAATCATTGAAAACTACAATCAACGAGAAATTAAAATCCGTGTAGCCGGAAACCGTACAAAAGAATTGATGGCAGTCATCACCCATGAACTCGAAAAGATCCACAACTCTTACGAACGTTTGCAATATCAAACCCTAGTTCCTTGTAACTGCGAAACTTGTAAAAATCTGCCCACCCCTTATTCCTACTCTCTAGAAAAACTCAACAAACGTTTGAACGCTGGTCGTTACCAAATTGAGTGTGAAAATAGCTATGAAATGGTAGATGTCCGTAGGTTAATTGATAATGTCATGCTCCAAGACATTAGAGCAGATGGAGAACTCAAACCCCAAGTTACACAGTTACAAAGCGAACTGGAGCAACAAAGAGAGGAATCATTAAAACAGCACCTAAAGGATAGCAATCAAAAGGAAGTGTTTATCTCTTACACTTGGCGAGATCAACAAAGTAAGCCACTTGTAGAGAAAATAGAGCAAGCATTTCAAGCCAAAGGCATCAAAATTATTCGTGATACCAATGCAATTGGCTATAAAGGAAGATTTAAAGAATTCATGCAGCGTTTGAGCCGTAGTACATGCGTAATTTTAGTAATTAGCGACCAGTATTTAAAATCTCCCAATTGTATGTTTGAGCTAGTGCAAATTGCTAAAAATGAAGAGTTTGGCGATCGCATCTTCCCTATTGTTTTACCAGATGCCCAAATTTATGAGGCTACTGATAGGCTTAAGTATGTAGAATATTGGGAAAACAAAGTTCAGGAATTGGATGCTGCCTTAAAAAAGGTATCCGCAGCAAACCTAGACGGCTTTCGAGAGGATATCGACCTTTACGCGGAAATTCGCCAATACCTACCACGGCTTGCGAACATTCTCAAAGATATGAACACGCTCACGCCTGATATTCACAGCCAATCAGACTTTGAGGAATTGCTGAATGCGATCGCACAGCGTTTAGATGAGTAAAAATAACCTATTGGTTGGCCTTAAAGGTTGAGCAATGTCTCCAACAGGCTAGACCTACGCCCTTTGAACTCGACAATTTGTGTTGTGAGGTACAAGCTTTAAGTTCAAAAGTAGAATAATCAGGGTGAAAGGTGCAACTTCGAGGATAAAAGGCGCAACTTCGAGGGTAAAAGGTGCAACCTCAAGGATAAAAGACGCAACTTCGAGGGTAAAAGGTGCAACCTCAAGGATAAAAGACGCAATTTCGAGGATAAAAGGTGCAACTTTGAGAATAAAAGACGCAACTTCGAGGGTTAAAGGTGCAACTTTGAGAATAAAAGACGCAATTTCGAGGATAAAAGGTCAAGCGATCGCTCTTTTAACTCGACAATTGGTGTTAAAAGGTGCAATCTTCGAGTTCAGAGGTGGAAAGGTGAAGGTTGAAAGTAAATCTTTGGCTCTTTAATTCACTTTGAAGCTTACACAGTCCAATCCTGTGTAATCAAGTTTGGAACTTTGCTAAAGTCGCTAGTGTTGCGAGTCAATAATACTAAGCCTCGTGAAAGTGCGATCGAAGCTATTCTTAAATCCATCCTGGCTATGCGAACTCTTTGCGCTCGTAACCCTTCAAATATGGTTACTCCTCCAGCATCGAATGGTAAAATTGGTGCTGCCGAAAACCCCCGAATGATTTCCATTAACAGAGTATATCCCCGAACTACATCACCAGGTGTTTGGGAACGCATAATAAAGGTATGAGCGCCAATTACTTGCTCATGGAAACTAACAATAGAAAAAGCAAAATCTGTGGACTGATGCTGGGCAATATGAGCAGCTAATATTAAAAACTCTGTTCCTGAGCGTCTTTGAAGAAAACTGATATGGTCAGTGTCCAGTAGATATCTCACAGTTGTTCGCCAGTCTCTTCTGTAAATATGTCAGCGTGGCGTAATGACCGACCATACTCTAAAGCTTCCAAAAATGCTGGTTCATCAGAGATTGAGCCAATAACCTTTTCCAGCCAATTACTACAGGTAGGCGCATCAATGACTCGATGTTTGATATCTGCAACTGTTTGTTCAAGAGTCACTAAACGTTGTTCAAAATTTGCTTCATCTAACATAATTTTCTTTGATAATTTAGTTTCAATGGTAATGCTTATCCGCGCCTAGACAACGCGGATGAGCATTTTGTCCATCACAACAAACTAAGGTTAGGTGTAGCTGTGGTTTTAGTCTGGTAGGCGTTTTTGACACCAATCCAGTTACTAGCAATTGGCATTCGCCAACCAGTTCCAAAGGCGCGATCAGTAATTTTTAAACCGGGGGGTGCTTGTCGCCGTTTAAATTCAGCCCGCGCTACCATTTGGATTACTCGGCCTACAATTAGCGGATCGTGACCGGCTGCAACTATTTGGGCTGCTGATTGGTGATTATGAATCAGGCGTTGCAAAATATCGTCCAAAATTTCGTAAGGCGGTAGAGAGTCTTGATCAACTTGACCTGGTTTGAGTTCGGCACTGGGTGGTTTAGTCAAGATATTTTGTGGGATGATTTCATTATTGCGATTTAACCATTCGCAAAGTGAATAAATTCGGGTTTTAGGAACATCTGCAATTACAGCCAATCCGCCATTCATATCTCCGTAGAGAGTACAGTAACCAACTGCCATTTCTGACTTGTTGCCGGTAGATAGGAGAAGATAGCCAAATTTATTAGCGATCGCCATTAATAAATTACCGCGAATCCGAGATTGGATATTCTCTTCAGCCAGTCCAAACTCAGTACCTGCAAACAAATCATCTAAAGTACGATCAAAGCCTTGCATTAACTCGCCAATTGGTAAAAGATGAGTCTTAATCCCCAAATTTTCGGCTAATGCCACAGCATCAGTGATGGAATGCTCGGAACTGTAAGGGGAAGGCATGAGGACACCGAGGACATTTTCTTTACCAAGTGCAGCAGTTGCGATCGCAGCTACTATTGCAGAGTCAATTCCGCCACTTAAACCCAACACTACTTTAGAAAAGCGACACTTACGAGCATAATCTCGTACTCCTAAAACCAAAGCTTGCCAAATTTCTTCATCTCCCGATTCATAGACAGGTGCTATAGAACTTAACTGCAAATCTCGTTGCACTTCGTCAAATTCAACTACCACTAAATCGGTATCAAAGCCACGGGCACGACACATAACTTCACCTTTACGATTCAAGGCAAAACTCCGCCCATCAAAAATTAGATCATCATTTCCGCCAACTTGATTAGCATAAATCATCGGTTGTTGAAAACGTATTGCACTATGTCTCAGCATTGTTTCACGAAACTGCTGCTTGCCGACAGTGTAGGGAGAAGCAGATAAATTTACAATTAAATCTACACCCAAAATTGCTAAGTCAGCAATCGGATTTACTGCGTAATTACGTTTGCCCCAAAATTCCTCATCGTTCCATAAATCTTCGCAAATAGTTACGCCAATATGGATATTATCTAGAGTGAAATAATTGGCTCGTAAACCTGGCTCAAAATAGCGACGTTCGTCAAATACATCGTAAGTAGGCAAAAGTCGTTTGTGAAAAACTTGCTTGACCTTGCCATTCTCTAACAAAGCCATGCTGTTAAATAAGGTTTTACCACCACTAATATGTGCTTTGAGATTCTGTTCAACATTTCCTACTAATACAGCTAAATTTGGTGGTAAATCCTGGGCCAAGTTTTGTAAAGTGATACCCATAGCTTCCACAAAACTAGGATTTAGTAATAAATCTCTTGGTGGATAGCCACACAAAGAAAGTTCTGGTGTTAACAATAAACGCGCCCCGGTAGATGCTGCGCGTTGTGCCGCCTCCAGGATTTTTTGGGCATTTAAAAGCAAATCACCAATTGTTGGATTAATTTGAGCGATCGCAATTTTCATTGTGGATGTTATCTTTAAGATTTTGGATTGTACAAAAGTGGCTAATTTAGCTTTTATTTAGATAGCCAATGTTTTAATTCTTCATCAATAAAGTAGCTGACTAAATCTTGATAGACTTTTTCAATCACATCTGGGCTTAATCCTGCTTCTTCAGCCCATTGTCGTCTTTGCTGCAACATAGTATTAAACCTTTCTAGGGCTTTGACGTTTGTTTGATTAGTTTTAAATTTTGCTGCGGCTTTCACATATTCAAATCTCTTTCCAAAGAGCGAGATAACTTGTTGATCAATTGTATCAATACAAACACGAATTTCTGGAAGATTAAAACAATCGTTTGATTCTTTCATAATTTGGTATTTCCAGCATCTTAGTGGTTCATTAAATAAACACCAAAGGTTTATCTTTTAAAGGCGCAAAAGCTTCGGCGTTAAACTTATACAAACTAGCCGGACGACCAGCACCTCGTGATACTTTAATTCCGGTATCGCATAAAAAACCTAACTTGAGTAGACGCGCTCGAAAATTAGAATAATCGGAAAAATTGTCACCTAAAACTGTGGCGTATAACTGATACAAATCATTCAAAGTAAACATTTCTGGCAAGACTTCAAAAGCCACAGGGCTATACTCTAATTTATTCCGTAACCGCCGATGTCCATAAGCCAGAATTTCGTTATGATCAAAAGCTAATTGCGGCACTTGTTTTACCGGATACCAAGCTATACCAGTCACGCGATCAGCAATTAATTCGGCTTCTTCAAATCGCACCAAGGCAAAGTAACTAACTGATAAATAACGCACACCATAACTATCAATTGCTTCCCTGGGATCGCGATTCGGCCCGCCAAATGTATACAGTTGTTCTAAATAGAGATTGTTGACCTTAATTTTCTCTGCCATAATGCGATAGGCGGCATCTTCTAAGGACTCTCCTGGACGTACCAAAGTACCAGGAAGACTCCAATGATTTAAAAATGGTTCTTGCTGTCGCATTACTAATAGAACTAACAGCCGATTTTGTACAGTATCTACAGAAAAAATTACATTATCAACACCAACCTTGAAATCGGCCAAAGGTTGTTGGTTTAACGGAGTTGGTATCTTTTTTGGTGAACGTCCTGGCATTCGTACAAATGCTCTCGATTAATATAGGCAACTACAGGGGCTGTGAGGGCTTGAGAATCTCCATGTTCGCGGTAGGCTGTTGAGGAAACATCTAGACCGGTCAGACTAGCGATCGCAATTTTCCCTCCCAGCTTTTGCACTACCTCTGAACTAGATTCATCTATTGCATATCCCGGTCGCGGTACAATCAGTAGTTGCACTTCCTGTAACAAATCTTCAATACGATACCAACGTGGTAGCTGACTCAGTAAATCTGAACCAACGATCAACGTCAATTCAGCATCTTCACCCCAACTAAGCTTTGCTTTTTCCACTGTTTCCAGCGTTTTGAAACTACTCAATTCTTGTTCCAAAGTAATATTGTGCCGTGGTGCGTCTATATTCGCAATCAACAGTTGCAGCATTGCCGCCCGATGTTCTAAGGGTGTTTGATGAGACTTAAATGGATTATCTGCTGCCCAAACCGCTACCCAATCATAACGCTCAGACAACCAACTTAGAATTTCTTGATGTCCAGCAGTTGGCGGATCGGCACTAGTTCCAAACAAAGCAACTCTCATCATCTTACTTTGCGTCCTTTGCGTCCTTTGCGGTTCGTTTCTTAGTTTCTTCAGTCAACACCCGTAACCCCTCAGAAATCTCCACTTCTACAGCCGCTGGATGATCCAAACGCCTTGTCTGTTGTGGCAAACTGGCAACTGAGGCGGCGGTACGTTGACGAATTGTTGCCAATGACTCCAAAGGCTGTATCCGTTCACCTTGTTGCACTACCAACTGCAACAAAGGTTCTTCTTCCACAGAACTTTCACCTAAAAGTCCCAATCTGTCTGCTTTTACCTTACCTCCTGTATACGAGCGAAAAATCTGCTTGCGCCCTGGATAAGTTATCTTGCCACTAGACTGCTTCATCACTGGGATACCATCAATGTCTACAAGTTTATAAACTCCATTTACAGGCGAACCTGTAACTAGTCGCGTTCCTAATCCGTAACCATCAATTTCGGCCCCAGCAGCTTTTAATTTGGCAATCTCCCACTCATCCAAGTCGCCACTGACAAAAATTGGCACACCGGGAAGGAGCGATCGCACCTGTTTTGATAAGGTAACTAAATCTCCTGAGTCCAATCTCACTCCTGTTAATTGCATTTCCCCGGAATTTACTTTTTCGGCCAAGCGCCCGGCAGCAGCAATGGTATCGTAAGTATCAATCAGCAATGGCGCACCCGGAAAATATTGATGAAATGCACTAAAAGCTTGTTCTTCAGTGCCTTCTATTGCTGACAACGCCATCACCAAGGCGTGTGCCATCGTACCACTTGGCTTTTGTCCTAGTTGTAGCGCTGCTAACACATTAGAAGTGGAATCTAAACCACCTGCCAACGCCGCCCGCGCCGCCCACAAAGACCCTTGGGGACTAAATGCTCGTCTTGTGCCAAATTCTAAAAGTGTTGCTTGCTCCCCCGCTACATCCCGCAACCGTGCTGCTTTTGTGGCAATCAAAGTCTGGTAATTAATTGTATTTAAAAGGTAAGTTTCCACTAGTTGCGCTTGCCAAAGGGGTGCTTCCACCCGCAATAGTGGTTGATTGGCAAATACAGCCGTCCCTTCTGGTACTGCCCAAACATCACCCGTAAACTTTCCCTCAGCTAATAGTGACCAAAAGCGATCGCCTACGTGAGCAAAAATTCCCGTTGCCTGTAATGCCGCAATTTGCGCCGAACTAAAGCGGAATTTGGCTAAATATTCCAATGCCTGCGTCAGCCCCATTGCAATTAAATAACCAAAACCCTCTGGCAATCGTCTGACAGATAATTCAAAGCTTGCCCGTCGTTGTTCTATACCCTCGCCTGTGTAACAAGCTGCCATTGTTAACTGGTAAAGGTCGGTCAGCAAGCTGTAGTCATCCGCAGATAGGTTTAGTTCCTGGTTCTGCTGGCTTTGCTGTTTATATACATAATCCAAATCTGGCAAAGTTGTCATGCAAGAGCTTCCTTACAAGATGCTTCTGCTATTTATGGTAATATTTACCATAAATAATGTCAACTACCGACAAGTATATTTTCTGAGATTGCCGTATAACAGTAGATGGAGAGGTAAATTAATCCTAACTTCATCAAATACTTAATATTTTTTAATAGTAATAGCTAGCAATAATGTTAATGGGGTAAGGCGGCTAATGAAAAGAAATAATATCCTGTAAGGCAAGTTTGTTTACGAGCCTCTTTCCCAGACTGGGGTTGAAAAAATGGCTAAATTACAATTAGAATTAATAAGAAAAATTTGGCTTTTTGACAAGCTAAAGTATTGCGAAGTTATCTGAATAAACATTGCATATAATCTCAATATATTGAGAACACGAGCCACCGAAGAATATCCAGCATTAAAGTAATAGGTATCACTTATATAGCGACTCGAAAATAAGGAGTCAAATATCATGGGTATTTCCAACATCATTGCGAACATAACCAAGTATATTTCTGAAGCTGCAATGCGGATTTTTGGGCCTAATGATGACGCTTATCCTGCTACAGGCGTACAACCTTTTACAGGTGAACCTTACGATAAGCGTAAAGATGATAATAATTAGGTGCTGAATATAAAAATCTCTGCTGATAGTAGCGGACAAGATGCCTGCACTACTCAGATTTCAAAAGGGACTATTTTGAGAACCATAGTTTTTAAAAGTTGTGGGAGCATCTTGCTCCCATATTGTAGTAGCGGGTAAGATGCCCGCACTACTTATTTATCGTGTTGTGCCGTTAGTTGTAAGTTGGGAAAGATTCAGGAAATAAGTTGATCGTTGTTTTGATATAACTGTTAGGGAATTAACAAGGCGTTATAGCGATGAATTATGCTCAATATAAGAGCAAAGAGCGGAGTTAATTAGAGATTGGTAGCCTTTACCTTTGCTTTTAAACCAATCGAGAATATCTTGATCTAGTTAAATTAATGTGGCTTCTTGGCTAACAGGTTTTACCATTTTGGCTGTTTCCCAGAATTGCTGATCTAATTCAGGAATATCTGAAATATTAATCGCTGTATCCGGGATATTTTGAAGTTCTTTAAGTCGATTGGCCGAGATACTCATAGTAGGTTCTGCTTTCTTTGGGGTGGCTTTCGGGCAGAAGATAAAGGCGTGATTTTTTCCTCACGCCTTTTTATTTAAACTTTTTTTCCACCAGCTGCTAAGAGTTCCAGAATGACTCCATTTGTCCAGCCGAAGCCAACTTCGTTAGAACTATATCCAAAGCAGATTTCGTCGGAAACGTTGGCAGAACAGCGTTCAACATCGTATTTCTCAACTAGAGTGTTGTGACGCCCGAATTCTTTAATTACCATAGCTAGGAATTTGTTGGCAATGCGATCGCCTTCTGTATGAAACCCATAACGGTGAAGTCCTTGGACAGCAATTAATGTCAATGGTGCCCAACCGAAAGGAGCATCCCACTGGTTTCCGGTGACACGAGTACTGGTAAAAATTCCGCCTGGGGCTTCAAATAAAGAGAGATTTTCTACGACGCGTTTGGCTTGGGTTGGTGAAGCAATTCCCAGCCACAGGGGATAGAACGTAGTAGCAAATTCGTAGCGGCGGCGTTTTCCACTCTGGAAGTGGTAGTCCAGATAAAGTCCCTGTTCTTCATCCCAAAGACGCAGATCGATACGATCGCGGCGGATATTTGCGCGATTGCTCCATTTTTCTTCCAGTTGTTCGTTCCCCAGAATATGCTTAATTTGCGCCATATCAAGTTCAACCTGATACAGCAAACTGTTGAGGCACACAGGAGCGTAGTGGAGGATATCAGCACTGAAAGGGCCAAATCGGTTGGTGATATCAAAACCGGACTCGCGCATGGTGCGATCGCCCTTATAAAATAGTCTGGTCAGTTCGTCAGTTTCCTGGTTGTAATAAAGACTAACGTCATAATCCTCAACTTCAAAAGTTTTATAGTACTCCTTGACGCGATCGTAGTGGCTTTTTCCCTCCTCATCCCGCTCGGAGAACAAAACTTCTGGCGCGGGGCCTTCTCCAAGAGCATAGAATCTAGATAAGCCTGTTGCAGAATTCAGGTGCGGCGGTACTACCCAGTAATAGTAAAATTGCTCTAGTAGCGGTACGGTTGACCTTAACCACTCTTTATCCTGGGTGTGCTGGAATAATGCTAAAACCATCATGCTGAGGACAGGAGGCTGCGATCGCGACAGCATATAAGTCCGGTTAGAATTGAGGATGATGCCGTAATTCTGCACCTGGTACAACATTTGGTCTACTTGGCTTTGCGCTAGCTCTAATTCCCCATCGTGCAAAAGTCCCAGTAATATAAAGTAGCTGTCCCAGCCATACATTTCATTAAAACGCCCACCTGGTACCACATAAGGCCCTGGTAAGTATAGTAACCCATGCTCTTTAATCGACTCTACTTCCGGTGGCAAAGTGCGAATTTCAATTCTTTGCATATCCTCGGCAGATAGCGATCGCTCTAACACTCTCCGAATATTGGGACAATCTTCTAAAGGTGAAACGTAGACAATCCAAGGAGTGTCTGTTTTGTGGTCTAGCTTAGTATCCTTGGCAGATTGCAATAAATGTTCGTGCGATCGCGTTAAGGTTTTCCAAGTTTTTTTGATATGCGATCGCACAGCGTCAATTTGCGCGGTGGTAAGTGCTGGTGGAGTCTCAGTGTAAGCTGGAGTGGTCATAATTCATCTCAAAATTCAAAATGGGGGCTGGGGAATAGAGACTAAGGACTAAAAACAGGGAGTAGCGCTATCAAGGTGAATCTGGATGAGACTGCAACTTCTATTTCATTACTAGCTCAGAATTCGGAACTTTGAGATCAGTAATCAGAATTTTCAGAATTCTAAAGGAACAAGTGAAGATTTGAGTTGAACGAATATGAAATTCAATCTACATGTCACCTTGATAAAGGCTAGATCGCGCAGCAAAAAAGCAAGGCAGAAGAGTTTTCCCCTCTGCCTTCTACACTTTTCCCTCTGCCTCTTTTGCCCAATACCCCTTAATCGCTGACTAACAGCGCAACTGGAAAATGGGCGAGGGCTGCTGCGATAGATAATGTTTCTTTAGCCTGTAAGGGTTGCTGAGTTAGGACATTTTTTCCAGAGAAGGAAGTTCCATCGGGTAATTGTAGGTGTGTATCTTGCCAAACTGACTCGCCCAAGGGATTATCTCCTGGCTGGATGAGGCTTGTTAAAAAGCGAGGCGCGATCGCGATCGCTGTTTGATTCCCCTCCCGCCGCGCAAAGGCGATTATATGATTGGCGTAGGTTCCCTGAACTTCTAACGGTAGATAGTCGCCGTCCTGGAATAATGAGACATAGTTTGTTCTGGCATGGAGTAATTGAGCCGTTAAAAACAGTTTTATTCTGCCGTCGGTTTTATCACTCAGCAACTCTTGAATCAAACCTAGAATGTCGGTTTTCGCCTGTTCGTGGATAGCGCTTAAGTAGGTGCGTCGCTGTTCAAAATCCACGGTACGGCGGTTGTCTGGATCAACTAGGCTCAGTTCCCAAAGTTCTGTTCCTTGGTATAAATCAGGCACCCCTGGCACAGTAATCTTCAGTAGAGTTTGGGAAAGAGAATTGAAGATACCATACTCTGCTATTCGCCCTTGAAAGGGACGAAACGCTTCTAGAAATTCCCCGGAGAGAGAAGGGTCGAGTACCTTTTCAATAAAGGAGGTACAAGCTTCTTCATACTCGCTATCAGGTCGCAACCAAGCTGTATGAACTTTCGCTTCTCTAATTGCCTTTATTATATAGTCTTTTACCCGTTCCACAAAGGATGCATATTCATGTTCCGCAAAGGGAAACGCTCCTACTAAGGTTTGATAGATAAAATACTCATCGTTGCGATCGGGCATAGCGAACCCGTGGCGGTGGCTCCGGTGTCCTCGATTAATGGCACTCCAGGTATTTACCTGCTGATCCCATTCATCAGGGATTTCTGACAACACATTCAACCTAGCCCGCACATCTTCGCCGCGTTTGGTATCGTGGGTGGCTGTGGTATTCATTGTGTGCGGCCAAGTTGCTTGGTGCTGTTTGTTAAAAGCATGAAATTCGCTGACTGAAATCCCAAAATGACCGGGATTACCTCCGACTTCATTCAGCGACAGCAAGCGATTGTAAACATATAATGTGGTGTCTTCAACACCTTTAGCCATTAGCGGGCCGCTGTATTGCTGCATCCGCAAGACAAAATATATCCACTGTTCGCGTTCTGTTTGAGTCAGAGAATTATCAAACTCTAGCAGCATTAACTTTTCAATAAAGGTCAATTCATGCTGCAACAGAGGCGTTTGTTCTTTGGCTTGGTGAATTACTTCTTGAATGGTAGCGCGATCGCTATCCCCAATTCCATCTGGTGTAATGTAGGTACGGTAAATCGGGAACATTGTTAAAACTTCCGCGATCGCTCTTTTTAAGCCATTTAAGGTAAAATCATTCCCATAGCGATATTTGCTAGAAATATTCTTTAACAAACTAGCTAGATTGTCAATATCACCTGCTAAATTCTTTTCCAGTATCAAGTGCTTTTTATCCTTTACCACCGAAGCATAATCTGCTCGTGAACCAATAAAGTTTTGGTAAATTTTATCGAACTGCGATTCATTTTCAGTTTGACAAAATACGCCATTTACATAGTTCAAAAAGTCATATCCAGATGTACCTTCAATTTTCCAATTTTCCGGCAAATCTTCGGTGAGTTCTAAAATCTTTTCAACCGTAATATAAACATCACCCATCTTTTCCCGTAGTCTTTCAAGATACTGGATTGGGTTATAAAGTCCATCAATATGATCGACGCGTAAACCTGTAAATTTGCCTTCCTCAACCAGCTTTTCAATAAAGCTGTGGGTATTATTAAAAACTCGCAGTTCTTCAACTTTAACGGAAATCAACTCATTGACAGTAAAGAAACGGCGGTAGTTCATTTCCTCTGCCCCAACTTTCCAGAAGGCGAGACGGAAAAATTGGTCATTGAGTAAATCATCTAGGAGATTAAAGCTTTCTGAATTGCCCGGTTCTCCATTGAAAGTTTGGATATTTTCGTCAATGAACTCGCGGATAGTATCGTTAGTGGTGTAGAGTTCCCAAACCAATCCTTTAATAAATGCGATTTGGTCTTGTCGCTGTTTTCCCGCAACTTCTGAGGGGACATTTTTGAGAATGTAGAGAATCCCCAATAGCTTAATAAAATCGGGGTGATTACGTCCGAGTGTGCGCGTGAGTTTACCCAGATTATAGATGATAACTTTTGTGTAAGAGTCTAACCGCAACGGCAGTTTCAAGCTGTAATAGTTGACAGTTAAACCGTTTTGTTCATATTGCAGTTGAATATTTCCGTTTTCCAAGGATACACCGTAGAAGTCTCCCAGTAGCGGCGCTAGAATTCGCTGTTGGCGATCGCCAAAGGGAGCATTCCATGAAAGGTCGAAGTAGTCGGTATAGCTGGAATCTGGACCGTGTTCTAATATGTCCATCAAATAAGGGTTTTCGCTGGTATAGGCCATGTGGTTGGGCACAATATCTTGTAACCAGCCCATACCAAGGGATTGGATTTCGCCAACTAATTCATCAAAGGATTCATTAGTTCCCAGTTCTGGGTTAAGTTGATTGGCATCTACTATATCGTAGCCATGCGTACTCCCGGATCGTGCCTTGAAAATGGGGGAAGCATACAAATCGGAAATACCTAAATCTGCCAAATAAGCTGCGATCGCTTTGGCGTCATCAAAGCCAAACTGAGGTGTGAACTGAATTCGATAGGTAGCGGTAGGAATTCGCATATTTTTTTTGAGTGAGGAGTGAGGGAGAGACGCGATGAATCTCAGGGAGAGACGCGATGAATCTCAAGGAGAGACGCGATGAATCTCAAGGAGAGACGCGATGAATCTCAAGGAGAGACGCGATGAATCTCAAGGAGAGA
>NZ_JBALFV010000104.1:0-59699 GCF_036916735.1 Nostoc sp.
GTGGTATCTGGAGTATTTTGATTAGTTGGAGTTGTGGTATCTGGAGTATTTTGATTAGTTGGCGTTGTGGTATCTGGAGTATTTTGATTAGTTGGCGTTGTACCTTCCTGTGAAGAAGGTGTTGGTTGCTCTGTATTATTTTGTTGTATGGTATCCCCCGAAGAAGGTGTTGGTGGCTCTGTAGGTTGCCCCAGTCCTATTTGTGGCAGAATAGCGAAGCTGAAATAAGAAGTAATAAAGAGTAAAGAAACTGCCTTAGATAGAAAGTTTGATTTTTTAGATGAATTTTGATTCATTTTTCCTTATTCCTTGAGCTTTGATGTTTAGCGGTTAGTTTATCATAAAAATGATATCTAAATATTTTAAAATACTATAAGCTACAAGATATATTTATATTTATTTTTAATTACATGATATATTTTTATCTTTTAATAAATAACCTTTCTCCCAAACTCCACTCTTAAAAGAGCCATTAACAAATTGAAATACTCCATATCCATTACATTTTCCATTTTTGAAATTTCCTCTATACTCATCACCATTTTTCCATCTTAATCTTCCTAGACCGTTACGCTGATCGTTTACGTACTGACCTATATAATACTGATGTGAGCTAGTTTGAATCGGAAATGAAAATCTTCCACAACCATTGCGCTTATCGTTTTTGAATTCTCCGTCATATCTACTACCATCTTTAAAGAGTAAAATTCCTTTGCCAGATAATTTATTATTCTGATCGAAAGAGCCATAAAAATTAATACCATTTTCAAACTTTTTATCTGGTTGATCTGGTAATGGTGGTAAAGATAATAAGGATAGATCCCTATCACAAGGTAGTTGAGTAAAGTTTTCGGTGGTTTTGGTACGTAATAGAATAAAAAAAGCTGACACAAGCATTACAAGTATTCCTGCTCCTACTCCAGTTGCAACTAAAACTTTTCTACGAGATGGTAATTTCCACGACGACGTTGTTGACTTGGATAATGCTGGAGATATAGAACTCAGTGCTTGCAAAGCCTCGTTTGCTGTTTGGTATCGCTGGCTAAAGTTGTAACGTACCATTTTGGTTATAACATCAGCCAATTTATTGCTAACATTTACCTCGTTTCGCCAAATTATTTCTCCATTGCTGGGGTCTTCTTGGAAGTCTTTAGGTAATTTGCCTGTCAAAGTTTGAATAGCAATCACTCCCACTGCATAGATATCACTACATAGTTTTGGTCTAGAACTAGCTTGTTCATTTGGCATATAGCCATTAGAGCCAATAGCAATAGTTGAAATAACTTGACCTTGAGAATTTGCCGCCAAACCTTTAATTTCTTTAACTGCTCCAAAGTCAATCAGTACAATTTTACCATCCTCAAGGCGACGCATCAAGTTTTGAGGTTTGAGATCACGGTGGATAATATTCTGTTGATGAACCACAGACAAAACTTCTAGAATCTGTTGCAATAGTTGAACAACTTTGCCTTCACTCCATCGATAACCAGGAATAATTTCTGCTGCTAAATCATGCCCGTCTACAAATTCTTGCACTAAATAAAATTCACCATTTTCCTCAAAATGAGCGAATAGTTTAGGTATTTGGTTGCTAAACTTACTTAAGCGGTATAAAACTTCTGCTTCACTCTCGAATAATCGTCTAGCGATCGCCAACACTTCTGGCTTGAAGTTCTTAGGTCTTAGGTGTTTAACGACACATTTAGGTTTGCTAGGTAAATCTAAGTCCTGAGCTAAATAAGTGTCGCCAAATCCACCACTTGCCAATTGCTCTACGATTTTGTAGCGTTTACGGAGAATTGTGTCTATAAGCATCCATGTAATCTCGCAGGATGTTACATACCATATTGTATCACTTTTGGGGAACTTGGTATCAATATATTCCTAATGTTATTAATTTAGCTGTAAACTGTCTCCATTACAAGTAAAAGTTTTAGTTGTATAAGCATTGCTATCTCCAGGATGATCAAACTTAAGTTTGTAAAAATTGACTTCCTCTGATTTTTCGCTATTGTTAAAAAAAGGGTCTTCAATATAAGTAAAGTCTCTTTCTACAACAAACCTTTTTACTAAATGTATTCTGTCTCCTGCCCAGATAATTTTCTTATTTTCTTTATGAGCTACAGCATGTAAATGTATCGCTGAATAATTTGTAAAATAACCAGGAGATACGTCTCCGCCTGGTTCAATGACAACCCAACCTTCAGTCTCTAATACATCATCTAATGCATTATAGGTTGCTGCAATGTTTAAAGCTACAGAACACTTATTTATTAACTTTAGCTTCCGGTATGCATTGAAACTACTTTTTTTTAAAGACAAAACTTTGTCTCTATGTGCTAATAATCTATCTAAATATTTTTTTTTCTCGTCAGCGTCAAACTGTGTCTGGAACTTTTTTTGATCAACATTTGCCTGTAGTTCAGCTTTGTATTTATCTGTTTCCTGAGTAGTTTTACTTGTATACCACGTAACTGCTGCACCTACCCCTGCTGCTAATATTGTTGCTGTTGCTGCTACTATTGCCGCTATTATCGTTTTATCTTGCCAAGATTTACTTTTGTCGTCTGCATTTGAAGTGTTGGGAGTGACTGGAATTGGATTTTTATTGGTAGAAACTGGACTAGAAGCATTAGTCTTTATCTTAGTTGAATTTGCACTTACAGAGGCTAAACCTGAATAGTTTGTCGATTCAAGTTCATAAAATTGAATATCAAGAATTTCGATTTTTTTCGTTCCTAACACAATATTACTATTTAATTTTAATGGTAATTCTTTATCAAAAGTTAATTCTTGACCATCTATTTTAGGAATTAATTTAGTATTTGGTAAAAGTTTAATAAAAAATATTTTTGCCTTTTCCTCACAGGATATTTTAACGTGTTCCCTTGATATATTACTGTCATTTATAACTAGGTCGCACATGACATGGTCACGACCAATAATGATAGCATGGCTATGCTTAGATACTTGTTGTTTAGAAATTTGCTGAGTTTTGAAGCCAGTACTAACATCGTTCCACTGGAAGGTGATTGCCCATTGCAAAGTAGCTGTGTTCATGATTTTAACTCTGTAGCTTTTCGCGTATTACTACAAATATTCACGCTACTATTCCAGAAATATTAAACAATTTCATCATAAAATAAGGGAACTTAGACAAAAAGTAGCCCGAAAAAACCATCAAACGTATATACAGAAAAAATTTGACATAGTTTTACCTAGTTTATTGATATATCTTCTAGGTTTGGGGCATTTTTGAGCCTTCGGTGTATTTTCCTTTCCGTGTCTAGGTTTGAGCTTTATTTCTGTCTTAAAAATAGTGTTCCGTGATTATCGGAACACTATCTTTAATAATTTTCTAAAAAGAAAATTTAAAATAATAAGATTAATGATCTGATATGACGTGTGAGACAAGCCACTGCCTTTTATGCCCAATTTTAGTAGTTCACAAAGTTTGTTCCAGAAGAGCGATCGCCAAGTGGTTGAGAATTTCTGGTACTTGGGCCGCTAATGGTTTTTATTGAACTAGGAAAAATTCCGGCTTGGGGAGTGTTTTTGATTTTAGCACGGGAATTAGTGATCGCTAGTTGGTGGGTAAATCAAACGACGATTACGAGGGCGAATATTTGGGGTAAACTCAAAACCGTTAGTCAAATAGTAGCGATGCCTACGGCGGACTACACCTACATACTTTTAATTGCACCCCTACCTGAAGTGTAGCGAATTCTATCTCTGATTGCTTTTTGGATTTCTGTGGGCTTAACATTACGCTCATAGAAATAAAACAACTAGAGGAAGAAGACAAAGGAGAACAGGAATGAAACCACAATATAGTATTGTAATTCAGTGGTCGATGGAAGATAAAAAGTATATTGTCAGCCTACCTGAGTTTGGCCCTTATGCACATACTCATGGTAATACCTACGCAGATGCTCTCAATAATGGTGAGGAAGTGCTGGAACTTTTGATTGAAGATTACCAAGCACAAGGAAAACCACTACCAGAGCCTTTGACTGCAAACGTTTCCTTTCGGTTTGTGTAATTCTTCCCTAATTATACGAACACTCGGTAATTTCAAAAATGATTCAACAAAATTTTATAGAAGTTCTGAGGTATAGTTCTTATTTTTAACCCCTAACTCCTAACTTTTTTCATGCCATCCAAAATCTTACCACCGCCCCTGAAACCTGGAGACTTACTACGAGTAATTGCCCCTAGTGGTGCTTTGCGAGAATTTGAGGCATTTGGACGGAGTGTAGAAATTTGGCGATCGCGTGGTTATCGAGTAGAAATAAGTCCCCAGATAGATGACAAATGGGGCTATCTGGCTGGCACAGACGAAATCCGTCGTCACCAACTAGCAGCAGCATGGCAAGATCCTGATTGTCGTGGTATCCTTTGTGCCAGAGGTGGTTTTGGCAGCACCCGTATCTTAGAAAATTGGAACTGGCCAAACTCAGTGCTTCCCAAGTGGGTTATAGGCTTTTCTGATATCACAGCTTTATTATGGAGCCTTTATACAGCAGGGATTTCCGGCGTTCACGGTCCTGTACTAACGACTTTGGTAGATGAGCCAGATTGGTCAATTGAGCGATTATTTGATTGGGTGGAAAGTAGTTCTTTCATCCCTCTCAAAGGTTGCGGTTGGGGTGGTGGTGTGGTTAATGGTGCTTTATTACCAGGTAATCTCACAGTCGCAACTCACCTTTTGGGTACACCAATCCAGCCACATCTTGATGGTATAATTCTGGCGCTAGAGGATATTACAGAAGCACCTTATCGTATTGACAGGATGCTAACACAGTGGCGTTTGAGTGGTGCTTTGTCTCAAGTCTGCGGTATTGCTTTGGGCGGTTTTACTCGCTGTGAAGCGCCGCCAAATGTGTCTAGCTTTAGTGTAGAAGAAGTATTACGCGATCGCTTGGGTGATTTGGGTATTCCGATTGTTTCTAATCTGCCTTTTGGCCATGATAGTCCCAATGCAGCCTTACCAGTGGGAGTAGAGGTAACTTTAGATGGGGATGCGGGAATATTAGCGATCGCGCCATAACTTTTTTGCAAATATTTCATCATCAGTTTCTCAGAATTTTTTGAAACCACTCTTCGGTGCGATCGCCCATAGCTTTTAAAGAGTATAAAGTTTCTGCTTGCTGGCGACAAGCTTGGCGGTCAATTTCATCCAGATGCTTAATTGCTTCTACTAAACCTTGGACACTATCAGGTTCCACCAAAAAACCAGTTTTCCCTTCTTGGACAATTTCTGTTAAACTACCCCGACGATAAGCAATTAAAGGTACTCCACAAGCAAGCGCTTCTATTGCTACATTTCCAAATGCTTCTATCCAACGAGGAGTTACTAAAAGCGCTTGACATTTACCTAGCTCCTTTTGTAGCTCAACCGTTGGTAAAAATCCTATATATTCTATAGGAGCATTAGGGTATTCTTGACAAATCTTCTCCCAATAAGATACATCCTGTTTTAACCCGAATATTTTCAGTCTAATGCTGGTGATTTCTGCTACTGCTACTGCATCTTCTAGTCCTTTTTCAGGAGCTATTCTACCTACCCACGCCAAGCTCTGAGTTGGTTTTTGACAAAATTGATAAATAGATAAATCCATGCCATTTAACAGACAAATACATCGTTCTGCAAAGGTGAAAGTTGCTGCTTGTGTTTGGCTGTGAACACCGATAGTATTAGGGAAATTGATTGCTACTTGTTCAATAATTTGATCCATTGCATCTGTCAAAGAACTCATGCTGATCAGATGTGCGATCGCACAGTTAAAAAATGGTGTTAAATACAGTGGCAGCCAATCATAAGCAAAATTCACAATCAAATCATAATCTGCTTGCATTTGGCGAGCATAATCCCACATATTCGCTAAAACAGAATTTTTATGCAAGAAAATCGGATCGCTACGATTTTGATTTTGCGCTGGTATCTGTATTAGTTCTCCGGGAATTTCTTTAATAAGTAAGGAGTTGCTGATTGACCCTTGCGGTGCAACAATTTCTAATTTATGTCCTCGCCGCAGCATCTCTGTAGCAATATTAGATAGGGTTAACTCTACTCCGCCTCCCAATCCTGAACCTAGCGCACCCATTGGAGTAGACATAAATAATAATTTATGGTACATTTTCGTCGTTAATGTATTTTAATAAACATTATTTTCTAACGTAAATAACGGACTTAAATGAAATCAACATATTTCCTTATAGAATGGATGTTTAGCTATTTAACTTCTTTTGAGTCATCAACAATGAGACTATAAGTTTGAGATAAGTAATGTTGCCTTAATACATGACATGCCGATGGCGACTGGTATGAATCAACAATGGATATCTTCAATAATCTTTCTGACAATGTTGTTCCAAATGGCATGATTCAGGTAGATGACTACAGCCATCCAAATGACTGTAAAAAAGCTTTACATAAGTTTGAGCGTTTGAGAGGAAAGCAATTTAATTTACGTTGAATTTACTACACTGGAGTGTGGTTTAAGAAGGGTGAATTGATAAATATCCAACACATATAGACCTTCCAGAAATTCTATAAAAATGGGCATGAAAGTTACCTCTTTACAATTCAAAATTCAGAATTATTCCCACAACTTGGGCAATTTTGCTTGGCGGCTTTCGCTGATAGTAATTATTCTGAGTATATTCTTCATATTATATGGTTGTCAGGAGACAGTCCAGAAAAAGGAGAGGGTAATTCATCTAAATTTATGGCAATCAATTAATCCTCCTGCTAATCGAGATGTGTTTAATAAATTAGTAAATAAATTTAATCAGACTCATACTGATATTCAGGTGGAATCTATCTTTGTAGGTCAACCCCAATTGCCAAAAATCTTAACAGCAGTTGTGGGTAATGTGCCTCCAGATATTCTATCATTCGATTCTCAATTGACCGGTCAGTTTATGGAACTAGGGGCAATTCGACCTTTAGAAGAATGGCTGGAAAAATTTCCATTAAAGTCCGAAATTAGTCCTAACTTATGGGAGGAATTAAAATTAGACGGTCATCTTTGGTCAATTCCACTCTCCACTAGTAATGTAGGCATTTTTTACCGACCTAAACTTTTCCAAGCTGCAGGAATTACGCAAATTCCTAAAACTTGGGAAGAGTTGAGGGAAGTTGCGAAAAAATTGACCATAGACCGGAATGGCGACAATCGACCCGAACAGTACGGAATTTTACTGCCTTTAGGGAAGGAAGAATGGACTGTATTTACTTGGTTTCCCTTTTTATTGAGCGCTGGTGGAGAAGTTGTTACCAATAACCGTCCCAATTTAACGAATCCAGGTGCGATCGCAGCTTTAAAATTTTGGCAGAATATATTAAAAGATGGTTCAGCAACCCTTTCTTCCCCAGAGCGAGGTTATGAAGAAGACGCTTTTATTGCGGGTCGCGTTGCAATGCAGATCACAGGCCCTTGGACTTATATCATGAAGTCCAATGTTGACTTTAACGCATTTTCTATACCTGCAAATGTGAAATCTGCTACGGTGACAGCCACTGGAAATATGTATTTGATGAAGACTACACCAGAAAGAGAGCAAGCCGCACTCAAATTTTTAGAGTATGTTTTAAGTGAAGAATTCCAAACAGAATGGAGTATAGGGACGGGTTTTTTACCGGTTAACCTCAAATCTGCTCAAAGTCAGCCTTATCAAGAATTTCTCCAGCAAAAACCTGTCTTGAAAGTTTTTATTGACCAAATGTCTGTATCAGGTTCTCGACCAATCATTCCTGGCTATAGTCGCTTGTCTGACAGTTTAGGTCGAGCCATTGAAGCCACGATGCTAGGTGCGTCTCCAGAAACAGCACTCAAACAAGCTCAAGCAAACCTCGATTCAATTTGGGATTCCCTACAATCCAGATAAAATCTAATAAGGCTGACTTTTTACTTAGCCTTGTAAAAACTAGGTTTCAAAGCCGATGCTTAATTATAATTAACCAGAAATTCTACTTTGGTGATGTGAATTTCTTTTCAAGGTACACAAGCCAATTGCTGGTATAATCCCCAAAATTATTGCTGTAAATCCTTGTCCACTCCAATACAATATAAAGTTACGGTTTGCTTCTGGAATCAAATCTTGGACAAGAAAAAGCAACCAAACCGAAATAGTAATCAAGAAAAAAGATATTGAAGGTAAAAAATTCCACCACCAAATGCCTGTTGTGTATCGCCTCAATACCAGCCATTGGCAAAGCCCCAGCCAAATACCAGAAATTATATATGCGATTGCAGATAGAAATCCAAAAATAAAAGTTTGTTCAGGAGATAAAGTTTCATTTAACGATGTGGCAATAGTTGAAATATAGTTAATCCAGGCTGTAGAAACGCCATTGGCAATCAGCCAACCGACGCTAGTAGCAAATAGCCACTGCCAAGCCAGTAAATATCGGTAAAGGACAAGGCTCTGATCGGCGGCGAAAATCACGGCAAATACTACGTTACTGAGACTTCTGACCAAAATACTCCATGTTTGTGGTTCGATAGCAGCGCTAGGTAAGAGACTTTGGAGAATAATTTTCTCTAAGGCGATACTGGCAACGCCACCCACAACCCATCCGATCAGGGTCATTAAGGTAAACTGAATAAAGAACCTCTGTCGCTGCGATCGCGGAATCAAAAACTTTCCTGAGTTAGGCTCATTATTAACAGATGCAACATCATCGGGACTGTTAGAGTCAGTTTGCATAAGGGGACTGGGGATTAGGGACACTTTTAATCTGAAAAAGCGTAATCCCAGAATGATAAGCTAAACAGTGGCATAAAAATTGTGACTTAGGATGAAGTGATAAATGGGTGTTTATTCAACGACTCCTCATCTCTTACGGGCTGCTCGTGGTGAAGTAGTAGATCGTCCCCCTGTATGGATGATGCGACAAGCGGGACGATATATGAAAGCATATCGAGACTTAAGAGAAAAGTATCCTTCGTTTCGCGATCGCTCCGAAATTCCAGAAGTAGCAATTGAAGTTTCCTTGCAACCCTGGAGAGCTTTCCAACCAGACGGAGTAATTTTATTTTCTGATATTGTCACCCCATTACCTGGTTTGGGGATTGAGATGGATATTGCTGAAGGTAAAGGGCCAATCATTCATTCACCCCTCCGCACTCAAGAACAAATTGAACGTCTGCATCCTTTAGAACCAGAAGCAGCTCTACCATTTATCAAAACAATTTTGCAAGCGCTGCGTTCGGAAGTAGGCGATAAATCAACGGTGTTGGGCTTTGTCGGTGCGCCGTGGACTTTAGCAGCTTATGCAGTGGAAGGAAAAGGTTCTAAAACCTATTCCATCATCAAAAACATGGCATTTTCAGATCCAACGATCTTGCATCAATTGTTAGCTAAATTAGCAGATGCGATCGCTATTTATGCCCGCTACCAAATTGACTCTGGCGCTCAAGTTGTGCAAATGTTCGATTCCTGGGCGGGTCAATTGAGTCCTCAAGATTATGACACCTTTGCTCTCCCCTATCAGCAGAGAGTTTTCCAACAAGTCAAGCAAACCCACCCCGATACACCTTTGATTCTGCTAGTTAGTGGTAGTGCGGGTGTGTTGGAAAGAATGGGACAATCTGGCGCTGATATAGTCAGTGTAGACTGGGCTGTAGATATGGCAGACGCACGAGCTAGATTAGGTAAGCAAGTCAAAGTTCAAGGAAATCTTGACCCAGGCGTGTTATTCGGCTCCAAACAGTTTATCCGCGATCGCATTCTTGATACCGTTCGCAAAGCTGGTAATTGGGGTCACATTCTCAATCTCGGTCACGGTGTCTTACCAGAAACTCCAGAAGAAAATGTTGCTTTCTTCTTTGAAACAGCAAAGGAATTGAATCTTGCAGGAGTTAAGGGTTAAGAGCCATTCAATTTTAGATTTTAGATTTTAGATTTTAGATTTTCCTTTCAATCCAAAATCCAAAATTCAAAATCTAAAATTTTCAGAGTGATAAGTTATCAGTTGCAATTCGGAACTTTTAACTTGATTCTTAACTCTTTAGTTTTAACTCCTAAATTTTGATAAATTCTCTATGAGCCAGAAACGGATTTTAGTGACTGGTGCAAGTGGTTGTATAGGTCATTATTTAACAGAAGCCTTAATTAAGGAAACAGATCACGAACTGTATCTACTAGTTAGGAACCCTATTAAACTGCAAGTTGATACCAAAGCACGTTCAGGTATCAACGTTTTGCAAGGTGATATGCAAAATATTCACAAGTTTGCCGATTTGCTATCCACAATTGATACGGCAGTACTCACAGCTACAGCTTGGGGTGGTGATGAGACATTTGAGATTAATGTCGTCAAGACTATAGAGTTGCTAGAACTCCTAGATCCAGAACGTTGTCAGCAGGTAATTTACTTTTCGACAGCTAGCGTTTTGGATCGCTACAATCAACCATTAAAAGAAGCTGGTGAAATTGGGACAGATTACATCCGTTCCAAATATGACTGCTTACAGAAAAAAGAAAAATTAGCGATCGCACCCAAAATTACCACACTATTTCCGACTTTAGTATTAGGTGGTGATGCGAATAAACCCTATTCTGCTGTCACATCTGGTATTACAGAAGTTACCAAATATATTAATTTGATTCGCTTTTTGGAAGCAGATGGAAGCTTTCACTTTATCCACGGACGAGATATTGCTACTGTCGTGCGATATTTGATCGATTATTCTGCCAAAAATAATCAATCACATCAGCTTGTTTTAGGTCAAGCACCATTAACTGCTAATCAAGCAGTGAAACAAGTTTGCGCTTATTTGGGCAAAAAGATTTACTTTCGCATTCCCATATCTATAGCATTAGCTAATTTAATTATTGTTCTGTTCCACATTCGGATGGCCGCTTGGGATCGGTTTTGCATGAACTATCGGCATTTTACATACGAAAAATTCATCAATCCCGATAGTTTTGGCTTGCCAAATTATTGTGCAACCATGAGTGATGTTTTAAAAATTAGTGGCGTTAAAGGTGTGAAGTAGGGTATTTGACACTCTTAGCATTAGGATAAAAACATCTCATACCAAATCAAGGATATTTAAAAAATTAGCAAAAGCTTGCGTAAGCACAGCCTGTCAGTAGAAAAAATCAGGCAATATTTTTATGAGTATGTATAAATTAACCGGAATGCTAAGATAGAACAACTTTAATAAAAAGTCAATAGTTCTTTATTTTCGTTAAAGTGGGATAACAATCAAAGTGTGAGGATTGATACTAGATGCGAATCTTGTTAGTGTATCCAATATTTCCTAAAACCTTTTGGTCTTATGAAAAAATCTTGGAATTAGTTGATCGCAAAGTTTTGTTACCACCTCTGGGTTTAGTAACAGTGGCGGCGATTTTACCCCAAGAATGGGAATTCAAGCTGGTTGATCGCAACATCCGCAAAACAACAGAAGCAGAATGGGCATGGGCAGATGTGGTAATTTTTTCTGCGATGATTGTGCAGAAACAAGATTTACTTGAGCAAATTCAAGAAGCAAAAAAACGTGGCAAGCTAGTCGCAGTTGGCGGGCCCTACCCAACCTCTGTACCTCATGAAGTTGAAAATGTTGGCGCAGATTTTCTAATTCTGGATGAAGGAGAAATCACTCTCCCCATGTTTATTGAGGCAATCAAACGGGGAGACACATCTGGCACTTTCCGCGCCACAGAAAAACCTGATGTGACAAGCACACCAATACCTCGCTTTGATTTATTAGAATTGAATGCTTATGACATGATGTCGGTGCAGTTTTCGCGTGGATGTCCCTTCCAGTGCGAATTTTGCGACATTATTGTTCTCTATGGGCGCAAACCGCGCACCAAAACTCCAGCACAACTGTTAGCAGAATTAGATTACCTCTATGAATTGGGTTGGCGGCGGGGTGTGTTCATGGTGGATGACAACTTTATTGGCAACAAACGAAATGTGAAATTGTTGCTAAAAGAGTTAAAAGTCTGGATGGCAGAACACAAGTATCCCTTCCGGTTTGACACTGAAGCTTCAGTAGACTTAGCACAAGACCAAGAAATGTTGGAGTTGATGGTTGAGTGTGGTTTCTCGGCGGTGTTTTTAGGAATCGAAACGCCGGATGAGGATAGTTTGCAAATGACTAAGAAGTTTCAAAATACTCGTAGTTCCCTAGTTGAGGCAGTACAAACCATTATTAAAGCCGGATTGCGCCCAATGGCTGGGTTTATTATCGGGTTTGATGGCGAAAAAGCAGGTGCAGGCGATCGCATTGTCCGCTTTGCAGAACAAGCAGCTATTCCCTCTACAACCTTTGCCATGTTGCAAGCGTTACCGAACACCGCGCTTTGGCATCGCCTGAAAAAAGAAGGAAGATTACGGGAAAATCAAGATGGTAACATCAACCAAACAACATTGATGAACTTCTTGCCCACCCGTCCCCTCGAAGAACTTGCACGAGAATATATTGAAGCATTTTGTACTTTATACGACCCGGTACAGTACTTAGATCGTACCTATCGCTGTTTCTTAATGATGGGTTTGCCAAGTTGGAAAGCACCAGCGAAAATGCCAGAGTGGATAGTTGTGAAAGCTTTGCTAATTGTGATTTGGCGACAAGGAATTAAACGCGAAACCCGTTGGAAATTCTGGCATTATTTACTCAGTATTCTTAAGCGTAACCCTGGAGTGATTGAGCATTACATTTCTGCTTGCGCGCATAACGAGCATTTTCTAGAGTATCGCCAAATAGTGCGCGACCAAATTGAAAGTCAGCTAGCTGAATATTTGGCACAAGGTGCAGAAAAGCCTTATGTGCTAGTTAAGGAAAAAGCTGAAGCAGTAGTCAGTTAAGGGTGGTAATGGGTAACAGTAAATAAATTACTTATTACCCTTTCTTAATTAAAACCCACATTCCGCACTTCATCATGTAATATACGAAGATTTTCAACATCTGGCTAATGGTGGTTAAATAGGAATTAAAAATCACTAATAATTCGCAGTATTAATATTTAATGATTGACCATTATTAAGAAATATTCTTGAATATCGATGTATTACATCTTTTTGCACCGAAAGCTTAATTTGCAGTTAGTGTAGGTAGTAAGCCTATACTAAAAATTCTCAAAGTCAATTCGAGCCAAATATTTTGTTTAGTTATTATATAAATCATTACGTGCCCTTAAAAATAGTATATTAGGCAATGATAAAATTAGCTGACAATAGAATTTGATAAAGATTAATATCCGCTTCAATTAAGCAAGCATGACCACTATTAGGAAGCAGGGCTGACTATTTTTTCGTCTGATTGCGTCTTGACATCATCACTAGCGGATTGCAAATACTCTTGATTAGTTTGTGTTAAACGTAAATTGAGCAGACTAGCGACCCAACCAGCAGTCAATCCTTGCAAAAAAACTGTCATCATTATTGTCAAAAACACCAAAGCTTTGATCGAATCACCGCCATTTATACCCTGTTTTGTAAGTGAAACTGCAAACAAAGAAGCTAAAGAAGCAGCTACAATTCCACGGGGAGCAACCCAAGACAAAAATAACTGCTGTTGCCATTTAAAACCTTGATTCCAGGTAGATATTAAAATATCAATAGGACGCACTATCAGCATTAACATTAGAACTGTCAGAACACTACCCCAACCCAAAGCGAAAACACTTGCAATTGATAAGTCTGCTGCTAACAAGATAAATAAAACAGAATTAGCTAAAATGCTTAATTGTTCATTAAATCGACGCAGTAAATGCTCTGAAGACAGATTACTAGCTCTTAAAACTATCCCCATAACTACAGCAACTACTAAACCAGACTCACCACGTAGCACCTGTGCCAAACTAAATAAACCCCAGACACTAGCTAAAACAACTAGATTTTTCAACTCTTGGGAGAGAAATTCATCCTGTTTGAGAAGTTGACACAGCAACCACCCTCCACTTATGCCAATAGCTCCACCTATACCCAAACGTAAAACCAGACCCTTTATTAAAATGAACGCTTGCACATTTCCACTTAGGACGAAGTGAAGCACGATCACAGCTAAAATTGCACCAATAGGATCGATAAAAACCCCTTCTCCTTCTAAAAGTGTTGATACTTGCTTATCTACACCAATTTGTTTGAGGAGTGGATTAATAACTGTTGGGCCTGTCACAACGACTAGAGAGGCGTAAAGAAAAGCAATTGACCAAGGAAATTCACTGAGCCAGTGTGCAGCTATTGAGGCACCCATTAAGGTAATCAGCACTCCCAAAGTGACAAGATTACGAAGACTGCTAGAAACCTCTTTTAACTCTCCTAGCTGTAGATTTAAACCACCCTCAAATAAAATCAGCGCTACTGACAGCGAAACCACAACTTCTAAACCAACGCCCAACAATGATGGAACTAAAAAACCCAAACCATCTCGTCCCAGAAGAATCCCAAACAAAAGTAGCAAGACAATGCTAGGAATATGAAGATAACCAGCTAAAACTTGAGCAGCAATCCCAGCCACAACTGTTGCACTGATCAAAATGGTAATAGGCAAAGATTCTTCCATTAGAAAGTAAAATAAAACGCTACCAGAACTGCTATTTTGAATGCCCTTGGACATCTGTAGGCACTTGCATTTGAACTAGTTTCTGAATAGAACTACTAATGCTACGCGGCTGTGGCGCCGAGTTCTGACCGGCAGGCCACCCTTCACGCTGACGCGAGCGATCGCCGTCCGTCTCCTCAGTTTGATCGTGGAAAAGGATCTGCCGCGTTGGGTAGGGTAGATCAATGCCATTTGCGCTCAGGTTATTCTTGATTGCAGTCAGAACTTGGTCTTGGACATTGAGAGTCTCTGCACGTAGAGGTGGATTCATCCACCATCGGGCACGAATGTTGACACTACTGCCAGCAAGATCCACCACCAGCGCGTCAGGCTGTGGCTCCTTCAATACTCCCTCCACACTGTGCATTGCTTGTAGAATCAGTTGCTTGGCTCTATCTATATCGTCACCGTAACCGATGCCAATATCATATTCTAGACGGCGATAGTCGAAAGCAGTGTTGACGGTGACTGCTTTGTTAAAAAGGTTCGAGTTGGGAATGACAATCCGGCGACCGTCGTAGGTTTTAATAGTTGTAGCACGCGTCTCAATGTCTTCGACAGTTCCCTCGAAATTATCAACAACGATCTGGTCGCCAATCTTAAACGGTTCAGTTAACAGAATTAAGATCCCAGCCAGAAAGTTCTGAAGGATGTCACGGAACGCGAAGCCGATGGCCACACCACTGATCCCCAGCAGTTGAACTAACTGCCCTGCCTTGAACGAGGGTATGACAATAGATAACGCCACAAATAGACCAACTAAAATAATCGTCCCCTGGGTTAAACGTCCGAGTACCAGCCCCAGATTATGAGCCTGCCGATACTTTCGGGAAAAGCGCTTAACCGCTGACTTGATCAAGCCCGCTACGAAAAAAAAGATTGCGAAGACGATGAATGCCAATACAATGTTTGGCAGCATGATGATTAGGCCGTTAGCCATCCCCTGAATCTTCGCCCATGCTGTTGATACTGCCGATTTCATAATGCTTGTAAGATGAGCTACTCTCAACATCATCTCTTAATTTTTTGGGTCATGGGATTATGTTCAACAATATTCAGGAGCGTTTTAGATATTTCAGCACCAGAAGAGTTGCTCCACAAGACATAGAACAGTTGCGTTCTGGGCTGTTGGCAGAATCAACTTTAGATATTAATTATGTGGTGTTAATTATTGGCTCGTGTGCGATCGCAACTTTGGGGCTGCTTTCCAATAGTGCTGCTGTGATTATCGGTGCAATGATCGTTGCTCCTTTAATGCTACCAATCCGGGGGTTAGCATTTGGAGCTTTAGATAGTGACGTTATCCTCGTCCGCCTTGGTTTTACAGCGATCGCTGTCGGAACGCTATTAGCAATTGTTTTATCTGCGTTGCTGGGTCACTTGGTAGGACTTGCAGAACTTGGCAGCGAAGTTTTCGCCCGATCCAAACCAACTTTGCTAGACCTAGTAATTGCGATTGCTGCTGGAGGAATTGGTGGCTTTGCCAAAGTTCAACCTAAACTTTCTAGTAGTTTAGCGGGAGTTGCGATTGCTGTTGCTCTCATGCCACCAGTTTGTGTCATTGGCTTAGGTCTGTCTCAAACAAATTGGTCGCTCAGTCTCGGTGCTACCCTGCTCTACCTCACCAATTTGCTCGGTATCACCCTCTCCTGTATGGTAGTATTCTTAATCACTGGTTACACTTCGTTCAACCGTGCCCGTCAAGCCCTTGGTTGGACTTTGGTTTTTACGGCTATACTTTTAATTCCTCTAGTCCTAAGCTTTGTGCGATTGGTTCGCCAGAATCAACTCGAAGCCAGTCTCAAACAAGCCTTGCTGAATCGAACCATTACCTTTCAGCAGGTTACTCTAGTTAAAAGCGATACTAATTGGTTAACCAACCCACCGGAAGTCCGCTTAAGTGTTCGGACTCAGAAAGTTCTCACTCCTAAACAGGTGCGACTTTTAGAAGAATTTGTCACTAAAGTTATGCATAAGAAGTTTATCCTGATTTTTGAAGTCAGTCAAGTTGAACAAATTACAGGAGAAAACTTGGATAAATCATCCATTCAGCCAACACCTTAACGCTTTTTTTAGGCATCTACAGATTATGGCTTTAGAAGCAATAACTAGCCAAGTTAATATTGATACAAATTTGAAGCATTTTCTCTTGGTGCTTTCAGTTTCCTTGAGTGTAGTAACAATATCCCAAACCGTAAAATGGTTTCGTCAAATCCCCTACACGCTGCTGCTGGTAATTGTGGGATTGGTTTTAGCAGGCTTAAATGTGCGGCTGGTTAGCCTTTCACCAGAGCTGATTCTGACGATTTTTTTACCCCCGCTTTTATTTGAAGCGGCTTGGAATCTTAAATGGTCTCAACTGAAGCAGAATTTGGTGCCAATTTGTCTCTACGCACTGGTGGGGGTAGTTATTTCTGTAGCTGGCGTTGCTTTGGCTCTCAACCAGATTAGTGGAATGTCTTTACCGATCGCCTTGTTGGTAGGAGCAAGCGTTTCGGCTACCGATCCAGTTTCAGTCATTGCACTGTTCCGAGAACTTGGAGTGGAAAAACGCCTAACTGTTTTAGTGGAGGGAGAGAGTTTATTTAATGATGGTGTTGCTGTTGTCGCTTTTAGTTCTTTGGTGGGACTGTCTTTAGGAAAGGCTGACATTGGAATCACTAGCCTTTTGACCCAGTTTTTTGTCGTTGTGGGAATTGGAATTGGGGTTGGAAGCTTAATTGGTTTTGGCATTTCCTATCTCACTCAACGATTCGATTTACCTTTGGTGGAGCAATCATTAACCTTAGTTTCAGCCTACGGCACCTATGTGATTACAGAGGATCTGGGGGGATCTGGGGTGATGGGGGTAGTGACGACAGGCTTGATATTAGGTAATTTTGGCTCTCAGATCGGGATGCAGGCGAATACACGAGTGACTGTGACTCAATTTTGGGAGTTTATCGCGTTTTTTGTCAATTCAATCGTTTTTCTCTTGATCGGCGATCAGATTAACTGGGATGATTTGGGAGAAAATTTAGGACTGATTGCTGTCACCGTGGGAGCAATGCTTGTTACACGGGCGATCGCTATCTATGGTCTAGGGGCGTTGAGCAATTGGTTAGCTGGCTCTAAGATTTCGCTATCACAGCAAACTGTGATTTGGTGGGGAGGACTGCGTGGTTCTGTATCCATTGCTTTGGCTTTAAGTGTGCCAAATATTCTATCGCAGCGAGAACAAACGAGCGCTATAGTATTTGGAGTCGTTTTGTTTACGTTGCTAATCCAAGGTTTAACAATCAAGCCAATGCTTGTCAAGTTGGAATTATTAAGCAACAAAGCCGCTTCATGATAGCAAGACCACTTTATTGGCGAAGACGGACGTTTAAGCTATGTCTTGTGGGAAGAAGATAGTACTGTTTCCATCTTTATCCTAAAAGTTGTTTCTAAAAAGTGTACGGGTGAATTTACGTATGTAATGGCATTAATATTTTATCGAAAACGACAGTAAACTCCACCCCCAGGTGGCTGTACGAGGTTGTTCTCCCCCTCCCTTGGGCCAAGTGAACATAGGGCATTGGTAGGTTCTTTCCGATGCCAATTGTCCAATTCCCCATGCCCAAAAACTCCATCCCGCAAGTGGCGTGGAGTTTTTTATCTACCGCGATCGCGTTCTAAATCATCAATCACTTTTTGCAAATACCAATCGTCTGACATCCCAGGATAATAATCTTGCTTCTGCTGAATTAATCGTTCAGCAATTTCCCAATATCCGCCAACCATTCGCAAAAGTCGCTGACGTAGTAGGTTATATTTTTGCTTTTTTGATGGACTAAATTTTTGGATTTTTTCTAAGCTACTTAAGACTTGTTGATAATTTCCCCAGTCTTCTTGTTCACAAAAAAGACTCACCGCGTGTTGATAATCTTCTAGGGCATTTTGCATTTCTTCTATGCAAGTATAGGTAATGCCGCGATTGTAGTAAGCTTGAGCATCATTAGGATTTATTTGCAGCGCTTGGGTGTAATCTTGAATTGCACCGAGATAATTACCCATTGTCCGATAAGCATTACCTCTGGCAATATAGACTAAGGTATCTTTAGGTTGCATCTGGAGTGCTTGGTTGAGGTCTGCGATTGCTCCTTGATGATCGCCCAATATAGAACGGGCTTTACCTCGGTTACGATAGACAATAGCATCTTGAAAATTTAATCGCAATGCTTGATTAAAATCTGTGATCGCTTCTCGGTAATTGCCCATTTTGCAACGCACAACCCCACGATAGCAGTAAGCTTGGGCATCTTGGGGATCGGCTTTTAATACCCAGTTTAAATCAGCTAGTGCCTCTTGCGTATCTCCCTTTTCAGCCTTTTCTAATAATTGCGTAAAATATTCATTTGTGGATAGAATGGGCACATTTGGAGAACGTGATTGTTGTACAACAGGTAATTCTTGGGGTTGTAGCTGTTTAATTTGTTCTAGACACAGACGACAATTGTCTTTATCCTGTTGTTCTAGATATAACCGAGCAGCTTTTTTAAAATTAGCGATCGCATCTTGAATATAACCTTGTTTACGCCGCACTATTCCCCGCAGATTATAAGCAGAAGCATAGTTGAGATTGAGACGAATAGCGTGTTCAACATCGTCTAATGCTCCCGGTAAATTTTTCAGCGCCACCCTAGCCAATCCACGACAATAATATGCCTCTAGACTCTCAGGATTCAACTTGAGGGCTTCGGTATAATCTGAAACAGCTTTAAGGATTGCTCCTGAGTCATAATGTGCCAAACCCCGTTGCAAGTAAGCTTCGGTAAAGTAAGGTGTCAGTTGTAAAGCATGGTTAAATTCCTCAATTGCTCCAGCGTAGTCTTTTCGCCTAGCCTTTTCCAATCCTCTATTGTAGAATTCGTCATTCATGGCATTTGTTTAGTTGATTCAGTTAGTTGAATTCCATCACGCTTGTTTCCTAGCCTAACCTATGCACTTACCCTTAATATTTTTAAGTATTCAGCGTGCCTTTGCTTCATTCTCGTGTATTCAAAAATGTATCAATAAAAATCTGTGCTTACTCTATCAGGATGATTATTTTCAATTCCAAATAAAAAAACTGGGGAAATGATGTATTCAATTCCCCATATCTCTTAGATTGTAAAATATTTACAGTTAACTAGAATTATCCTGAAAGTAAGCTAGGAGAAGTCAGTACAAAAACATCAAAACTTCCTTGAGCGTCAGTTTGTGGTTTAATGGGATTGGCGAAGTGAAAAAACTCATGGTCATTGATTAATAAGAGTTCCCCCGGATTTAGAACTTTGCTAAACACAGGTTTTTCTCTTTTGGCAGTATATAGATGTGTTTCTCCACCTTGAATATTATCTCTATCTACTGAAAATATGCCAATAAAATCAGTACCATCTTGATGGATACCTTCAGGGGCTGGATTAGCAAAATTATCTGGCGAACAAATAATTCTAATTTGATGAACTCCAATTTCAGCTTCAGGATGAAGTTTACAAGAATCGCTAAATGCTAAGACAAGATTTCTAAAAATATCAAGTTCTATGAGTGCATCATCTAATTCTGCAAACTCTCTTTTTATGTCACCTAGTAATGGGTTATACTCTTTACTTTGAAAGAAGTAGCCATGAGGTAATTTGATTAACTGATTACCAAAAACTGTGAACCGAGATAATCTTCTCTGACGATAGTTGCCTTTGATATAAGGGTCAATAGGCATATTACTAAAAAATGGCTTAAAACCTTCTAGGTTTATCGAATTTACCTTTCTAAGAGTAAACAGAAAAGCATATTCTAATTCCGTTGCTGTCCACACTTTTTGCATAGGATTTACCTCCTTGCATATTGAAATTCTCCCAGATTTTTCTTTATGGGAGGTTTATAATACTTAGTATATGCTACTTTATATTACTATGTTGTCAATTTAACTACAAACAATCGCATTTTATGATATATACAGTTACTCAATTTCTGTTATGGGGCAGAGTAGCTGCTGAAAAGACTTGCTGTTGAGAAGTAGGTGGGTAAGGAATCGACGTATATTAACTAACAGCAACAAGGTTTTACAATGATAGATTGGCTTTACCGTTACCCACCTTTGTATTCGGGTATTCTGCTAAAACGCTACAAGCGGTTTTTTGCTGAGGTTCAACTTACTTCTGGCGAAATAGTGACAGCACATTGTCCAAATACAGGGCCAATGACTGGAGTATCGACTCCCCAAAGTGTTGTACAGCTTTCCAAAAGCGATAATCTTAACCGCAAATTGGCTTACACTTTAGAACTAATTCAGGTACATGACAACGAGCCGACTTGGGTAGGCATAAATACTTTTTTGCCCAATCGGGTGGTAAAGCTAGCTTTGGTAAAACATCTTTTTCCGGAATTGGGCAATTATAGTCAAATCAAGGGCGAAGTGGTTTATGGGCTAGATAAAAAAAGTCGAGTGGATTTTTTCTTAACGGGGAGTGATGAGAAACGCCCAATTTATTTAGAAGTGAAAAATACAACTTTGTCTGATGGGAGACTAGCTTTATTTCCCGACACAGAGACTACAAGAGGACAAAAGCACTTGCGAGAACTAATGGCGCTGCTACCTCTAACTCGTGCTGTAATGCTTTACTTTATCAATCGCAGTGATTGTACTGAGTTTTCCCCTGGCGATCATACAGATCCTCTATATGGTAAATTATTACGGGATGCGATCGCTCTCGGTTTAGAAGTCTTACCTTGCCGTTTTGATATTTCCCCCGAAGGTATCCGTTATTTGGGTTTGGCAAAACTAAAAATTTGATTATACCTGATTAAATACTAAAGACGTTGCATTGCAACGTTTATAAACGCATAAAACAACAAATCCATCTAGATATTATCTAAATGGATTTATTGGTAGTTGCTGTTTTCTAAAAAACATTCAACCAGACTTTTATCGAGAAACGACTATAGGTAGTCGCCCCACCACAAATAGCATTTGCTATTGTGAGCTTTGCTTATGCAGGAATCAAAACTGTGTCAATTACGTGGATGACACCGTTATCAGCATCAACATCTGCCGTTGCAACAGTTGCATCATTGATCTTAACGCCATTAGAAGCGTCGATCTTTACATCTGAACCTTCAACTGTTGTAGCTGTCTTTAGCTTAACTACATCAGCAGCTAGTACTTTTCCTGAGACTACATGATAAGTCAAAATTTTCGTGAGCTTTGGAATATCTTGAAGTAATGCGTCTACTGTACCTGCTGGAAGCTTATTAAACGCTTCATCAGTAGGTGCAAAGACAGTGAATGGACCAGGGCCTTTCAGTGTATCTACCAGACCAGCTGCTTGGATTGCTGCAACTAGTGTGTTGAAAGAACCATTATTAGCGGCGGTGTCAACTATATTGGCCATGTTTTTACCTAGTTCTGTGTAACTTGTTACAAATCTAAACTATTTATTTAATAAAATCTATCTATCGTTAGACGTATGTAAAATTAAATTACTTATTGATACTATAAAAAGTTATTTATACTTTTATATAAGTAGAGAATTATATTTACATTGTCTGGGCAGATGAGTTATGGGAACTCAGGAATGCGTAGTTTATTATTTAAGATATATTTTTTATACAACTGGATAATTGATTGCTGTTCACTATTAGTATCAATACAGCACTTGCTTTACCAAAAAAGTTAGTTTAATAGATACTTAAAAGTATTTAGTTGGTATAAATAAAGTTTTAGCTATTTTAGGAGCTATATGGAATTTTCTAGTGAAACCTTTGCTAAATAGGTAATTTCGAGCTTTATAAGAACTTAGATATGCCTGCCATAGCTCTTTGTCAGGATTTATTGACCAAAAATGTTGGTAGTGTACAGATTTAACTGATATTATTTCATCACTAAATACATTTCACTTGCTGTTTGTGTAATTTTAGTTGGAAATAATAAAGGGTTTATCACACTAATGCTTGTAGTAATTGTGATTAGCTGTTTATTTGCAGAATTTATTATGCGTGGGACTTACGTATAGACTTTCTCTAACTCCCATTTACAGCAAATTTCAACTTGGTGAGGTACAACAATAGCCCAGCCCCGCTATCGCGCACCTTCCCCCTTCTAAGAGGAGGGGTGTACCTTATGTAGTTGCAAAACACTGTATCTATATCCTCTACCTCTGCCATCTGTGTAGGTAGTTGATTTTTTGGTTGCCTGTACCTAAGTCAGGTATGTCAACAATGAGACTTTTAGGTAATAATTTCCCCAAACTATGACTTTTATGAACAGAAGAAGACTTATTGGTTGGATTGCTACGGCAGTTACCAGCATGATGCTAGTAATAGGCTGGCAGTTTGTCAATTTCTCACCAGCACAATCTGCAACCACACTTAACGTGTATGCGGCTGTCAGCTTAACAAACGCACTGAATGCCATAAAGACTCAGTACCAAAATGCTAACCCAGGTGTCAACGTTGTTTATACATTTGGTGCTTCTGGTACCTTGCTCAAGCAAATACAAGCAGGAGCACCAGCAGATATTTTCATTTCTGCCGCCACCGATCAAATAAATGTCTTGCAAAATTCAAGCCCAAGTAAATTGGTAGCAGGTAGCAGTAAAAACATTGTCAGAAACCGTCTAGTTTTGATTACTCCGACGACGCCCCCTGTTAGTGCTGGTAGTGCGGCTCTCACTAGCTTCAATGGTTTAACCAATGCCAATATTAGTGGCATTGCTATAGGTGACTACACAGGTACTCCTCCAGTTGTACCAGCAGGAAATTATGCCAAACAAGTTCTCACTAGCCGAGGTATTTTCACTACTTTGGGCCCTAAATTATATCGTGCCAACAATGTGCGTGCCGTTTTAACTGCTGTTGAAAATAAAGCTTCTGTAACTGTTGAAGGTGTAAATAAAACTATCAACGCAGGTATCGTTTACAAAACTGATGCTGCCATTTCTAACAAGGTAAGAGTGGTACAAACTGCCCTAACAACAGAAAGTAATCCGATTGTTTATCCACTAGGTATACTCACCAGAACTAAAGTTTTAACGACAGCACAGAGTTTTTCTACTTACTTAAGTGGTACTACTGCCCAGAATATCTTCAAAAATAATTATGGGTTTCTTGCGCCTTAATCACCACAAAGTAAATCAATTAAAAATCGTTGTCGTTAATTTTGAACTATTTGGAGTAATGTCTTGTGAAGTTCACTAAAAAACTCTCAATTATTGTTTGTAGTTTGACCACTGCCTTCCTTCATACTGCTGTGATTACCAATACTTATAAGTCAGCAGCACAAGCGGAAGGACGAGAATTGATTTATAACGGGGGATTTGAAATCGACCCTCTGGCAGATCCTAATAATCCTAACGGTGTAAATCCTAATGTAACTGGATGGCTTAAATCTGGCGATTCAGTAGCTATAGCAGGTATTACAATTAGCAACTTTCCTCACAGTGGTAACCAAGGTTTATCGCTTGGTTCATTTTCAGGCATTAGCTACATATCACAGACTATCCCTACAGTTGTTGGTCGACGCTACCAACTTACTTACTATTTCGCATCCATAGAGGAGGCACCTGACCTTAATAATAAATTTCAAGTTTTTATAGGTGGCAAGAAGGTTTTTGTTAAAAAGGATACTCCTTTTCAACCTTATACGAAATACACCTTAGATTTTAAAGCCAAAGCAACATCCACAGAGATCAAGTTTGGTTCCGAAGCCAAGTATGCGTTTTTATATTTGGATGATGTAAGTGTCAAAGCTAAATCTAAACATCGAAAGACAAACTATTGGGACGATCCGGTGATAGATGATAAGGATGAATAAACCACAGGTAAAAGCCTAAGCTATGTCTGGCTCCATAGTGTCAAGAATGTTACTAGAATTCATCTGATTTAAAAACTCCATCATGGGTTTATTGAGAAAAATCGCCTTGGGTGTATGAATCATTATCCACATCTATAGCTAACTCTTATAAACCAGAATAAAGTATTCATTTTTATTGACACTACTGAAAGCCAGCATAGATGTAACTATCAACTTGTTTTAATTGTCAAAATTTACAATTATTTGGAGTCAATTTTCATGATTTTAACTAAAAAACTCTCAATTCTTGTTTTTAGTTTTACTACTACCTTAATTAGCACTGCTGTAATTACTAATGTTTATAATGCAGGAGCACAAGCGGTAGAACTTGTTAAAAACGGAAGCTTTGAACTAGACCCCCTCGTAGATCCTAATAATCCTAATGTTACAAATCCTAATATTACAGGATGGGCTAAGTCTGGTGATCCGATGGATATATCAGGGATAAGAATAAGCAATTTTCCTCAGCATGATAGTGGTAATCAGGGGTTATCACTTAGTGGATTTATAGATTTAAGCTATATATCACAGACGCTTTCTACACAACCTGGTCAGAAATACGAACTTAGTTACTATTTAGCATCTATAGATGAGGCCCCTGACCTTGATAATCAATTTCAGACATTTGTAGGTGGAAATAAGATTTTTGATCAAGAAGACATTTCTTTTCAACCATATACGCAATATAAGTTCAATTTCACAGCAGACACATCATCCACAAAGTTAAAATTTGGGAATTGGGATAAATATGGATTCTTATACTTGGATAATGTGAGTGTAAAACCTGTACCTGAACCATTAAGTATTGGAGGAATAGCAATTGCTGGGTTGTTGGGAATATGGCTGAAGAAAAAGAAGGCAATTAGCTAGAAAGTTTTTTGTCACTCTCGGAAAACAAGAAAGTGATTTCTACACAATTTAAATAAAAAAGGTGCTTGACCGAACAGCCCGTTGTAGACATCACCTTACGCTTTATATAGCTCGGGTGTATTTAGAAAGTGACAACCTACTGGTGTCCGATAAGCAGCTCCTCTAACCACTTCAGAATTACGGACTAGCATTCAACTTTCAGATAATTTTTAGCTTAATGCCGTAACAGCGATCGCTGTTACGGCATTGTCATAAAAGCAATATAGAGGTATTGACAAATACAGTAGTCATAAATCAATTGTGAGAAAATAATAACTGTGTAAATTTAATTAAGTATTGGGTGCAAAAAAAATGTGTGGCTATCGCTAACTAAACTGAACGAAACCTATCCAAAATTTCGTCAAATCAAAGGCGCATTTACACACAAACTTATAAGGTAATTAAAATGACTTACAATTCAGAAGATGTGCAAAAAATCCTTCAAATAGCACTCGCTCGTAAACAGGAAGGAGGATTTTCACGAGAACAGCTTATAGAAATGGCATCTGAGTTAGGTATCTCTGATGATATTTTGAAAACAACTGAAAAAAAGTGGTTAGCTCAACAAGAAGAGGAACATTTGCAAAGCACATTTAATACTTTCCGACGCAAAGGGTTTAAGGCACACTTTGTTAGCTTCGTAGCGGTGAATTTATTCCTTATTATTTTGAATTTAATAACTAGTCCTAATTATTTTTGGGCTATCTTCCCAGTATTAGGATGGGGATTAGGAATATTTTTTCATTGGTGGAGCGTTTATCAGAGTAAATCAGAAGACTACGAGACAGCTTTTCAGAATTGGCGTGCAAAAACTTAAGCATCTCTCTATTTGGAAAAATGGAGATTTGAAGAAGATGCTTTAACTTTTAAAAGCAATTGAGTTTATCTAAGCTCTAACTCATTTTATGATATTGGAATCTGATTTAATTTTTGAAAAGCCAAACTGACTGAAAGCTGTAAACTTCGTAAAAATCAAATAGAATCGGTGGGAATTTCATCCCTTCAAGGGTTAGGATTACCGCCGATTTATTTATTAGCCATAATGACTAATGACTAAGTTGAATTACTAGAATTTATTGGAGCGAGCACTTCACTAATCATGGTGGTGAAAGTTTGCATCTGTGTTAAGCCCCTTCTTTACAAGTTGAGAGTAATTTCTCACTTGGAAATGGGGAAATTTCCCTACTTGATACTTTGCTGATTTCGCTATTGGATAAGATTCTTTGAGTGATTGGATGAATTAATCCATAATAGTCTGCAAATCTGCTTGGGGTATAGCTTTCCAGTGCTCCAATGTTGCCCAACAAATCATCGGGATAACTGCTGTGTGGTTATTGAGGCTGATCCAAACCTCTTTAACGAGAAATCTAGGATATTCAACCAGCGCTATTGTCCAAATTTGTGCGTCCTTCTGGATAAAATTTTCCCTTAAATTCGGGCCAACCTTAAACTTGAGTTGTTCTATAAGCACACCCTGTTATCTCTGTGTTTCCTAATTTGTCAAAATAGAGATGTAGGCTAGAATAACTACGCTGTTAGCATAGCTTGATTGCCTACACTCAGGAGCAAGGATCGTTTGGTTTGTAATAAGTTAACAGGAAGGGAGTATGGAAAGCAACAACTGGTTGCAACAGCTTATGATGGTGGGTCTTGGCACAACGTCTTTAGTAGCAGAAAAACTGCGCCAAGTCAGCGATGATTTAGTTAAAGACGGTAAGCTCAATCCTGAGCAAGCCAAGGCAGTTATAGATGATATTGCCCAGCAGTTAAAGTCGGAACAGGGAAACTTTGATGTCCAAATGCAACGGCAAATGCGAAATATGATGCAAGATTTGGGAGTAGCTCGCCAATCGGAAGTGGACGAACTGCGCGGTAGAATTGATCGTTTAGAGCGTCAACTGCGCGATTTAGAAAATAAGCTTTGGCGTTAGGATGTCCTTTCTGATTTAAACTAATTGTGTCCTGTTGGTAATGTTTTTGCCAGGATACCTAAGTAAGGAGAACTGATTTTGAAACCAATTTTCCTCAGTGTGGCGTTCATGCTGGTGTGTGTTGTGCTGTTGATTGTGGGGCAAGTGAGCAGTAAACAGAATACTGCTATTGCTGCCCAGATTACCCAAACGCCGCCAGCGCCCCCAACTGTAACTGAAAATAATACTCTAATTGCGAGCAATACTATGTCTGATGCTAATGCCGTAACCACTCCCTCTGGATTAAAGTATGTCGAGTTAAAAGAGGGGACTGGGGCGACTCCTAAACCTGGACAAACGGTTGAAGTTCACTATGTCGGCACTTTAGAAGATGGTACTAAGTTTGATAGTTCACGCGATCGCGGTCAACCCTTCAGCTTTAAAATTGGCGTTGGACAAGTGATTAAAGGTTGGGACGAAGGACTTAGTACTATGAAAGTAGGCGGTCGTCGTAAGTTAATCATCCCCTCAGAGCTAGGTTATGGCTCTCGTGGTGCTGGTAATGTCATTCCACCTAACGCCACTCTGATATTTGATGTGGAATTGCTGGGAGTTAAGTAGAAACTAGGGCATTGGGAATTGGGCATTGGTTTTTCGCAGTCCCAGTCCCCAATTCAATGGCTAAATTTTTAAATTTTGAAACTTTGTAAACTGTGGATTAAATAAAAGTTTTGCAGTACCAGTAGGCCCGTTGCGATGTTTAGCGATAATTACTTCTGCAATGCCGCGATCGGGTGTATCGGGAGAGTAATATTCATCGCGGTATAACATTATTACTAAATCCGCGTCTTGTTCAATACTTCCACTTTCTCTCAAATCAGATAACATCGGACGCTTGTTAGTACGTGTTTCTACCCCTCGACTCAACTGAGATAGAGCAATAACTGGTACAGATAATTCCCGGGCTAAACCTTTGAGTTGACGCGTAATTTTTGATAATTCTTGTACGCGATTATCACCCGCTCCTTCCATCAATTGCAAGTAATCTATTACAATTAATCCTAATTCAGTTCCAACTTCTGCTTGCAGTCTTCTTGCCTGACTACGCATTTGTGTAACTGTAATATTCGGCGTATCGTCAATATAAATCGGCATCTCAGAAAGGATACCAATAGCATGGCTTAAAGGTTCCCACTGTGTTTGACTTAAACGCCCAGTTCGCAGATAACTACTTTCAATTTGCGCTTCGCTAGCTAATAGACGTTGCGTCAATTGCTCTTTGGACATTTCCAAGCTGAAGACAGCAACTGGCAATTTATAAGAAGCAGCAATATTATGAGCAAGGTTTAAGCAAAATGCTGTTTTTCCCATTGATGGGCGACCCGCGACAATAATCAAATCAGAACGTTGAAAGCCGCTAGTCATGGCATCTAAATCGTAAAATCCGCAGGGAATACCAGGTAAGGCAATGCCTTGATTTCGAGCCTCAATATCCTGGAAATTATTAATTAGAGTATCAGAAATGTGAATTAAACCCGATTGGGGACGCTCTTGAGTAACGCCAAAAACTTTCTGTTCTGCTTGGTCTAAAATAATTGGTAATTCGGTTTCTGTTTCGTAACCAAGATGTACAATTTCATTACCAGCTTTAATTAACTGTCGCCGCAGGTATTTGTCCATCACTAAAGAAGCTAAGGCGTCGATGTTGACGGCTGACACTGTACGGTCTACCAGGGTTGCTAATTTATTTCTACCACCAATGCGGGCAAGTAAATCATGGTCAGTCAGCCAACTTGTGACTGAGAGTAAGTCTGTGGGTTTACCTTGGGCGTGGAGCCTCACAGTTGCTTGATAAATATCTTTGTGAGCGCTAATGTAAAAAGCTTCTGGAAGGAGGCGATCGCTAACTCGACTAATCGCTTCTGGATCTAATAAAATACCCCCCAAAATCGCTTCTTCCGCCTCAATATTTTGTGGTGGGAGGCGATCGCTACCATCACCTTGAAAATTCAGTGCTTCAGCCATAAACGATTTTAGTTTTGAGATTTTGTTAGAGACACGATTAATCGCGTCTGTACAGAAATAAAGACGCGATTAATCGCGTCTGTACAGGAGGTAGGAATTGTTTATGACTCCTACTCCTTCATCCCTCTCATCCCCTCCTGCTTCCGTCTGTCTCTTAGCTAGCGACGACTTGAATATCGACTTGTGCCGCTACTTCCGAATGCAGCTTGATTTCAGCTTGATAAGTACCAAGGTGGTTAATATCGGGGATGGTAATTCCACGCCGATCGATTTCTTGACCGGTGGCTGCCTTAATTGCATCTGCAACATCTTGGGTGGTGATAGTACCGAAAATTGCTTCGTTTTCACCAACTTGTTTCGCAATTGTCAAACTGCCAACTTTTTCTAAAGATTCTTTTTGTTCAAAAGCTTGTTGTCTGAGTTCTAATTGCCGTTGACGCTCTTGCTCACGACGGCGTTCTACTTGCTTGAGAATACCAGGAGTGGCATTGGTTGCCAATTTCTGGGGAATCAAATAATTACGAGCGTAGCCAGGAGCTACTTCCACTAAATCGCCAGATTTTCCCAGCTTGCTGATATCCTGATTTAAAACTAACTGCACGCGCTTCGCCATCGTTTTTCGTTTTTCCTGTAAAATCTAATTATTTTGGGTTTGGACAGCATAGCTCACAATGTCAGTGCTGTATTCCAAGCTTGTATGTCCATACCCTAAAGCTTACAGATCCTAGCGAAAGGAAGGGTGCGATCGCAACTATTAGCGCTATAAAAATGTAGGGAGTGCCGAATGGGGAGTAGGGAGCAGAGGAGCAGGGGAGATGGGGAGCAGAGGGCAAGCAAGTTGCAGTAAGTCTTTCCTCTTTGCCTCTATGCCCCATGCTCAATGCCCAAAGCCTAAAAGTTATTTCTCATTTTCCGTAGACACGCAAAAGTTTGCACTGGATCGCAACTCTTAACAATTAATTGTAATGATGGTTGATCCCAACGTAAAAAGGGATTTGTTCGTTTCTCCATTCCTAGCAGCGAGGGGATGGTAGCTTCTCCTCGGCTACGGTAAGCTTTTACTTCATTAAAGCGTCTTTGTAAGTCGGCGTTGTCGCCATCTACAGTTAAGGCAAATTGCAGATTTTTCATGGTGTATTCGTGGGCACACCAAATGCGTGTATCATCGGGTAGAGAGCGCAGTTTGCTTAATGAGTCAACCATTTGGCTTGGTGTTCCTTCAAACAAGCGACCACAACCGCCAGAAAATAAAGTATCGCCGCAAAATAAATCGCCTGTCTCACTAGCTTTTTCGGGGGGAAAGTAGTAAACGATGTGAGCGCGGGTATGTCCGGGAACGAAGATAACTTCAGCTATGCGGTCTGCAAACTGGACGCGATCGCCTTGTTGCAAAAACACCTGCTGTCCGGGAATTCTACCACGATCCTCCGCTCCTCCATAAACTATCAGTTGTGGAAATTGTTCTATTAATTGCTTATTACCACCCACATGATCGTTATGATGGTGCGTGTTAAAAATTGCTACTAATTCAGCTTTTAATTCTGCCAGTTTCTTTAATACTGGTAGAGACTCTGCCGGATCAACGACAGCAGCAATATTTTGTTTATGGTCGTATAGCAAGAATATGTAGTTGTCTGAGAGTGCTTCCAGACGGTTTACCTGCATTACTTTTGCCTCCCTTACAACATAGATGTTTGGTATCGAGTAGCAATCTTAATTCTAAGCAAGTAAATAGGCTACTTAAATATATTATTGTGAGCTTTTATACTAAAAATGTCATACATGTAATACGTTATTAACAGTTATGATAATATACAACCGTAGTTATACTATAAAGATACCACAAGAGAGCAAAATTTATCTGGATTTATCAGTGAATTTGCTCTGGAAATAACCGCGAATACAAAGTTAGATTTATTTGATTATTTCCTATTCTATGAATACGAAAAATCTCTTCAAGTATAGTAAATATTTATTTTTCTATTAGATAAAATGTAATTTAAACTCTATTTATTTTATAATTTAATATGTTAAAATTTAACTATATATTAATTATTAATGTGGATTTTTAGAGGTTTTGTATATGTTAGTAATCTCTGTAAAATCTGGACAGTTAGGCAATAGATTATTGTTATTTGCTTATTTTATAGCATTTGCATGTGAAAATAATTTTACAGTTTTAAATCCAGCATTTGAAGAGTACGCTGATTTTTTTAAGTCAACATATCAAAATTTTTTATGTCGCTATCCTTCTAGCCCATTTTCGATTGCGGGAAATAAATTGCTACGTAAATACTACTATAAAACAAATCGTTATTTAGCTACAAGTGGACGCTTTAACACAATTGAGATTAAGCGTAATCAGCCCTTTAACTGGAGTAATTCAAGCATTACAAAAGAGTTAAAACCAGAAACTATAAACTTTTTTCAAGGATGGGTATTTCGTGATGGATGGTTTGTAAATGATATGTCAAATTTACAAAAACATGGGGAAAAAATTCGTGCTTACTTACTTTCAACCTTTAAAAAGTTATCAGTTAAATGTAGCAAAACTCATATCCAATATTCGTAGCCAGACTGATGTGCTCATTGGAGTCCATATCCGTCATGGAGATTATCAGCAACATCAAAATGGTAGATATTTTTATTTAGTTGAAGATTATTTAAAGGTTATGGAATCAGCAAAAATGCTATTTCCTAATAAAAAAGTGACATTTTTTATTTGCTCGAATCAGAAGCAAAATGACGAATATTTTCAACATTTATCTTATGCTTATGGCAATAATCATATAATTGAGGATATGTATTCTTTGGCTGAATGTGATTATATTATTGGCCCTCCTAGTAGTTATACTATGTGGGCATCATTTTATGGTAAGCGACCTCTATACATGATTAGAGATGTGAATAAAACTTTAGATATCGAAGATTTTGTTCACTTTCACCAGTGGCAAGGAGTTTTTTATTATAACGAAGACTGGAGTAAAAATTTTTGGGAATGGACACATTAAATTAGATTTAAAAACAAGAATTAAAAGTAATCATTATTTAACTGAGTTATGAAAAAAGAAACTAGAGGATTTATTACAATTTTAACTGGACTTTACCCTTTTCAAGACTGTATTCACTTTTTAGCAGCAGTTAGAAAGTTTCATCAAGAACCAATAATCATTTTAATTGATCAAGTTCCAAAAAGTCTCTATCCTTTTTTAAAGACTTTCAAAAATGTAATTTTAAAGCCTGCACCTGCAAATGAAAATACTGTTTTAGCATCACGGCAAGCCAAACTGGCTTTATATACAGCCTCTGAATTTGATAAAACTATTTACTTAGATTCAGATATTTGCTTACTTTCCGATCTCAACGACGTATTTGAGCATTTAGATGAATATGATTTGCTATTAACTGAAGATGTGCAACCTTCTATTGTTAAAGCTACAAATTTACTCCGGGGAAAGCAAGAAGACCTTTTGCCAAATGTTTTGCAAATCCTGCAATCTATCGGGTTACCTTTACAAGCAGATAGTGTGCAATATAATAGCGGTTTGATAGCTTTTAGAAAAACAGAAGTCAATAAGGTATTTTTTGACAAATTTCAAAGTTATTTTGAAATTGTCAAAAACAACCAAGAGAAATTACTTTTAAAAGACCAAGGTGCTTTTGCTTCTGCGATCGCATCTGTACGTCCTAATATGAAAATACTACCACCTACCTATAATTATCTCAGTAAATGGGAGGACGCTTATAATATTCAGGATAAAATTAAAGTTCTTCACTGTACCTATCCTTATCGACCTCAATATGCTAAAAACATTACCCGTTCTTTGTACACAAGGATATTTGACAGATTTGCTCAAGTATTTTTACCCAATCAAGTTACAAATCCCTGGCGTAAAAAATGACATCTTGTTATAAATATATTGATATGGACAAGCCTTTTTCCTATATCACATTATAAAAAACTCCACGCCACTTGCGGGATGGAGTTTTTGGTTATGGGGAAGATCGTACTGCCACTATGCCCAATGTTCAAGCGACAGGGGGAACAACCTCGTCCACCCAACTCTTGAGAATTGAGTTTCCCGTCGCTTTCAATAAAAAAAATTAAATATTAATAAATATTTAAATTGCGAATTTACAGGAGGGAACATCAAAATTGAAAGTTTCATTAATTGTTGGTGATTTATCTGGAGGCGGTAGTATTCGAGCATTTTTACTAGCTCAAGTCCTGCAAATCCTCAATTATCAAGTAGAAATTGTTGGTTTTATTTATGGGAAAGAACTGTATGCTATTCCTCCGTCTGGCATTTCAGTTATTTCTCTTCCAGGTACAAATTATCCAGAATTTCTGATATCTGCTCGTCAACTGTTGCAAAAAATAGATGGAGATATTATTTATGCTGTAAAACCAAAGTTTACAAGTTTTGGCCTATCGCTACTGAAAAAATTTAGTGGTCGTCGTCCTTTAATTTTAGATATGGATGACTGGGAACTCAGTTGGCACGGAGGTGATGAGTGGAAATATCGTCCTAGTCTTAAGCAATTTTATCGTGACATTTTCAAGAAAAATGGTGCATTAAAATTTCCAGATCATCCAGTGTATCTCAAGTGGATGGAAAACGTAGTGGCAAAGGCAGATGCAGTAACGATAGATACTGACTTTCTGCAAAAACGCTTCGGTGGTGTTTACGTACCTAATGGTAAAGATACCGCAATGTTTGACCCCCAGAAGTATGATTCTGAGACTAGCAGAAAGTATTACGGTCTTACTGAGTATCGAATTCTTATGTTTCCTGGGGCACCACGACCTCACAAAGGGGTTGAAGACATTCTAATAGCGCTCGATTTGTTGGATGAGCCAGATTTAAGATTAGTGATTGTGGGTGGTAGTCCTTACGATGATTATGACGATAAATTGATTCAAAAGTGGGGGCGTTGGATTATTAAATTACCCAGGTGTTCTGTAGAATTAATGCCTAAAATTGTAGCATCTGCCCACATTGTAGTTGTTCCCCAGCGAGATACTTTGACTGCTCGCGCTCAGTTTCCCCTGAAGTTGACAGATGGAATGGCAATGGCTAAACCTGTATTATCGACCCGTGTAGGAGATATTCCCAAAATTTTAGGTAATACTGGTTATTTAGTCGAGCCTGCTTGTCCTGAACAGCTTGCTGAACAAATACAATTGATTTTTCAGGATTTAGAGTCAGCACAGCAGCAAGGTCTCAAGGCAAGAGAAAGATGTGTGGAACTCTATAGCATAGAGACTATGGCTTCTGTGCTCAAGTCGGTAATTGCTCGGTTGTAAATATTGATGGAGATTTGATTTATTTGATAATTAGTAAATTTGGCAAGTATAGTGTGAATGATATTAATAAATTATAAAGTTGCATAAAAATAGCCAATGTCTACCAGAAAACTACTACTAAGATTTGCTAAACCCTATCCAGGTTTGATTCTGCTGACAATATTGTTAGGATTTTCTGGAGCCTTATTTAATGGAATTAGCACAGCTTTAATTGTGCCAGTGATTTTAAAAATTGTGGGGCAAGAAGTAGATTTAAGTTCTGCCCCTCCCATCCTAAAAAAGTTGATATCTCCCTTTGATAATACTCCTGAATCTTACCGGATAGTAATCATGTCTGGGACGATTTTATTCACAATTTTCTTAAAAAACTTAGCAACTTATGCCAGCGCTTTGGCATCGAGTTCTTTAAGCCGAAAGCTGACATCGGATATGCGCGAAACCGGGTTAAAGCTATTACTAGAAGTTGATATAGATTATTATACAAAAACAAAGGTTGGTGATTTAATCAACCGTCTTGGGGGAGAAATTGGTCGGGCTGCAAGTGCTATAGCTAGTACAGTCAAGATAGTTATCCTGGGAATCACAATTTTAGTTTTTGTCGGTTTATTACTGTCAATATCTTGGCAGTTGACAATTGCTTCTACGCTTTTGCTATCGTTGGTGACATTAATAAATCAGTATGCCATTTCTCAGTCGAGAAATTTTGGTAAACAGCTTAGTGAAATGTCTAGAGCATATTCAATCTCTGTGCTGGAGGCTTTGAACGGAATCCGACTGGTAAAAGCGACAGGAAGTGAAGAAAAAGAATATCAACGAATTAAAAAATTAATTCGCGATCGCGAGTTAGCAGATTTCCAATCTCAGGTTAATTCAGAAGCGATTACACCTTTAGGTGAGGTGATGGGTATTACAGCTTTACTGCTGATTGTACTTTTGAGCAAAACCTTCTTTGCTGGCGAGGTTTCTTCTCTTTCCACCGTACTTTTAACATATTTATTAGTGCTGCTGCGAGTACTGCCATTAATTTCTCAGTTAAATACTATTCGCAGCAACTTTGCTAGTACCGCCGCCAGTATAGATGTGGCAAATGAATTTTTAAGCCTTCATGATAAGCCGTTCATGGATAAGGGTAAACTTCCCTATACAAAATTACAAGAGGGCGTGTCTTTTAATTCTCTTTGCTTTACTTACCCTGGTCATGAAAAGTTGGTACTCAAAGATGTAAATTTATTTTTACCCCGTGGCACGACCTTAGCATTAGTGGGTAGTTCTGGTGCTGGTAAATCCACATTAGCAGACCTTTTGCCCAGATTCTATGACCCAATAGCTGGCAGTATTACCATTGATGGTACTGATTTGCGGGAGTTCGATGTTGTATCCTTGCGAAAGCGAATGGGGATTGTCAGTCAAGATACCTTTCTTTTTAATGACTCGGTGCAAAATAACATTGCTTATGGGCGAGAAGAGGCTACTGAAGAGGAAATTCTGACAGCAGCCAAGCGGGCAAATGCTTATGAGTTTATTAGCAAATTGCCTCAAAGATTTGACACCTTAATTGGTGATCGCGGTGTCATGTTATCTGGTGGACAAAGGCAAAGATTAGCGATCGCTCGCGCTCTGCTCCAAAATCCAGATATTCTAATTTTAGATGAAGCCACCAGCGCTTTAGATACTGTTTCCGAACGCTTAGTACAATCTGCACTTGATGAATTGAGTCGCGATCGCACAACCCTTGTAATTGCTCATCGCCTTTCCACAGTCCGAAAAGCTGATCAAATTGCCGTATTAGATCAAGGACAGGTGGTAGAAGTGGGAACCCATGAAAAACTGTTACAAAAAGGTGGTTACTACTCACGTTTGTACTCAATGCAATTTAGCGATCGACCTAACAAAAATTTGATTCAGACAAAAATTTTTCAGGCAATGCGCCTAAACTCAAAGAAATTTGTTGAACATCCTGAAGTTGCTAGTAAACACAAGCAAAGCTTGCTCCGCATCTCTCACGAAATTCGGACGCAGTTGAACTCAATGATTGGGTTTCTGCGCTTATCACTTGATGATCTAGTAGACGATTCTCAAGAACAGCAGAAATTAATTGAAGACTCTTACAAATCAGCTTGGAGAATTCTTAACACCATAGATGTTTTTGAAGATGTTCTTAACTTGCAAATTAAGGGAGAATTTATCTTAATTTCTCAAGAAAATCAAGATATTATTAGCAACTATTATCAGACCTTTAATCATCTATCCATTGAGTTTCGGGCTTCTCTCAATCTCATACTTAGCTCTCTCCGCTCTCTAACTGATAACTTGATATACATTCCAGAAGAACAAAAGGGATTAATTACTGAAAGTTATGAATCTGCTATATCTATGCTCGATAATTTAAAAACATTTGAGAATAGTATTAATGTCTAATAGTTATGAAAAATCCTGCTTTAAAAAAAGACTATATATTTTTTATCGGTGAAGAATTGCCGCAGCCAGAGGCTCACCTAGTGCAGTCTACAAATGCAGCTAACGGCGCTGCTAACTTGGGATACTCAACAGTTTTGGTATATCCTGAAAAAGGAGCAAAAGCGATTAATCCAGCTAATTTAGCTCATCCTTTTCAACCAAGAAAAGCACCAACAGAACTGATCAAATATTACAACCTCCATGACAAGTTAAAAGTTGCTCCGTTACCCATGCCTTGGCCGATTGACCATTTTCAGAGCAAATTTACTGACTCTAACACTATTGCCAGCAAGTATTATTTACCATTTCACATACTTCCAACAACTAAACTTGTCCACAGTCGCAACTGGAATTTTGTCAAAGCTGCCATTAAAAATGGCGTCCCGGCAATTTATGAACATCACCACCACGAAGACAAACCATTTGAGCCAGAAATTGTTACAAATCCGCTATTGCAAATTGCTGTCACCGTTGTAGACACTATCCGTGAAAGCATGATTAAAAATGGGATGCCACCAGAAAAAGTGATTACGCTGCACAATGGTTTTAATCGCTTATTTATGGAGAGACAACCAGAAAAAGCAGCCGAATGGCGTCAAAAACTTTTGCAAGACGAAAGCCAAAAACTGGTAGTTTATGCGGGAGCTTTACAACAATTTAAAGGTATTAATGTACTAATTGAAGTAGCTAATGCAATGCCTAATGTGCAATTTGTTTGTGCAGGTGGTAAACCAACAGAAGTTAAATATTATCAGCAATTGATCAAAGAAAAACAGATTAATAATATTAAATTTTTGGGCTATATATTACATAATGATTTAGCATCTTTACTACAAGCAGCCGATGTTTTAGCTCACCCTCATTGTTCAGGAAAAGCGGCAACTTTCACATCTCCCTTAAAGCTGTTTGACTACTTCGCCTCTGGGACTCCCATTGTAGCAACAGAAATTCCATCATTAGTTGAATTTAAAGATACCCAAGCGATCGCTGCTTGGTGTGAATCAGATAACCCCAGCAAATTTGCCGAATCTCTAAAGCGGGTTTTAGAAACTCATCCCAGAAAAATAGAAGGTTATCCAGATAGTATTAATTTTGTCAAGCATTTCTCTTGGGAAAATAGAGCTGCAAAAATCCTTAATCATGTTGATGAATCTCTGTTACCCCAAATTTTTGTATAAGTAAAATAACTAATAAAAACAATAACTAACTAATAAATAAAATGACTATTACAACTGTAGGCATGATTAGCAGCTATCGAGGTTTAGAAACTAGAGCCGATTGGCTATGGCAACAAACTCCAAATCAATTTGGAGTTTGGGGCAATATACAAATGCAAGCACTAGCAGTCCAACCAGATTTTCTGCTGATGTATCAATTTGATTTTCCCCAAGCAGCACTACAAACATCTTGGTTAGATAGTTTTCATAAACGGCAGCAAAAATCAGTAGTAAATGTTGATTCTCTACTGCGTAATGTAAGTAAAGAGCGAATTATTTATTTACTAAGAGAACCACCTTTAGATGAAATTGTAGAAATTACTAATTATAACTACCAACAAGCTCAAAAGTATTGCGGCTACGTTTCTGGTCCAGATGATTTTGCACCCACTCCCGACTATATGCCTGCTATTTGGTATCACTCAAATTCATTTCAAGATTTAAATGAAATGCCACCTCCCCTAAAGGTTGCTTTATGTAGTTGGATTACTTCAGGAATTAGCCGCACTGTCAACCATCGCCAGCGTCTAGACTTTTTGCAGTCCCTACAATCTAGTGGCATTAAATTTGATTTGTATGGGCGTAACTTACCACAATGGGCTAAAAAGTCAGGAGAACTAGGTAACAAATGGTATGGCATGGCACCATATTATTACAATCTAGCAATTGAAAATTATGCTGATAATAATTGGTATGTGAGTGAGAAACTTTGGGATAGTTTACTTGCCTGGTGTCTACCAATTTACTATGGCGGGCCGGCTGCTGATAAATTATTGCCATCAGGTAGTTTTTTACGCTTGCCGAGTTTAGATGAAAAAGGCATTGCTTACATCCAAGAAGTGACAGCTACACCTGATGCTTGGTATGCTGCCAAAGATGCGATCGCAGAAGCACGTCAAATCATTTTACACAAATTAAACCTGCTTAACTGGTTATCAAACTTTGTTGATCAACAGTCATAAATTATGAATGGTATTTGTACCCTTGGCAATGATTATGTTTTCGATCAACTGGTGGCTTTGCTCAACAGTATTGATGTTATCTTGGGCCCAGAAACTCCTGTTTGTATTTATCCTTTCGACGATCAGACACAGCGAATCGCTGATGAAATAGCTAAACGCCCTAATGTATTTCTTTACGATAATCAAGAATCAATCAATCGCTGGGATCAATTTATGTTCTCAGCAGCACCAGAACGATTAAATCAGAGTAAATTCCGTTTGTATGGCGCTCATCGTCGTTTTTGTGCTTTTGATGGACCATTTGATAAGTTTATCTACTTAGATGCAGACACCTTGGTGATGAACTCCTTGGCGGCAGTGTTTGAAAAGTTAGATAGTTATGATTTTGTTGTCTACGATTTTCAATTTAAAGATGTTACTAAAATATACAATGTTAATTCACCCAAATTACTAAAACTTTTCGAGCAAAAACGCATTGATTCCGAAATATTTTGCTCAGGCTTTTATGGAGCAAAACGGGGCATATTTAACTCAGAGCAAAGAGATTTGCTAATATCTCATTTACAAAATGGTGAGGCAGAAATTTTGTATGAAGGGGCTGGTGAACAACCATTAATCAACTACATGGTAATGAGGTCTCATCTTTCTATTTATAACTTTGCTCAACAATTACCAGATAATCAAAAAACTGGATGTTCTGCGACATCTAAGCACTTTGAAGAACGAGAATATATTCTCTATGACAAAGGCAATCGACTAACTTACATTCATTATATTGGTATTCCTCCCAATATCAATCAAGCAGTCTGTGCTGGAGAAAATATTGAGTTTCCCTATCGAGATTTATTTCTCCACTATCGCTACTTACACGAGCCAGAAAAACGTCCAGTTTTTACAGATTCTCCTAAAAATTATAATTACGCTCCAACACCAAATTTACTTACAAGAGCTTTACGAAAACTGAAGTTAATTAATCAAGGATAATTTATGAGTAGGGGAATTTATATTGTTGCTAATGACCGGGTTATCGATAATGCGATCGCTTTACTCAATAGCATTCGTTACTATGACCCAGAAGTTACCGTTTATCTCATACCTTTTAATAAAAATTATCACAAGGTAGCAGAGCAGCTTGCTACCTTACATAAAGTGCAAATTTTTCCAGATTTAGAACTTATCGATAAATTTACCAAACGGATCGCAGAAATTTTTAATCGAGATTTCCTTGCCTTACCCAATAAAATGCGTAAACTGGTGGCGTGGTTCGGACCTTTAGATGAGTTTATTTATATTGATACGGATATTGTTGTTTTTGAAAAAATCGCCGACAATTTAGACAAACTTTCAGAAATTGATTTCTTCTGTTGTGATTACCATCATGCCAATGACAAGCTGCGAAATATCTTTTCCCCATTTGTAAAAGAGCAGCAAATTTTTTCAGATGCCCAACTAGAAGACGTTTTCAACAGTGGTTTTTGGGCTTCGAGGAAAGGAACTATTACCGAACAACAGATGGATGAAGCTTTGCGTGAATGTGCTGCACATCGAGAATATTTCGATTTTTCTGAAGGAGTTACAGACCAACCAATTTTAAATTATCTTGTTCTTAAACTAATTGCCAAACGTGGAAATCTTGTCAAAATTCCTGGAGGCGGGCCTGGTAGTTGGGCAGGTTCGCAAAATTTCCAACAGCAAGACTACGTCCTTTATGACCGAGGACAAAGGCTAAAATATCTTCATTGGGCTGGTACTCGGATGAAAATTGGTAGTCCCTATTGGCAATTGTGGGAACATTATCGCTATCTCCATGAGGGTAAATTCGCTTTTATCCCCAAACTGACTCGCCGTTTATTTCCCTTTGTTACTGCCCGTACTTAATATTATGAGTATCCCAATGATTGATGGCATTTATATCTTAGCCAATGATGTTGTCTATGACCAATTAGTTGCATTGCTCAACAGTATAGAAGTTAATGCTGGTAGAGAAATTCCTATTTGTATACTTCCATATAATCAGCGATTAGACAAGGTAAGGGCAGAGATTGTATCTAGAGATAATGTTAGCTTATTTGAAGACTCTGATTCCATAGCTTATTGGGATAATTTTGCCACTCAGATATGGAAAAATTACCCTAGAGCACAAAAAACTTGGCGAGAGTGGGGCTTTCCAGAACTTTATGAGCTACCAATGCACCGTAAATTTTGTGCTATCGCTGGCCCCTTTGATAGATTTATTTATTTTGATGCAGATACCTTATTAATGGGGCCGATAAATTATGTATATGAAAAATTAGATACTTATGATTGGGTAGTCAATGATTTTCAATATAAGTCTGAATTAAAATTTATTTTTGATGGCTCACCAGAGCAGATCCAGCAAGTTTTCAACTCAGAGAACTTGCAATCTAAAGTATTTTGTGCTGGTTGGTTTGCAACTAAAAAAAATATTTTTTCTCCAGCAATAAGAGCCGACTTACTCAACAAATTAACAGCAGGTGAAGCAGATGCTATGGCCTTTTTAGCACCTGACCAATCTTTATTTAATTACATGGTTTTGAGAAGTGGAATTTCCTATTATAACTTTGCCTGCCATGACTGCGAACAGGCAACTGGTAATCACTGGAGTTCTCAATTTGATGTGGTAGATAATATCCTATACGACCAAGGGCGGAGATTGACATATTTGCACTACATGAGTATAAGTTCATCAAAGTTTACTCAACTTTGCGCTGGTGAAGATGTTAATATTCCATATCGAGATGTGTTTTTGCATTATCGCTATTTAAAATCACCTGAAGAACGTCCTCAAAGCTTTACCCGCCCAAGCCAGCTAATGCTTCTGCAAAAGTCTACTAGGAGTTTTATTCAGCAAAGAATCGATAATATTAAGCTAAATTACCGCAATTTAAAGGATAGAATTAATGGGTACTAATAACAGGATAATTGTAGGTTGGGTTGTAACTTGCTTGCCCGTAGGGGTACAAAGTTAAACCTAACAAATGCGCGAAAATGTTGGGTTTCGTTCTTCAACCCAACCTATGCAAATTCATTTTTATAGTTATTTTCAGGTATTTAGAGCATGACTGAAACGGTGAGTAAGGAGCAGTGTAGTTCAATTACTTGAAAAGCCCTGTGTACTATATTATTTTAAATTATGGCATAGTATCTAAATCTAAAGATTGCATACCTTCGCGTTCTATAAAGGTCATCATACTTCCCAACTGCAACCAAACTAATAAACAAGTAAAGAGACTAATTGGTAAACCGACTCCTAAAGCCAAGGAGGTGGGAAAGCCAAATATTGCTAATCCTGAAGACAGAAATAGACAAGTACCACCAGTTATGCCAAGAAATGGCACAAATAGTTCTTTCAAAGAAGAACGTGGTTTAGCATTTTCTGTGCGAACACTTGGCCATTTCTCTACAATTACTTTCAATGTTCCAGATAATGCCAAACCAGATGTTAATGCTGTTAAAAAGCCAACAAGTAATAGAAAATAAGGCGGTTGCAGAGGAAAATAGTACATTAAAACTCCTGATTTATATTATTAAAGATTTTTTACTTTTTGTTTGTGGACTGGTTCCCAGCAAAAGGCCTAAGGGATGTAGCTTTTGGGAGGATAGCAGCTGCGCCTTGTCTGGATAAGTCTGTTAAAATGCCGATCGCTACATTTAATAAACGATCCGGTTTTAAGTCATCTTTAACCAGGTTCCACAGGCGTTGGACATCTTCGGTGTGGAGGCGGTCATCCTCGGTGAGAGCAAGCACCAACTGCCGCCGCAGAAACTTACCTTCTTCTGAAATTAAATATTGGAACCCCATCTGGGCTGTGGGTAATACATCAAAGTTGTTATCGGTACGAGCGATCGCAATCAAATTCTCTAATCGCTGCCACTGAAATTTACCATCTTTGAACAATACATTCAATAATCGTCGCCGTAATTTCGGCGATTCCCCTGTCAGCAACCGCCGTGCTATATACGGATAACCCACCTCAACAATTTTAAAATTCGGATTGAGGCTCAGGGCAATACCTTCTTGAGTCACCAAGGAACGAATAATCAAAGCAAACTTTGCCGGCACTCGAAAAGGATATTCGTACATCAGTTCCGAGAATTCATCAGTGATAGTTTTGAAGTTAAAATCCTTGACATTTTTACCTATGGCGTTTCCCAGCACCGCTTCTAATGCTGGCACAATCGGGCAAATATTCGTGTCTGGAGTTAGAAATCCTAATTTTACAAAATCTTCAGCTAAGTCGGTGTAGTCTTTATTTACCAAATGCACCAGTGCATCCACCAGTGTTTCTTTAGTGGTTTCTTCCAACTGATCCATCATGCCGAAGTCAATATAAGCCATCCGACCATCGGGCACAGCAAACAAATTGCCGGGATGAGGATCGGCATGAAAGAAGCCATGTTCTAAAAGCTGTTGCAAACCTGAAGTAACGCCAATTTGGATAATTGCTTCTGGATCTAAACCTGCTTCGCGGATGCGTTTAGTATCTGTCAACTTGAAGCCGTCAATCCATTCCAGGGTTAAAACGTGGGTATTGGTATAATGCCAGTAAATTCCTGGAACTTTAACTTGGGGGTCGTTGCGGAAATTGCTAGCAAATTTTTCGGCGTTGCGACCTTCATTTATATAGTCGATTTCTTCAAATAGCTTCGTGCCAAACTCATCCACGATTAAAGTTAGGTCGTGACCGAGATTGAGGGGTAACCAAGGAGCTAACCAACTCGCAGCCCACCGCAATAGATAAAGGTCGCGGGTGAGAATCGGGCGTAAGTTGGGACGTTGCACCTTCACTGCGACTTCTTCGCCACTGATGAGACGACCACGATATACTTGACCCAAGCTAGCTGCTGCTACTGGGTTAGGTGAGAGTTCGCTAAAACTTTCGTGAATGGGACGGTCTAGTTCACTTTCGATAATTTGGTAAGCGATCGCATTATCGAAAGGTGGTAACTGATCTTGTAACTTGATCAGTTCTTCTAGAAAATCTTTACGTATTAGGTCAGGTCTGGTAGAGAGGGCTTGACCAACTTTGATAAAAGTTGGACCGAGGCGGGTGAGCAGTTTTCGCAACTGGATAGCTCGTTTACCCTTGTTCTGCTCAACTTTATCTTGCCATTCGTCCCACTTGAGACTGAGTATAAATCCCGCAAAAGAGAGGATAATTCTCACCAGTCGCCCCCAGGCTAGCCAGGGACGGTAACTATAGTAGCGAGTGATCGCCTCTGGATTATAGAGTTTTAGCAGAGCAGGTTGATACTGACCCACGCCTTTATTTGCCTCTTCAACTGAAAAATTTACAATGATTGTTTTTCTCCTAACCCACAAGTTGGTTGCAAGTTCAGGATAGGGGTAGTCTTTTAGCTAAAACAACTAGAACTTTACCCTTTTGGGATACGGTTTGCGGTGATTTTAGCTTAATGTTACTCCCTAAGATTTATTTATCTTTTTCTTAATTATACTTTATAAAACTACAACTACTTATCCAACTTTTAGATTATTTTATTTTTTCTTAACCATTATTTATAAAAATATAAATATCTACCTGTGTCTAATTATGCAAATTTAAATAAAAAACTCCATCCCGTAAGTGGTGTGGAGTTTTTGGGCATGGAGAAGAAACATTAGCTACTTTTAGCCATAGTGTAATTATTTAGATTTGGCCTCCAAGTTTTCTAAACGGCTTCTCAATTCCTGATTTTGTTGTTTAAGTTGGTCGAAATCCTCACGCAATTGACCCAGGGTTTTTTCTGAACCAATATTCTTTTGCACCTTGGAAATTTCTTCTTCAGCATAGCGACGTACACGCCCATCGGCTGTTTGTTCAACTAGCGATTGCAAAATTCTCACTGCTTTAGGTGTTTCCATTTGTCCTAATGCTGAGGCTACCGCCACTTGCGTTAAAAAGAAGGTTTCTTTGGCTAGTTCTGTTAATTTTTCTAAAATCCGTTCTAAATTAACCGGACTTTGACCTACAGAAATCTTTCCTAATGCGCGAATTGTCGCTAAACGTAGGGGTTGTGGTACACCGAGTTTGGTGTATTCGATTAGCAAATTTAAAGCTGCTTCCGAAGTTTTGAATTCCGCTAAACCAGCAACTGCACCACTCCGCACGACTTCATTCCAACCCGCCTTTTCTTCTAAAATGGATTTCAGCAGCTTTAGTACCTTGTCTTCCTTGGGTTTTTCTTCCAAGTTTGCAGATGCAATAGCGCCAATTACACGAGAAGCTGCTCCTTCCACATAATAGCTAAGATCGCCCTTTTGTACTAACACTCTCACAACTTTATAACTTTCAGCAGTTTTAATTTGAGCAAGTGCTTCCACTACAGCTCGTCGCACGTAAGCATTTTTATCTTTTAACCCAATAACTAAGCCATCAAAGGCTTGATCTAAATTGATTTTGGCTAGTTGTTTCACCGCTTCCACACGCACACCCCACAATGGGTCATTTTTGATGGCCGTAGACAGTACAATGGTGGCTTCTAAGCCGCCTTTTTTCGCCAAAGCTTCTGCTGCATAAATACGTGAAATCGGGTCGGGATCAAACTCTAACTGTGCTTTTAACTCTAATATTGGATATTCCAAACTTACTGTTTTCAGATAATTATTCCCAACATCAAAGCTGATAAATTGGGGTTTATTTTCTAGGGGGAAGTAGAAGCTTTGTTCACGTTCATTTACCCGGACAGTAAAAGTTTTGAGTTGTGAATTATCAGTTTGGAGTTTAGAATTATTTCTAACTCCTAACTTCTCATTCCTAACTTCTGCCTGTTGGTTATAACCAAAACCAATAGGTATTTTTAAATCAAACAAATCTTTACTGCCATTTTTCCCTTCAGCAGCTTGGGTTTGAGTTAGCGTAATTTTTGCTAATTTAGCATCCCCATCCCAAGAGTAAACTACTTTAAAATCGGGATGACCACCACGAAAAACGTATTGGTCAAACAGGAATAAAAGATTACGTCCGGTAGCCTTTTCAATCGCCCTGAGTAAGTCTACTGTTTCTACGGTTTTGTGGGCATTATCTTGAACAAATGTTTGGATAGCCTGCCAAAACAATTCATCTCCTAATTGGGTGCGAATCATGTGATAAACACAAGATCCTTTTTCGTAAATGTGGCGATCGTAAAGCTCAATAGCTTCCCGGTAAACATGTGTTACCATTGGGCGACGATAACGGTTACTATCTTCACTTAAGTAACGACGAGCTTCTAATAAACGATAGTAAGCTGCTTCTTGGAGACTATATTCCTGTTCTGTCCACATTACCTCAGAATAAGAAGCCATCCCTTCCTTAATCCAAGCATGAGACCAATGCTTAATCACCACCAAATCACCAAACCATTGGTGCGCGAGTTCGTGGACAACTAAACTTTCGGTATTACGATTATCTAAAGCGGCGCGTTCATCCAGCAAGCATCTATCTGTTAACAGTGTTGTAGAGGTGTTTTCCATCCCGCCAAAGATGAAATCATCGACGCAAACCTGGGCATATTTCGGGAAAGGGTATGGATAGCCATACTTTTGGCTCAAAAATTCGATCATGCGGGGAGTTTTGCTCATGCTGCGTTTAGCATCTTCCTCCCGTCCCTTTTCTACATAGTAGGTAACTGGTTTACCGTTCCACTCATCCTGAATTTCGGCAAAGTCACCTACTGCTAAAGTCATCAAGTAGGTAGGATGAACTTGTTGCTGTGACCAATGGTAGATTTTGTAATCACCATCTTCTGTGGTATTAATCAATTCGCCGTTGGAAATCGCCACCAGAGGGTTAGGGACACGAACGCGAATTTCTGAAGTAGACAGTTGTCCTGGATAGTCAAAGCAGGGGAACCAAAAGCGAGAGTCTTCGTCTTCTCCTTGAGTCCAAACTTGAGTTGGCTTGTTTGGGTAGTGCTTGTCTGGTTGAATAAAGTAAAGGCCGCGCTGCGGTTTTGCCACTGAATATGCGATCGCAATCAGCAAGCGTTTACCAATTTGAGTCGCCTCAGCAAGTTGGATAGAAAGCTGTTCCCCGTCGTAGTCAAAATCTTGTGGCACCTCGTCTACTTGCACAGACTCGATATTCAGGTTGACAGCATCCAAAGTCAAACAGTCAATGCCATTACGGATTGGTAAAAGGCGAATGCTACAACTGCCCTGATAGCTTTGCTTAGGGATATCCAAGCTGAGATTGAGAAAAATATGCTCTACCTGTCCGGGGCGATCAGGGTTGTAGTGTGGTCTTGCTCCCGGTAACTCAAAAGGTTTGTGTCCGTTATTATCTGTATCAAAATAAGACTTCGACATTGATCCTTACTGACCTTGTAATCCTGAAAAGTCTGGCTTGGCTGGATGTTATTAAGCAAAATAGCGGTGTCTGAATGTATTTCCCAAATCAACAGGGCATTATGGAGGTGAGAATTCCCTTTTGGGGGGGATTAAAATTAATCTCACCCGAATTTCCGAAGGTCGGCTAGCGATCCTTGGACTTTTTTCCATATCCCTCCCGCATTTACTTTTACTGATGTTTTGCACTTTTTTGTCATCGAGTCAAGAGTCTCTTGCACCTCGATAAATTTTGATTAAGTACAAACACTCCTAATTATTCTTATATAGGACTCCGATTTGATTTTTGAAAACATACTGAGACTGAAAAGCCCGTTTATCAGCGTTTTATCTGAAATTTTGCTTACAAATCATACAGGAGTCCTATAACTTAGGATAGCTTGCCACTGTTGAGCAGGCTATTTTGTTTGAAATGAACAGCATATCATTTGCCGATTCGCTCCCCATCTCGTGGAAGTATTTTTAGAGTAATTATTTTAGACTGCTAGTTTATAGGACTACTAATTTTATCAGTAAATACCGATCAATGAGCGGAAATTATTAATAAATCCGAAAACTCTACAGTGACACTTGTATAAATCTCGGTGACAATCTGAGCAAAAGAGGATAATAAAATGCCTGAAAGTAAATCCAAGTTTTTCATTCCTGCTATTGGTGCTGCTGTACTTGTCGCAGGAAGTATAGCGGCTTATACGTATTTTAAACCCTCATCAGGAGCTAGCTCAGACGCTCTAGGCAGCGCTAAACTAGTACCTTCAACAGCATTGATGGCAACTTATATTACTACTGACTCTCAAGCCTGGGCAAAGTTACAGCAGTTTGGCACTCCAGAAGCACAAAAATTAGTAGCAAAAGGTCTAGAAAATTTTAACAAGCAAGTGTTTAGTGACAATAACGTTTCTTATGAAAAAGACATAAAGCCTTGGGCTGGTGGTGTAATGATTGCTGTATTACCACCTAATCCTGTGAAGCCGACGCAGTTAAAAGCACCTTTTCAAGCATCTAATGTGCCAATCAATGTACAGCAGGAATCAAATATTTTGATTGTAATAGGAATCAAGGACAAACTCAGCGCCTTGAATTTTGCTAACAAATTAAAGTCACAAAAAGGAGTTAAATTTCAGGAATCAGACTATAAAGGTCAAAAAATTATAGAAACTACAGAAAATGGTAAGCCGACATATAACGTAGTTTTAAATAATAGTCACTTAGTATTAGCACCAGAAAAGCAAGCTGTAGAAAAAGCAATTGACACCTTTAAAGGTGAGTCTTCTTTTGCCAGTAAAGAAGGTGCAAGCAGTATTCTTAACAAAGGAGTGGATGTCAAAAACAGCCTCGCCCAAATTTATGTACCAGACTATACAGGCATGGTACAGGAATTAGCAGCCGGAAGTCAGCAGGCAAAGCAGTTACCTCCACAAGCGCTGGCGCAACTCAAGCAGATAAAATCTGTGGTGGCGGGTGTTGGTGTTGATGATGCAGGAGTGCGGATAAAAGCGATCGCCAATTTAGATTCGCAACTAAATAAATTTCAGTATCAATCAAGTTCGGGAAATATAGTTGGGCAATTTCCCACTGATACCTTTGCTCTAATTAGCGGAAATGGCATTAGCCGTGGCTGGGAAACACTAATAGAAGAGTCAAAAAATTATCCAGAAATGAAACAAGGTCTTGAACAGGTACGAAGACAACTGAAATTTGTCAATATTGATTTGGATAAAGATATTTTTAGCTGGATGAATGGAGAATTTGCCTTTGGTGCGATTCCATCTAATCAAGGGGTATTAGCAAATGTTGGTTTTGGAGGTGCTTTAGTATTTGATACTAGTGATCGCAAAACAGCCGAAGCTACCTTGACGAAATTGGATACCCTTGCCAAAACTCAACAAATCAATATCGCCAACAGAAATATCAGTGGTAAAGATGTAACTGAATGGCAAATCCCCAGACAAGGAGCTTTATTGGCACATGGTTGGCTAGATCAAGATACTGTATTTGTAGCTCTTGGTGGTCCAGTTGCCGAAGCGATTAGCGATCGTAACAATTCATCTCTCGACAATAGCGATACCTTCAAAGCCGTTACTGGTTCACTGCAAAAGCCCAACGGCGGCTATTTATATTTAGATATGGACAAAACTCAAACTGTGCCGTTAATTAAGAGTTTAATCTCATCTGACGCCAACACTATCACCATGCTGGGTTCCATTCGTGGTCTTGGTTTTACCGCTACTAGCCCTGATAAATCTACCAGTCAATTGGAGATGTTGTTAGCTCTCAAGCCAAATACTACAAAATAGGGCATTGGGAATTGGGTATTGGGCATTAGTCATTAGTCACTTGTACTGAGCGACTTGCCTTGAGCGTACCCCTATGGGGAAGCAAGCTACGCGTAGCGTCTCGTAGAGAAGTCCAAAGGAGTCGAAGTATTTGTCATTAGTTATTCTTTCTCCCCCTACTCCCCCACTTCCCCTGCCTCCCCTGCTCCCTCCACTCTTCATATCTCACTTACACAATTCAATTTGCTTCTAGACTGGTGTCCAACAAGTATGTCATAAGTAGAAAAGTCTGTTAAATGCAAACTAATTTATGACTGCTGCTGTAAACACTAATCCTGGTTTAGCTTCCCGCTTGGTAAATGGCGTACTGGCAATCCAGCCGTTAGCCGACCTAGCCAAGCATCAAGCTAGACAAATGATGATTAAACGTGCCGAAAGAATTGGCGTGCCTTGGATGCAAGAAGTCGAAACACTACAGGCGCGTGATTGGAAAGCCGATCTCGCTCAAGTAGAAAATCCTCAGCTTTCCTACCCAGAATACTATTTGCGCCAATTCCATGCCTATGAACGCGGAAACCTCAGTTGGAAAGCTGCTTGGGAGCTAGAAGTTGCTGCTCGTACTGTCCATGCTGGAATTTGGCAGGATGCTGGAGCACAAGGAGATGCTAAACTGCGCCAAAGTTACCACGATATCCTCAAAGTGCAAATCCCTAATCAACCCCAAGACATCCTAGATGTGGCGTGTGGTGTGGGTTTGAGTACCTTTGCCCTACAAGAAATTTATCCTCATGCCAAAATTACAGGCTTGGACTTATCTCCCTACTTCTTAGCCGTTGCCAATTATCGCGCCCAACAACGTCAAGCTAAAATAAACTGGCTTCATGCCCAAGCGGAATCTACCGGGCTACCTGATGCCTCTTTTGATTTAGTTTCTATTTTCCTGATGTGCCACGAATTACCCCAATCGCCAACCCGACAGATTTTAGCCCAAATGCGGCGCTTGCTGCGTCCAGGAGGCTACTTGGCAATCATGGATATGAATCCAAAATCTGAAGTTTACCAGAAAATGCCAGCCTACATTTTGACTTTGCTCAAAAGTACAGAACCGTATTTAGATGAATATTTTGCTTTGAACATTGAGCAAGCTATTGTTGAGGCGGGTTTTCAAACTCCCACAATCACTAATAATACCCACCGTCACCGTACAGCGATCGCTCAGGTGAGTGGTTAATTTTTCTCTACTACTCTGGGCAGCAATACCACCTTTGCTGCTGCTAGGCTACTACTACTGTCGGGTGCCATTTGCCCCACCTCTGTTAAAGTTGCTGATGTTCTTTATCATCGGCGCAATATCTGGTATCTTAGCCCTTAGTCTCGAATGGGTTTTTGAAACTGTAGCCAACAGGGTTGTAGACTCGAATCAGATCAAGCTATGTTTGCCGACAAGCTGCTTCTCTACAAGAGGCTTTACCAACACGTCTACGCTTTTTGGAATAGCTTTGCGGCAGCTTGTGGAAGTAGGCTCAATTGAAGAAGGCTGCAAGTTTGTAGCGGTTATTGTCCCAACCTACTATTTGCAACGCAGGTATCGATTATTTGCATCTACCGTTTTCCTCTTCACCATAGCCGTTGCCCTTGGATTCACTGCCGAAGAGAATTGGATTTACCTTTTCCACGATACAGCATCAATTCTAGACCGTACTATTGGTATGCCAGTCCACGCCATGTTTTCTGCACCTTGGGGATATGCTTTAGGAATCTATATTTCCTTCAACACCGGGTTAAATCGAGACGAAAAGTTTATTTTTAGGGCTTGGCTAAATTCTGTAATCTGTCATGCTCTAGTTAATGTCTTATCTAGTGCTTGGCGTTACTCACTACCTTTAGGTTTCCTGAGTTATGGTTTATTCCCGTTTCTCTTGTGGATGTTTTGGCGACTAGAACAATTACTGCGAAAAGTGCAAGGCAAACCCACCATTACCCTAATTTCAGGCCATACGCCTCAACACCGTTACTGGCAGAGGAGTTTAGTAATATTTGCTCTCGTGCTGGGTGGAAATGCTATTTTTGGGCTGTTTCTCTTAGCCAGGAAAATTAGTCCTTTGAGTCCGTCAAAGCTTTTTGACACTGATATTTTGTGGTTTATATTTAGTCGCTTTTTCCTAAATTTCTTTTTTGGAGTTTTAGCTTGGGGGATTTATCGCTATTTGCGACATTCCGCTCGTCGTCGGTATTTTTAAAATATGATTTAGAAAAATGCTAGGGGGTTTCTATGCAAACAACTCCAGTGCGTTGGACGACTGCTGATTTAGAACTATTTGCTGGCGATCGCAGAAATCGCTATGAGATTGTTGATGGAGAACTATTTGTGACCAAATCACCTAGTTGGGATCATCAATCAAGTTGTGGCAAAATTGTTACAGTCCTTAATAATTGGTCAGATGAAACTGGTTTAGGTAAAGCTGCGATCGCACCTGGAATTATTTTCTCAGATTCTGACAATGTGATCCCTGATGTGGTATGGGCAAGTCATGAACGCTTAAAATATTTGCTAGATGAAGCTGGACATCTTACGGGCGCACCAGAGTTAGTAGTAGAGGTTTTATCACCCGGCGAAAAAAACGAGAAACGCGACAAGGAAACAAAACTGAAGCTGTACTCGGTGCAAGGGGTTCAAGAATATTGGATTTGCGATTCTATACAGAAGAAAGTTGAGGTTTATCGACGTGAACAGGCTGCATTAAAGTTAGCAGCTACTTTATTTAGTCAAGATGAGTTAACAAGTCCTTTGTAACCTGGTTTCAACTGCTTAGTCAACAAACTGTTCTAGCCTTGGATTCTTTGCGATTATCTTTTTACCCTGTGTTCTCTGTGCCTGTGTGGTTAAATAAATTACTTTTAAACCGCAAATACACAGACAGAATATAATAAATTTTACAAGTCACTTAAAAAGAACTAATTTTAATAATTACGAATTACTGTCTTCGTAGCGGGGCGTAGCCCATTACGAATTACGAATTATTAAAAATGCCCTATGCCTAAATTTTCAATTACCTAAACGCTTGCCAATACTGGCTGATTCCCGGTGGCGCTGACTGAATTTGATTCAGATTCAGTACAGTAGATTTCGCAGGAGTTATTGGGACTTTCAATCAGTTTCACTTTGTAAAGTTTAGCTCCTAATTCTTGAATAGGCGATCGCAGTAAATTACTAATGTAAAGTGCGATATTTTCAGCAGTAGGTACAACTTCGGCAAAATAGGGAATGTCTTTGTTTAAAAAGGTGTGATCGAATAGCTCAACCACATAATCTTCTATTACTTGATTCAAAGCACCTAAATCAACAATCATCCCAGTGCGTGGGTCAATTTCTCCTTTCACAGTAACTCCTAAATGATAGTTGTGTCCGTGACCGTTGGGACGAGCACATTTACCATAAATTTCAGTATTTTCTTCATTACTGAGGTTAGGATGAGCTAGCCGATGGGCGGCGCTAAAGTGAGTACTGATGGTGAGGTAGGCTTCCATTGCGTTTCCCATATAATCTGCCCAAAGTTCAGGATGTTCTAATAACTGCACACGGACTAGAGGCAAGTGAGGTGCTAGCCGTTGCCAGATAATCCGTGCAATATTTTCAGTGGTGGGCAGAGTCTGTTGAAATTCTGCCCACACATCGTTGAGATAAGAAAAGTCCAGTTGACTGGTAACTTCCTGTTTAATTACATGTTTCACATCAGACAAGTTCAACACCATGCCATATTCATCTAATTCCCCGGCTAGGGAGATAAATAAGACATAGTTATGTCCGTGTCCAGGAAATCTAGAGCAAGCACCAAATTTTTCAATATTTTCAGCTTCACTCAGTTCTGACAACCAATAACGATGACTTGCCGAAAATTGGGCGCGGCGATTAATAATACATTGCATGAGTACACTATGAGCAGAATTTAAAATTTCTTAATCTTTCTCTGCTTTCAGCATAAACTAATTCCTAAGTTATGTGTCATTCGTCATTAGTCATTAGTCCTTTGACATCCAGCGAAATTGAACCATGCCCTATGCCCACTTGCCCTGAGCAAAGCCGAAGGGATGCCCTATGCCCTATTCCCAATGACTATGTAACAGATGCTTGTGCCTCACAGTGTAATCTTGTAGCTATGCGGAATAGTTCATGACCTGTGTGTAAATAACGCTCATCGTAGTTCAAAGGAAAGTAACCTAATTCATCGAGTCCATCTCCTACTTGATCGAGGCTGTAGTAAAGGTGAGCGGCTGTTCTTGCTAAACTAGGGGGATTCGGTAGGGAGCGAAAAGTAGTTTGTGCCTGCTTGAGGTCATCTCGACAGGTTTTTAAGTATTCCTGAAATTCATCTAACAACTCATCATCAAAAGGATCAGCAGCTAATTGCTCCATTTGTTCTTCTAACGAATAAAGAATGGTACAAAGCAAGCGATTAACTGGTTGGTAAACTTGGCGCAGCCATTCCTCAACTTGCTCGTCAACATCGCGTCCAGTTTTTCGTGTTGTCTGGTAATGCTTTTGTGCTGATGCTGTACGCTGTTGGCGATCGCTATTTAATATTTGAGAGTTATCTTGCAGTTGTTGGTCGTAATCGCGGCGATTTTGGTTGTCGCCTAAGACTTCATAAGCTGCATTGATGCGGATTATCTGCTCCTGATCGGCACTTTCCTGATTACTGTCAGGATGAAACAACTTAACCAAACGGCGATAGGCTTGCTTAATCTCCGCAAGGTTTGCACTTGGACTAACTTTGAGAGTTTCGTAATGGTTAGAAACGTGCTTAGAATTGACCATTAATTAAATTTATCGTTAGCTGATGCTAGCGGCTAACCTTGTTTCCAGGTCTTGGAACAACGGTGTACTCAAATACCTCTCACCAAAACTGGGCTGAATCATCACAATTAAACGTCCCTTATTTTCTTGACGTTGGGCAATGCGAATTGCTGCACATAAAGCTGCTCCAGTGGAAATACCAGATAGTAGCCCTTCTTCTTTTGCCAAACGCCGACTATAAGCGATCGCTTCTTCATCGGTGACGGTAATCACTTCATCAATCAATTTTATCTTAAGAACTTGGGGAATAAACCCAGCCCCAATTCCTTGGATTTTATGTGACCCTGGTCGTCCTCCAGATAAAACTGGGCTATTGGATGGTTCAACAGCGATCGCCTTAAAGCTAGGCTTGCGTGTTTTAATTACTTCTGCTACACCAGTGATCGTACCACCTGTGCCCACCCCTGCTACGATCATATCTACTTGTCCATCGGTGTCTTCCCAAATTTCAAGGGCTGTAGTTTCCTGATGTACTTTTGCATTGGCTGGATTGCGGAACTGCTGCAACATATAAGTATTAGGCATAGTATTAACCATTTGTTGCGCCCGCCCAATTGCCCCACTCATGCCTTCCATCCCTGGCGTTAGTTCCAGTTCTGCTCCATAGGCTCGCAACATTGCCCGTCGCTCCGCACTCATTGTCTCTGGCATTGTCAAAATTAACCGATAACCCTTAGCTGCTGCTGCCATTGCTAGAGCAATTCCTGTGTTTCCAGAAGTAGGTTCTACTAATATTGTTTTCCCAGGAGTAATCAGCCCCTCTTCTTCGGCGGCGTTAATCATACTCACCCCAATCCGATCTTTAACTGATGCCGATGGGTTCATACTTTCCAATTTCACTACAATTTCTGCAACACATCCTTCTGTTTGGGGAATGCGGTTCAACTGCACTAGGGGTGTACGACCAACCAGTTCTGTAATGTTACGAGCAATTCGCATAATTTAGCCCTTAGTTATTAGTCAAAAGTTATTTGTTATTAATCCTGTTCGGCTTTCTCGTTCCCGTTAGATTTTTTATTTAATCCCTTCGGCTTGGTGCAGTCGTTCATGGGGAAACCCCCAGACGCTCGTTCGCTCTTAGCGTCTCCCCTTGGGAGATGACTCGCTCTAAGCGAAGCTATGCCGTTGGCGAAGCCTCTCGTTCGCGTAGCGTCTCCCCTTGGGAGAAGAGAAGGCTTTACGCTGCGCTATCGCATTTGGCGTCTCCCCTTGGCAGAAGACCGGGCTGCTTCACCAAAATTTAAAATTCCTCTTGAAAAGTTCTGTTCGCCGGAAAGCGACACTTGTGCAACTTGTGGGCGCGGTTTAGAAGTTTTTAATTCTTAACTCAGAACTTTTAACTCACCACTCCTAACTTTTATAGTATACTCCGGTTAACTACTGGGGTTTATTGTTACTACTAACAACAAAAAGCCCCGCCTAATGGCGGGGAGGAATAAAGTTAAATTATTGGCAGATTGTCAATAGTCTAGAAAGTGAAAGTTGTTCTGAGCGTACCGATAATCGCATCATCGTTATTGCTGTTTTGACCAGGAGAAGTTAACCAAATTACACCAGGGGTAATTGAGACGTTATCTGACACGCGATACTTGTAGAAGCCTTCAAAGTGATAGGGTATATCATTATTACCACCAAAACCTGGCCTGTTAAACGAATAAGGTTCTGCACCAGCAAAAAGACCCAAGACGTTACCCTTTTTACCAAAATCAGGTAATGCTACCCCTAAACCGTAGCTCCAAGCTTGATAATCATCATTTGCACCAAAGCCCGTGACATCGTGGTAAGAGACGAAGCCACTAATTGATAGCTTGTCGCTAGGTCTAAACGCAGCCTCCACACCATAAGAATTGCTCTCACCTGAGTTTAGTAGAGCGTTAGCTTGTTGAGTACCTACTGCAACAGAAGATCCAAAAGCGTTGTTTACGTTTGATGAAGTACCGGAGTTAAACAAGAAATTGCCTGCGGTATTATACCCGTGGACGTAGGTAGCCGCTAAAGCCAAGCGATCGCCAACACTAAAGTTCAACTGTCCTAAAGCAGCGTAGTCACCGTTGGTCAGACCTGAACTCAGACCAGGATTATTAGCATTAGATGCCAAGTAACCCGCAGTGATTGAGCTATTTCCTAGAATACCCCTACCTCTACTAAGGGGTAGATTGAGCGCTATACCTGCACCACCACCAATCCGATAGATGGGACTTTCAGAAGCAAAGGTAGATAAAGCGCCGTTACCGCCATCTGTTTGATCAAAAAAGTAAGGGTTATTGACGGATGCATAATGGCTGTGTCGTCCACCACTAGCCGCAAGGTAAACTTGGGCTGGTCCTATAGGAACTTCGTATGTCAAACGATCTATATTGACACTGTTGTTACCACCGTCATTACCAACTTGAAACGTTTGTGTACCTTCAGCAGTAGTGAGCTGATTCCCAGCATTATCAAATTGTGTGAAAGCTGTTGCATTACCTGCTGCTAGACGTGTATGTAAAATGTCTCTACCCGTAAAGCTGGTTTGCAAGTCTAAACGTACCCGATCTTGGAAGACAGTATTGTTATTGTCGCCAGTGTTATCCCCAAACACATCACTAACTGCAAAAATCGCTTCGCCAACTAGTTTGGTCGTAGTGGAGAACTGATGAGCTTCTAATTCAGCAGTCCGCGCTTCTAAGGAATCTACACGGCCGCGTAGGGTTGCTAATTCTGCCGAAAACTCTTCTTGTAACCGTTGTAAAGTAGCTAAATCTTGTTTAGTAACTAAGTCTGCTGTTGCTGTGGCAATCAATTCGTTAACCCGATCCAAACAGGCGTTTAAACCTGCGGCAAATTCATAACGGGTCAAAGCCCGATTACCGCGATAAGTAGCATTTGGGTAACCTGCAATACAACCATAGCGCTCAACCAAGGACTGTAATGCTTGGAATGCCCAGTCAGTGGGTTGTACGTCGGAAAATTGAGAAACCGATGTTACTTGAGACTGAGAACTATTTTGGTTGCCTTCGTTGCTGTAGCGATTAACTTGATCAATGGTTGTTTGAGCCAATATTTCTGGCTGTTGGGCAACTTCACTCACACCTGGTTGTGTGGCTGATGATACTTCAGTGGTTTTGTTTGGAGCCGCAATTGCTGTTGCCGAAACTAACAATGTTGCTCCCAAAACTGCTGGGCTAACCACTAAAGATTTCCACAATATACTAGACATCTTCTCTTTACTCCTCACACCTTGTTTAAATAATTGGTTTCGTTGCACCTAATTCTCAAAAACGCGACATCTTATTGAAACCTGTGGATGAGGCATAGTTGCCACTACTACAATTTTAGTTTTTGCAAAGCTAATAAACGATTAACTTAGGGTTAAAAACTTATCTGATTAACTTATGCAAAAACATATCTTTATATCATAACATTATAAAACATTGGATCTAGATGACAAGATTGCAGTGATCGCCTTAAGAACTGTCACACATAATTATCTAAATATCTAAGCAAGGAGTATGCTTTAGGGCATTCGCTCCCTACTTTGGCTAAATTGCTCAAAGCTTAGACACTTAGCAAATTGTCAGTAAAAATACCTTCTTGCACTTAGCTCTACTAAAATTCGCACACAAATATAACACACTGACTCAGCCATATAAATGTAGGTAAAGCTTTCATGCAGCATAGTTTACTTGCTATTGTGATCGCAAACACCAGCCTATGAATCAAGGGTTTTAAAGCCAGCACACTCTTAACTAAAACCTGTAGTTCTAGTCTTAAAGCTTGCTACACTCTGCGTCTTCCGTCAGAGTGGCTTCCAATTATTTAGTCCAAGATGTTAGAAGAAATCACTTAGTTAATTTTAGAAATCGCCTGCGCTAAATCAAAGTCAGCCTCCGTCAGCCCACCTGCATCATGTGTTGTCAATGTAATCTTCACTTTATTGTAGGAAATCTCTATATCTGGATGATGTCCTGCCAACTCAGCAGGTTCCACCAGCTTATTGACAAACTCAATTGCTTGGATAAAATCCTTGAATGTTCGGGTAATCTTTAAGTTGGAGCCTTCAACACTCCAACCTGATACAACCTTTGCACTTTCTTGAATTTCCGCCTCGGTGAGTAGTTGTGCCATATCAAGAAATTCCTAGTTGTATTATTTGGGCTAGATTATGTATTTCATCAAATAAAATCCTTTCTACTCTTCATAGAGAAAGGATAGGAGGATCAACTAGGGAATAATGGGTGTGTGCATATTAAAATCAGACTTATTAAATAGACGCTATTGCTGACATCCAGTCATACCCAAGGTTTGATACAAAATATTTTTATTTTTAATAAAAGTTAAACAGGTTACCTTTGCCACTGCAAGCATCGTCACCTAAGTTTTCAAAAGCAAGCATTACTAAAACAAAAATTACCTATAAAAAACTATCCGCTCTGAGTTAGATCAGGTGATTTAACTCAGAGCGGTCTAGCGGGTCTTCAGGTTGCAACCAGACTGCCGGAAGGAACTCCGAGCTTGCCTAGCTAGTTGAGCTAACTTAGTATCTCAAAGATAACTAAGGCTAACTTTTAGAGAACAGCCCCGGCACACAGCCGGCTAACTGCAACCTGATGACCCATGCATTTACTACTTTCTATCATGGGCATCACCTCCTTGTTGCCTAAGCGGTTTTAGTCTCAAAAGGACAGAGCATTTGCTCTAGGCTTATAACCTTCATCTAAGATAACACATAAATTTATAGATATTAACGATATAGAAAAATAAAAAAATCTCCCGCCTTTTGGTGGGAGATGACTGGAGAATGGGGAATATTGACACTTTATTGGTTTATGCCAAAGAGATTATTTAATCTGGTTGGTGTCAATTTTCGGTAACCACAACCATAACTTAAGTCATGGTCAGCTTTCAATATTAGAGAGCGTTACCGCGAGGTAGAACTTCCTCAGGGAATACAAATTGTTCGTGGGGTTGATCTTGAGGAGCCATCCAAGCGCGGATACCCTCATTGAGCAAAATGTTTTTGGTATAGAAGGT
>NZ_JBALFV010000105.1:0-56768 GCF_036916735.1 Nostoc sp.
GTGACGAAGGTGGTGCCGGTCAGCCAACCGCCTAGTGCTAGGAAGGCGCAGGGGAACAATAGTATCCCTGACCAACCTACGAATACAAAGCGATCACGCTTGAGCCAGTCGTCTAAAACGTCAAACCACCCTCTACTAGGGGCGCGTCCAACTGCGATGGTCATCGGACTAAAATCCTCTTTTTACTAAAATTGCAACGTTTCTAAGACAGTGCGGAGAGCCTGCGTAACCGACTGCCGTGAGGAATTAACGTTTTTTTTGACAATCTCAACAGCGTCAAAGCAACTGAGATTCTGAGAGAAATGCTGATTAGTGAAATCAGCATTTCTCTTTCTCTATGCCATTACACGTACCATCGGCTAGTAATCTAGCTTGTGGTAACTTAATGATTCTTAACTTATCATACTACTCAGGGTTTTTGCCTGATACACACCAAGCAAATCAGTCATGAAATACAAACCTTATAAATAATATGAATATCAGAAATTTTACAATTTGACACAACTTTTCTCAGAAATATAAAAAAATTTAGTCTACATGGACGTAGGTAGGGAACTCATTCCCAAAAGGTGAAAAAGAGGCAGGGAGGCAGGAAGAGCAGGGTAACAGGGGGGCAGGGGGGCAGGGGAGGCATTTTGAAAGTTGCTAAATCATCCCGCAAATATGCAAGGTAGGGGAGAAAGACGGCACAGGGGCAGGGAAAAAATAATTTTTATCAGGGATTGAGTGAAAAAATTTAGGACTTAGTGCCTTAACAAATTATACAAGTAGCAGGAACAGGGAAGGGCGCAGTTGAATTTTTGTCAACAATGTTTGGTAAAATGTGGATGGTTACTTCGCCGCCACGGTCGTTGATACACCTCTAGAAAAACTATGTGAAACGTTGGACAAGGGGGAAGGAAGTTAACACATCTTGACTAATTACAAATAGCCTAGTGTGCCACGACGGAAATAGCGCAAAGTCGAGCCAGTCCGTTGGTGGGTTCCCCCACTTAAAGCAACTGGCGTTGAGCGGCGGTTACCGCCGATCATAACTTTGCAAGACGAGCAACCATCTAAAATACCTAAAAAGCATATTCCATAATGCTTTTGAATGCGTGAATGCGTGAATGCGTGACTTCCGGTTTGCGGTACTAGTGGTTTGTCCCATAGTGCAAGTAAGTGATCATCCAAGACAGTAAAATTTGTAGGGTACAGGGTAAAAAATTCATCGTCTACGGTAAAGTATACCGTGGACTTAAAACAGAGCTTCAGTGCCTCCTAAGCAATAGCCGGATTGGTACAGAAGCACACACTTTATGCAAGAGCATTCAGTGTGCTTTGTATATCACAGCGAGTATCTCACGGGGCAATGGTAGTTCAATGACGGCATCAACAACGATTAACAAAGGCGATCGCCTCCTGCATCAAAATGTTCTCGGTTCTCGTCGGTTCAGCAACTATTGCTGGGCAACTATCGTTACCTTAGGAGCAAGCGGCTTTTTATTAGCTGGGATATCCAGTTATCTAAAAGTTAATTTACTCATAGTTTCCAATCCAACTCAACTGGCATTTGTCCCCCAAGGATTAGTAATGGGGTTGTATGGCACTGCTGGCTTGCTATTAGCCACATACCTGTGGCTAGTAATTTTATGGGACGTGGGAGGCGGTTACAACGAATTTAATCTGGAAACGGGCACAATCAAAATATTCCGTTGGGGATTTCCTGGAAAAAACCGCCGAATTGAGATTAACGGACGCATAGAAGATGTGCAATCTGTGCGAATAACCGTCAAAGAAGGTCTTAATCCCCTTCGCGCCCTCTATCTACGCATTAAGGGCCGGCGAGATATACCCTTAACACGGGTTGGACAACCGTTATCTTTAACAGAGTTGGAAACAGAAGGTGCAAAATTAGCCCGCTTTTTGGGAGTGTCATTAGAAGGGCTGTAAGGGAGTGGGGACTAGGGACTAGGGACTAGGGACAGGGGGACAATGGAATTACCCGATCCCCCTGGAAACGATAAGATACTCTGGTTAAATCGGTAACAGGCAATGCGGTTAAAAATTTCACAATTTTTACTTTCTCTTGTGATCATCAGTGCCTTGATGTTGGGAGGATGTTCAACACAGCAAGTCGGTTCTAATACGTCTTCTCCAATCTCGACAGCTACCTCGACCACAAGCGAGGCAAGTACCAAGACAACTACTGAAGCAACATCTGTATCTCAAACTAATAGTGAGAGTATTCCTGGACTGGCTGATTTACCACGCCTCGAAGGCAAGGCTACTGTGGTACTCACGGTTAAAGGCTCACCGATTACTATCGAAGTAGACGGCACTGATGCCCCCATTACAGGTGGCAACTTTGTAGATTTAGTGCAGAAAGGTGTTTATGACGGTTTAGCTTTCCATCGAGTTGTACGCGAACCCCAACCATTTGTAGTTCAAGGGGGCGATCCTCAAAGCAAAGACCCGAAAGTTTCAGCAGATAAACTGGGAACAGGTAGCTATATTGACCCAAAAACGGGCAATGCTCGTTATATACCTTTAGAAATTAAGCCAAAAGGTTCAGATACTCCAATTTACAATAAACCCTTTGATGCTACTGCTCAACCCGTAGTATTGCCCCATAAACAGGGTGCAGTAGCGATGGCGCGATCACAATCACCAGACTCCGCTTCTGCACAGTTTTACTTTGCTTTAGCAGATTTGGCGTTCTTAGATGGTAACTACGCGGTGTTTGGCAATGTTACTCAAGGTTTTGATGTTGTGAACAAAATTCAGCAAGGCGATCGGATTGACTCTGCTAAAGTCACCCAAGGTGCTGAAAATCTGAAAACACCTGGACAGTAGGAGACAGGGAGAGAATAACTACTAACTCCTAACTGTTAACTCCTAAATTGGTAAAGGTTGTTGTCACTGGTATTGGTTTAATTTCCGCCTTGGGTGGAAGCTTAGAGGATAGCTGGCAAAATTTGCTAGCAGGTAAATCAGGAATCCAATTACATCAACCATTTCCAGAACTTACACCACTTCCTCTAGGTTTAATTTCTCAACAACCATCTGAGTTGACAACGTTAACTCAGATGGTTGTTTCTTCTGCTTTGCAAGATTCTGGGTTAGTTTCACCTTTAACTGATTGTGCTGTAGTCATTGGATCGAGTCGCTCTTATCAAGCGTCTTGGGAAATGCTGGCGCGGCAAATGTATGAAGACGCGGCGAATTTGCGCGTGTCCTCTTTTGGAAATTGGCTAGATACATTACCTCAGATGAATGCGATCACAGCTGCAAGACAAATCGGTGCATCTGGGATAGTTTTAGCACCGATGGCAGCTTGTGCTACTGGAATTTGGGCGATCGCTCAAGCAGCTTTGCTTATACAAACTGGGCAATGTCAACAGGCGATCGCTGGCGCAGTAGAAGCACCGATTACACCCCTAACTTTGGCTGGGTTTCAGCAGATGGGTGCTTTGGCAAAAACTGGGGCTTATCCCTTTGATTTGCACCGGGAAGGCTTAGTGTTGGGCGAAGGCGCAGCTGTATTTGTCTTGGAATCAGCAGAGTTGGCAAAACAGCGTCAAGCAAAAGTGTATGGTGAAATTCTCGGTTTTGGCTTGACTAACGATGCATATCATGGTGTTTTACCTGAACCTGAAGGGAAAAGTGTGATCGCTGCCATCAAACAATGTCTAGAACGTAGTTGTCTGTCACCAGCCGATATTAATTACATTCATGCTCATGGCACAGCTACCCAGCTAAATGACCAGATGGAAAGTATGGTAATCCAGCGTTTGTTTCCCCAAAGGGTGGCAGTTAGTTCCACCAAGGGAAGCTCAGGTCATGCACTAGGAGCATCTGGAGCCTTAGGTGTGGCTTTTTCTCTCATGGCGTTAAAGCATCAAATTTTACCACCTTGTATAGGATTGCAGCACCCAGAATTTGATATAGACCTGGTTACAGCAGCACGCCTAAGTAAAATTCACCAAGTATTATGTTTGAGTTTTGGCTTTGGGGGACAGAATGCTGCGATCGCACTGGCAAGATAGAAACTTGACTAACATCATCCATAAGTTTTTCTTAAGTATTTATGATTGATGTATAAGTATCTTATTTTTGCGTATCCAGCATAAGCGATCACTACAAAATGACTAGTACTAAGTGTCTGTTATCTGACAATCATCCACATAGTACATTCTCTATTTTACCAAGCTTGATTTTGTGCAACTTCACAAAGAATTAGTATTAGCAATCATTCCCCAGAAGGTGCAGCAGCATGAATCAAATCTGGCTTCTCGTCACTAGGAGGACGCTCAATAGTTTGATCCAATGTGGGGCGTTGATGGCGATCGCGAGTTTGGATCTGCACAGGTTTACCTGTTTCAATTGACTTGTAAAGCGCTTGAATAATACTAACATCAATCAACCCTTCCGTCCCAGACGGTTCTGGGTCTTTATCTTGGAGAATACAATCAGAGAAATAGGTAAATTCAGCCGCTAGTTGATCGCGATCCTCAAAAGTACGCTCTTGGGTTTCATCATTAATAGTTAGGTAATGCTTAATTTCTCCCTGCCAAGAATATGCAGGTTTTACTTGTAAATCGCCTTGAGTACCTACAACCTGATAGCTTGAAACACTTGCCCCTCCAAAGCTACAGGTAAATGTTGCCAATCGTTCATTTGGGAAACGTAAGATGACGCTAGTCATTTCTTCCACTTCGCTAAAGCGTTCTTCTCCATTATTGGCAGCTACAGCAAATACTTCAATTGGTTCATCTTGAAATAGGTAACGTGCAGCATTAATGCAGTAGATGCCAATATCATAAAGTGTTCCACCACCTGTAACATCTCGTAAACGAATATTGCCTTCTTCTACTTGCTGAGTAAAAACCGAGTTGAAAATTCGTGGTTCACCAATTTGCTTTGAACGCAAAATTTCGACTGCTTGTAAATTGGCTTCTTCTAAATGTAAACGGTAGGCAATCATCAGCTTCACATTATTGTCATTGGCAGCTTTAATCATTGCCTCACACTCTTCTTCTGTTACTGCCATTGGCTTTTCACATAATACATGAATTGCCTGATTAGCAGCCCGCACAGTATAGTCGCAATGCAAGTGATTGGGCAGCGCAATATAAACTGCATCAACCTTGCCACTTGCCAAACAGTCTTCATACTCCTCGTAGGAGTAAGTATGCTGTATACCATACTTTTTGCTCAGTTCTTCGCTTTTAGTGGGGTTATCTGAAACCAGTGCCACTAATTCTGAGTTAGCGGCATTGTCAAACGAAGGTAAGGCAGCTTCTTGGGCAAACCAACCTAAACCAACGACAGCGTAGCGAATTTTGCGCTTACCATTTGCAGCAGTCATTTTTCTACTCCCTGATGAAGGAACAATAATAATCAATTTTTAAGGCTGAGAATTTGGAGGTGATAAATAGGATCTCGTACATTTTCAATGACTTTGTAAATTAAAACCTCATTCTTTCAGTAAGCTTTAATTTAGACTTAAGGAATATTTGCGGTATTGCACCTTAACTGAAATTCATAACCTCAGCATGATGGATACTAAGTATGTAGCGTTAGTAGCCCAAAGCTATGACCCAAATTGCAAACCTGGAACACCAACTGAAGATTCCCACACATTTGGTACGGTTAACCGTGATAATATACATTAGAATTTAGTAGCAAATTATTTAAATCTATTTTTAATTAGTATTAAATATTTAAAAATAAACTATGGATACTATCACTACCGCTATTGTGACTGCTGTTAGTGCTGGATTGGCTAAAGATTTAATAACAGACAGTTACAACAGTTTTAAGAACGTTTTGAAAAAAAAGTTTGGCGAAAAAAGTGATTTGTTAAATGCAGTGGATAAATTAGAAAAGATGCCAGACTGCGAAGTTCATAAAGCTATAGTGCAACAAGAAGTTGAAGTCGCTAAGGTCAATAATGACCTTGAGATGCTTCAGTTAGCTCAAGATTTACTCGACAAGATAAAACAACAGCCTGGCGCACAAGAGATAATAGACCTCTTGCAAAAGTCACTAACACCCCACCCCCAACCTCTTCCCTTGCTAAGGGGAGGGGAGACAAAGCGTAGCTTTGGCTCTTTGGGGTTCTTATTTTTGATTTATGCAAGAGGTCTAATCAATGTAGAAGAGTGTAATCAGTTAGAGTCAGAAAAACCAAAAAATCGAAAGCGAGAAATTAAGCGGTTGCGTCAGACTACATTTGGTGCAATTACAGCAGGCTTAATCATCGCAGGATTTACTATTTTTACTTTGAAGAGTGTTCAGTCATCTGAGCGAGGTCAACCGGAAGAAATAATCCGTTCTGCTTGGCTGGGTCTTAACAGATCAAATATGACAGAGCTAGAAAAGTATCAGGAATGTGGGACTTACTTAAACGTAGGACTGCGTAGCCTCTACTGTGATATCAAGCCCTTCATCGACTATCAGAAGTTGCGGATTCTTTCTGGCTTGCCTATTTTCCGCAAAGACTACGATCTTACATTTAAGTCTGAATATAAATTTGGATATTACAATCCAGAATTTGTTAAATGGCTACAAAAAAATATTATTTATGCAGAAAAGCATGAAAGTTTCAGGCAACAAACACAAACCTCTTATAATACAAAAATCAGGGATACTGCGAGAGCTTTTTATACAAGTTATCAGATTTTGTTTGCCACTCCTGAAGAATTTAATACTTTCATAAAACAATATCAGTTAGTCAAAAAAGAATATCAATTGCGGTTAGAGAAAAGAGAAGTAAATGAACTCAGGTTTGATAAGAATTATGAGAAATTTGAAGTAATTAAACGTGAATATCTCAAGCATCTTGAAAATAAAACTCTTCCCGATCTATATTTCCAAGAAAAGTTTAGATGGCTATCCGATTATTTGACTACTGTAGAAAATGTTGATTGGTATGCAGCAAATACATCTGGAGGATTTTGGATTCGACGTTCCATCGATGAAACAGATAAAGAGTTTTTCCAGCTTTTAACAAAACTGCTAAAGACCTATGACGGGGATTGGCTGCGTAAACGAGAATCGCTAGGGGTTAAACCATCTCGATAGAACCATATTTCAGCCGCAGAATGTGGTTCAAGCGATCGCCTGTTGTAAATTCGTGCAACATACAAGCGTGAGAAGGAGTCACACAGAAAGTTGCAATTATTTAAAACTTTTATGCCATGCTCTTTATCTGGTCATTAAGAGACAAACATGGAACAACTAGTAAAGGCTCTCAACGAGATTTTTTACCAAACTCTGAAAGCTAGAGAGTTTTGCTATGTACTGAATTCTCGTGCGCTGAGGGTGATGCTGACAGGCGTGATCGCAGCCGGATTTTCGGCTTGTCAAAGTACGAAAACAGGGATTGCTGCCAATAGCGATCGAGCGGTTGCAGCGGTTGAAAAAGCCCGCCAAGAGAACGAACACTTATTGAAGCAATCAGCTTAGAAGCAGGCGGTTAATGGGGTGAAAAAACAAAACAGCTTGGGGCACAATCGTCCTGTATACAGTGTCAGCTTCAGCCTAGATGGACAAACGATCGCCTCTGGCAGTGGGGATAATACCATCAAGCTGTGGAAGCTAGACGGCACGCTGATCACTACCCTGAGTGGTCACACTGGTTCTGTGAGCAGTATCAGCTTCAGCCCGGATGGACAAATGATCGCCTCTGGCAGTGTATGTGGATAAGACCATCAAGCTGTGGAAAAAAGACGGCACGCTCATCGCTACGCTGAGGGCACACAATGATGCTGTGTGGAGTATCAGCTTCAGCCCGGATGGACAAATGATCGCCTCTAGCAGTGGAGATAAGACTATCAAGCTGTGGAAGCGAGACGGCACGCCCATCAAGACACTGAGGTGACACTACTGATATAGTGTGGAGTATCAGCTTCAGCCCGCATGGACAAACGATCGTCTTTATCAGTAATTAGGACTTACGCACAAGAGATCCCCCCAACCCCCTTAAAAAGGGGGCTTTTAAGATCCCCCTCTTTTAAGGCTACGGTGTACACACAAGTCTCTTGACCTGCACTTTTATTGCATCGAGCTACACTTTTATTGCATTGAGCTACACTTTTGTTGCATTGAGCTACACTTTTGTTGCATTGAGCTGCACCTTTGTTGCATCGAGCTTTTTTTGACTTGTGTGTACACCGTAGCCTTTTAAGGGGAGCCAGCGCGGTCTTGGGGGTTTCCCCCATGAGCGACTGGCACGGATTAGGGGGGATCGAGGTTTCAGGTTTTCAATGCGTAAGTCCTGAGTGATAATATCATCAAGCTGTGGAATTTGAACTAGGCTAGTTTAGCCACACTCGGCTGTTACTGGCTGCGAGATTATCTACCTAGCTCACCCTGAAGCACAAGGACTAATACTCGACCAACCTAAAAATGATTGTTACAGAGGATATTTTTCTTTTGGTGAGAGATTAGAGGCGATTTTTGGTATTCAAAACCTAAAGCAGAATTGATGTGTACAACACACAGTTTTTAATACAAAAAATAGGAATTTAGCAACTGTATGGTGATGCAAGTAGAACCAACAATTCAGACTTTATACGACCAAGATTATTACCTTTGGCTCAGGACAACCATCAACCAACTTCGCGCTGGTCAATTTTCTTCTGTGGATTTAGATAATTTGTTAGAAGAATTAGAAAGTATGGGTAGGAGCCAGAAGCGAACGGTGAAAAGTCTGTTAATTCGACTTTTTGAACATCTGCTTAAGCTCACATACTGGGATATAGAACGGGAGCGCAATCAAGGGCATTGGAAAGGGGAAATCAGGACATTCCGTAGAGAGATTAAGGATCAACTCAAAGATAGTCCTAGTCTTAAGCCTTACATTTTAGAAATATTTGATGAATGTTATCAAGACGCAAGGAAAGAAGCAAGCGATCGCTCTCAACTTCCCATTAATACATTCCCTGTTGCACTGCTTGGCTCTTTAGAACAAATTTTAGATGAAAACTGGTTTCCTGATTGACACTCCCACGGGTCGTTTCGCTAAATTCGTGGGATTCTTGCGTCTAATTCAGTACGAGGTACAATCGAACAGAGATAGCGTTCAATACTCTGCTCTCCCTTGAACTGCATTCATCAGACATCAGCCAACACTATCTGAGTGCTTGTTGTCTCCCCATCAGATACAGTTACTGGGACTAGGACTTGCTTCCGGCGGGATAGACCGTTAATGAAGTCTTCCGCTACAGACCCTACTGCACCTCCAACTAATCCTCCTGCAATAATACCAGCTAGTCCTGCTTTAGAGCCGATATAACTACCAGCAACAGCGCCAACAATACTTCCAAATAAATTACCTCCAACTACAAGTTGAGATTCTTCCTCAGACAGTTCTTGCAATTCGAGTTCTTTAAGATTAGATAAATCAGACAATATGTTACTCATATCTATGCTCCTTAATTTTTGAGAAGCGATTTCCAATTGCAGTAGTTTGCTTGGTTAAAGCAGTGTAAGCAATGCTTTTAAACCTATTATACTTTCATCAACACCAATCAACTGGAAGTTTGGAGGAAATTTTTCTGCCAACAAAGCACGCGCAAATATACAACGAATTTCCTCTTTGGAAACACTGCGATGTCGTGATTTAATTCCTGCAAGGCAAAGTTTTTTTACCCCACGTTCATGAGCCGCGAACATTTTTATTCGTTGTTCAAGTGAGAGTTTTCGCAACTGGGAAAACAGATAAGTATCTGCATCTATACTGGTATCGGTGGCTTGCGGTCGATAATTTAGTTTTGCGCCCATCTGCGAAGATGCATTTTCAGCAGTTGCAACATCAAAAGTTATTAATCGTTGTTCTGCGGTTATAATACTCAACTTGACGTGCGCTTAAACGCGATCGCTTACATAAGTACTGCGTTATATCCAAAATAAAGTAAAAAATAAGTGCAAATGCTTTTTAGCTTTATTTAATCATGTTGCACAGTCTGCTTTTTATCATAACTATACGTAACCACCCATTGCTTCTCTACCAAACCCGATTAAAATAAATACGCAACTTGGGCTTCCATAGGAGTTATCCAGCCGTGCAGCCGGACTTAATAGGCTTGGAAATTAGTAAGGGGGAACTAAGACGTTTGACTGGGTTTGATCCAGAAGACGTTTTTCGCCCCTCTGTTTTGCGAGATAGCAAGAAGCGATTAGGGTTTTTTATCAATGAAATGCTGGTTACGTTGGCGCTAACGCCAATAATTGTTGGTTTTGTTTACGCGTTTATTATTCTGCCAACAATTGGTTCTTCAATTCGACTAGGAATTCTTTTACTCATTTTAGTACCAATGCCGATATTAATGGGGCGATGGCTGTGGCGGCAGTTGACCTGTCCTGAAGGACTGACAATACTTTTAGATGAAGTTGATAAATATCATGACCTAGTTGCTGCTATAGATATTAATGACCAATTGGCAGCATCAGGAAACGTAGAAAGCAGTATCCATGACCGAGATAAAGTAACCGCCGCCCTGCAACTAATTAGAGAAGATTTAGTCCGCGCTCTGAAAACGGAACGAATTTTGCGAGATAATAAAAAATTGCTTGCTAATAACCAAGAGTTATTTGTGAATAATTTAGCCAGTCTGCAAGCTTTACAAGTTAGTAGTCAAGCAGGCGAATATGCTCAACTGCTAAATCAATCATTGCAAATTGCGATCGATGTGCAAGCAGAAATCAGAAAATTGCACAAAGGCTAAGTAGAATTTTTCTTTGCTGATGACTTTCTTAAAAAACAATCGCCCCGTTGACCTAAATGAGCAACAAACCAAAAATAATTGTCCTGGATGATGACCCTACAGGTTCTCAGACAGTCCACAGCTGCTTGCTGCTAATGCACTGGGATGTGGACACTCTACGCATCGGTTTGCAGGATGATTCGCCGATTTTCTTTGTGCTAACTAATACTAGATCGCTAACGCCAGAGTCAGCTGCATCTGTGACTAAAGAAGTTTGCCATAACCTGAAAATCGCTTTGAATGCTGAAGGAATTGAGGATTTTTTGATTGTCAGTCGTTCTGATTCTACTTTGCGGGGACATTATCCCATTGAAACTGATGCGATCGCACAAGAACTCGGCCCTTTTGATGCTCATTTTCTCGTCCCAGCTTTTTTTGAAGGTGGACGCATCACTCGTGACAGTGTGCATTACTTGATTATTGACGGTGTACCCACCCCAGTTCATGAAACTGAATTTGCCCGTGATTCAGTCTTCAGCTACCATCACAGTTACTTACCCAAGTATGTCGAAGAAAAGACTCAAGGACAAATTAGTGCCGAAGCTGTAGAAAGATTTCTGCTAGCTGATATTCGCGCTGGTAGTTTGGAACGTTTGTTACAACTGAGTGGTAATAAGTGCGCTGTTGTAGATGGTGAAACTAAAGACGATCTCAACCGCTTTGCAGTAGACATATTAGCAGCAGCAAGTCAAGGGAAACGCTTTTTATTTCGCAGTGCAGCAAGTATTTTAACAGCTTTAGCCGCTTTACCACCCCAACCTATTGCCGCCGAAAATATGGGGCAGTACGTGCGCCAAGGCAAACCAGGTGCAGTAATTGTTGGTTCCCATGTGAAAAAAACTACCCAGCAATTAGAGGCGCTATTGCAAGTAGAAGGAACAGTGGGAATTGAAGTAGATGTAGCGCGATTACTTGATGATGCAAATCAATCTGCGCCATTGCTAACTGAAATTCAAGAAAGTACACGGGCGGCACACGAAGCTGGCAAAACACCAGTGGTTTATACTAGCCGTCAGGAACTGAATTTTAAAGATGTTAAGACACGATTGGAGTTTGGAGAAAAAGTTTCAAGTTTATTGATGGATATTGTCCGTGGTTTACCATCTGATATAGGATTCTTAATCAGCAAGGGTGGTATTACTTCTAATGATATTTTGAGTACTGGACTAGCTTTAACTTCAGCCCGTTTACTCGGTCAAATTTTAGCTGGTTGTTCAATGGTGTTAACGCCATCCGATCATCCTCAGTTTCCTGATTTACCTGTGGTGCTGTTTCCAGGTAACGTTGGCGATGCTGATGCCTTGAGGACAGTTTATCAAAGGTTGACCCTGCCAATTTGAGATTTGAGACTTCGGCTCCTTTCGGCTTCTCTACGAGACGCTGCGCGTAGCTTGCTTCCCCGTAGGGGTACGCTCAAGGTAAGACGCTTAGTCGAACGATTTGAGATTAAATAATCTTTTGGTTCATGCCAGACTAACATCCCGCTACGCCCTTTCTACCTCTTGTGGGTAATCCAAATCCAAAATCCCATTCAAATCCAAAATTTGTCTATTTTTTGTCTTTTGGCTAGTACTTCATGACTTCTGATTCTGCGGTTCCTAATCTAAAGTCAAATTCTGCACTTCCTGATGCAGAATCAAACTCTATTCTTTCAGAGGTAGAGGGAAATCCTACTGTTTCTGATGTAGAGTCAGATCCTATCCCCCCTGATGCGGAGTTAAAATCCGTCCTCCTTTATTTAAAATCAAATACTGCCCTTGAAGATGTAGAGTCAAATACTGATGCAGCATCAGACGATTTTATTCTTACTGATTTAAATCCTAATGAGGCAGCAATATCAGGGTATCGCGTAAATGACAATAGTCAAGTCCAGTTAAAAAGTCAGGAGGGACGGCTGTTATTAATTCTGCCCCCGGAATCTCAAGTATCTGCCTCAGAAATCACTTGGTCTGATATTTGGCAACAAATAAGACAGCGTTTAAATGCAGGCGATCGCTTTCGGATATCTAATACACCTGTGCATTTAATGGCACAAGACCGCCTAGTAGATGCCAGACAACTCCAAGAACTCGCTGAGGCTTTGAGCGAAGTTCAACTGCGGCTCATATCAGTCTCGACTAGTCGTCGGCAAACTGCGATCGCTGCTGTCACCTCTGGGTATTCTGTAGAACAACTACAGCCCGTAACTTCCCTGAATTCCGAGCCAACAGCTACAGCCATACCCCAGGAAGATGCCCTTTATCTAGAAATTACAGTCCGTTCTGGAGTAGAAATTCGTCATCCTGGTACAGTAATTATCTTGGGAGATGTAAATCCAGGTGGTATTGTAATTGCAGATGGAGATATTATCATCTGGGGTCGCCTACGTGGAATCGCTCATGCTGGTGCTGGAGGCAATCGTGAGTGTCTGATTATGGCCTTGCAAATGGAACCAACTCAATTACGAATTGCAGATGCTGTAGCTAGGGCACCAGAAAAACCGCCAATGCAGTTTTCTCCAGAGGTGGCACATATTACGCCCCAAGGAATTCGCATCGCTAGGGCTACTGATTTTTCTAGAAACCAATTCACCAAGAGCAATTAAGAACCATAAATATTTACTTAAAGAATGAAGTATATAAGTAAGGATGAAATAAAACAAATATTCATGCTTCATCTTCATCAGGGAGAACAGATATTTCTTCATACTTGACACGATACTTCATACTTTATACTGCAATTTACTGTTTTATATTTTCTGAACCCTTATTGACCGCATTTCTATCATGACTCGCATTATAGTGATTACCTCCGGCAAAGGAGGAGTGGGTAAAACCACAGTTTCAGCAAATCTGGGCATGGCTTTAGCCAAAATAGGGCGTCAAGTTGCTTTGGTTGATGCGGATTTTGGTCTGAGAAATTTGGATTTGCTGCTAGGGCTAGAAAACCGCATCGTCTATACTGCGGTGGAAGTCTTAGCCAGAGAATGCCGCTTAGAACAAGCCTTGGTCAAAGATAAGCGCCAACCTAATCTTGTACTTTTGCCGGCAGCCCAAAATCGCTCTAAAGATGCAGTCACGCCTGAACAGATGAAGTTATTGGTGAATGCACTGGCGCAAAAATATCAGTACGTAATCATCGATAGCCCCGCCGGGATTGAGAATGGATTTAAAAATGCGATCGGCCCAGCAAAAGAAGCCCTAGTTGTCAGCACCCCAGAAATTTCTTCAGTTCGTGACGCTGACCGGGTAGTGGGATTACTAGAGGCACAAGGTATCAAACGTGTTCATTTAATAATTAACCGCATCAGACCCTCAATGGTGCAGGCAAATGATATGATGTCAGTGCAAGATGTTCAGGAACTTCTCGCCATTCCTCTGATCGGGGTAATCCCTGACGACGAGCGTGTTATTGTATCTACCAATCGCGGCGAACCCTTAGTGTTAGCGGAAAATCCCTCTTTAGCTGCCACAGCCTTTGAGAACATTGCTCGTAGATTAGAAGGGGAAAGTGTCGAATTTCTGGAGATCGACTCGTCCCAAGACAGCATCTTCGCCCGTCTACGAAGGTTGTTCAGGACAAAGATTGTTTAACTTACCTTTCCAGTCTCCGCCCCAGACCTATTCCTAATGATTGAACTTCTAGAAAAACTTTTTTTTCGTGGCGCTGATAGCAGTCGAACTCAAGTTAAACGTCGCCTGCAATTGGTGATTGCTCACGATCGCGCTGATATAGATCCTCAAACGTTGGAAAAAATGCGGCAAGAAATCCTAGATGTAGTCTGTCGCTATGTAGAAATTGAGACAGAGGGTTTGGAGTTTTCCTTAGAGAGCAACCAACGAACCACAGCTTTAATCGCCAACTTGCCCATCCGTCGGGTGAAGGGTGCCATACCTGAATGGGAAAGAGGTGACAAGTCTCTGTAGTTATAATTTTAAGTATTTTTATTTAGGTTAAGCTGTTACGCATATAATTTGTATATTTAATCGTGAGAGTTGTCATTAGTCATTGGTCCTCTCTTACAAAGTTCTGATGCCTTCTCTGCGAGACGCTACGCGAACGGCGGGCTACGCCAACGGAGGAAACCTCCGCTCAACGCCAGTTCGCACAAGTCGGGGAACCCTTCCTGTGCGACTGGCTCGATTTTGCGCTTAGTCATTTGTATTTCAAAGTCCAGATGACCAATTGACTTATGACGGTCTGAATGCAAAAATGTAGAATCTAGACGCGCATCAGCTTAATAGTAGTAGAGAGATTGCCCAGCTGGAAAGTGGCAGAAGAGGGATACTGTATGATGACAAAACCCCACTTTGTTTTAAAAAGCAGGGTTTTAGATTAATACCGATCTATACTTAGGCGATGTTATGAGTCAAATTAATCTTGACAATGACATCGTTGTAATCCTTGTCGCCGCCACCAGCAAGATCCTCAAAACCAAAGACATTATCACCTAACATCTTGACGTGCTGAGTCTTGTCAGCATTGGCACCCAAGAAGGTAAAGTAAACTGTTGGGTCATTGCTAGAATTGCTGTCTAACAAAGCATCAACTTTACCATCGACAATCAAGAATGGCACATAAATACCGCCGCCTTGAAAGTTGCCATTGTAGTTGCTTGTACCTTGATTACCTACCGATAAGCCAATATCACTCACCCTTTGGTTAATTGCCGCTTGTACATAACCCGCTTGTCCAGGAAGAATGTCTGCTGTGCCATCACCATTAGTATCAATGCCACCATCAGCATTAGTAACTTTATAAAAACCAACAAAGTCGTTGTAAGATGCTTCGCGGTTAACAACGAAAGTCCCACTAATCAGGCTGTCAGTGCTGAAATCCCGCAAATCAAGGGCTTGACCTTCTGATTTTCCTTGTAAAGATGTACCAATGGGTAATTGTTCATCCGTTTTTTGAATATTCACTTGCAAGTCATCAAAAACAGAATCGCTACGGGAACCATCTTTCCACCCCAAAGTGAATCCATCTTCGCCTAGAGAGGTAATTTTTTGGCTAGTGGTACTAGAGAAGATGATGTTACCTTGAGACTTCAAATAAAAGCGCAGTTGTGTACCACCCTGCAATTGGAGGATGCGACTGAGGTCTTCGGGATTAAAACCTGTGGGGTTGTTGGCGAGAACTGAGAAGATGGTGGTGGCTCTAGAGAGGGCTTTTTCTTGATAACCTGCGGCACCTGGTGCAATGCCATCGATAGTGCCAAGGCTGTCATCAACGCTGAAGACGCCGAGTTCGTTGACTAATTCGGAGCTGCGTCCTTTAATTTTGATTTTAATGTTGACTTTGCTCAACTCGTTGGCGTCGATTTGAAAGATATCATTGGTGCTATTAATTAACTTAACATCAGTAATCTTGATGGTGAAAGCTTTTTCGTAGGATGAATTAGTTTGATCTGTGGTGCGGATACGGATGCTGTAACTAGACTTAGTTTCAAAGTCTGGGGAAGCATTAATTAGCAGTTGATTGCCCTTAATCGTAAAGGAATCATTATCAGTGCTGCCAGTCCCAGAGACTAAGCTGTAGGTAAAGGTGTCACCTGTGTCTGGGTCAACGCTGCTGAAAGTGCCGATGGCGGTATTAGTTGGACTATTTTCTGCAACGATTAGTCCAATGGGGTCAAAGGGAGAGGAAATGTTGATTACACCAGAAGCAAGTTGGCTTGTGACTGAACTGCTATCTCCTCCTAAGTTACTATCGCCCCAAGTGACGACAGAACCATCTGATTTCAATGCCGCAAAGGCAGCATATGTAGAAAAGATATTGGTGACACCAGAGGCAAGTTGACTACTGACTTTACTGAATGTACTGCTATCTCCTGCAGAGTTAAGACCGCCCCAAGTGACGACAGAACCATCTGATTTCAATGCCGCAAAGGCACTCTCTGTAGAAAAGATATTGGTGACACCAGAGGCAAGTTGACTACTGACTGAACTGCTATCTCCTCCAGTCCCACTTTCGCCCCAAGTGACGACAGAACCATCTGATTTCAATGCCGCAAAGGCATTACCTGTAGAAAAGATATTGGTGACACCAGAGGTAAGTTGACTACTAACTGTACTGCTATCTCCTCCATTGATACTATTGCCCCAAGTGACGACGGAACCATCTGATTTCAATGCCGCAAAGGCATAAAGTGTCGAAAAGATATTGGTGACACCAGAAGCAAGTTGACTACTGACTGCACTGCTATCTCCTCCGTAGTTACTATTGCCCCAAGTGACGACGGAACCATCTGATTTCAATGCCGCAAAAGCATCACCTGTAACTGTACCTATACCTGTCTTATAGGCCTCAAAACCTGTAGAAAAGATATTGGTGACACCAGAGGCAAGTTGACTACTGACTGAACTGCTATCTCCTCCAGAGTTACTTTCGCCCCAAGTGACGACGGAACCATCTGATTTCAATGCCGCAAAGGCAAGATTTGTAGAAAAGATATTGGTGATGCCAGAGGCAAGTTGACTACTGACTGAACTGCTATTTCCTCCTTCTGAACTTTCGCCCCAAGTGACGACGGAACCATCTGATTTCAATGCCGCAAAGGCTTGATTTGTAGAAAAGATATTGGTGACACCAGAGGCAAGTTGACTACTGACTGTACTGCTATCTCCTCCAGAGTAACTATCGCCCCAAGTGACGACAGAACCATCTGATTTCAATGCCGCAAAGGCATAATATGTAGAAAAGATATTGGTGATACCAGAGGCAAGTTGGCTTGTGACTGCACTGCTATTTCCTCCTTCTTCGCCCCAAGTGACGACAGAACCATCTGATTTCAATGCCGCAAAGGCACTACTTGTAGAAAAGATATTGGTGACACCAGAGGCAAGTTGGCTACTGACTGCACTGCTATCTCCTCCATTGCTACTATCGCCCCAAGTGACGACGGAACCATCTGATTTCAACGCCGCAAAGGCATAATAATTTATATAGGTATGACCATCTGTGATCCCACCTCTTTGTTCCCTTGGTTCTAATAATAAGCGGGTGTTGCTGGTGGGGTTGAGATTAAGGGCTATTGGGGAAGCTAACACACCTGGATATTTTGTTAACCCATTGACTGTCAAGGGCGGATTCATTTTCCCTATGCCTGATTGAATATCCAACTGCCAACTTCCGCCTTGAGTTGGTGCGCCAACTTTACCCGCAGCTGCAAATATTTCTGCTTTCGTCAACTGCGCCAATTCGCTAATAAATTCGGTATCTTTGCCGACTTGGCAACTGTAGAGGGCAATTTCGGCAACGTCCCACTGTTGCAATAATTGGGCTTGTGTTTTGATTTGTTGGCGATTGATTGGCAATGCCCCAATTTGCAAGACTCCGGGGGTTCCGTGGGCAACAATCGCTAACTGTTTTGCTTTTGTTTGTGCTAATAAATTTGTAATCACTACTAGTGCATCGTCTTTGGGTGTGAGAGTATAACCCAAAGCTTTAGGTGACAAGGCAGCATAAAGAATCTCAAGATCCTCAACACGGCTGTCAAAGATTACCAGTGCTTCACACTCAATCAATCCTATTTGTAGCTTTTGATACTTGTAAATCCGCTCGAAATTAGAATTATAGTCAATGCTGAAGTGACGTTGAGTGGCTAATGATATTGTTGTCATAGTTTGTTTCTATTTCTTCTAGAAATTGCTGACCATCTAAAAGCTTGCCCAATTCGAGATTTTTGAATGGGGCGCAACAAGTATTTCTATCCTGTAGTTGTGAACAATAATTGCAGTTTAGTTCTGCCTTCAATTAACTGTATGGTTGATAACTCTTCCTCTTGATGGATATCAAATATTATATTGTTTAATAACTGAACAAGGCAAAAGTGAAAAATTAAAAGGCACTCATAAAAAACAAGATAAAATGGTTAGAAACCCCTCTATTACAAAGTTATGAGCAGAGGAAACCTCTGCTCATAACTTGGCGCTAAGTTTATTTATAAAACGAAATAAAAACACTTATTTTGAGATGGGTTACACAATAAATAATAGGTTAGTAGAAGGTTGCTTTAAATAACCAAATACCGCAAGGTGGAAGTCAAAAGTCAAAAGAATTGTATTCCAAGCTTTTGCGCCATTTGAAATGATATGTTTATTTTTGCCGTGCTGTACTAGTAACCAAGAGGTGGTAAATCATAGAGCAATTGCTGCAAAAGTAGGAAATTCAGCTTTGCACAAGATTTATAGACGGAAAAATAGAACCCATTCGGGATAATAAAAAAATCCCGTTGTCGTCACTGCTGACAACGGGAGTGTGTAGGATTTTTTATAATCTATCGGTAGGCAACTTGTGGACCTGCCCAAATTTCTGTTATCTTTTTACCAAAAGTAATTGGTCGATCGCTGTCTGTTGCAGTGATAGTCTTACCATCATTAGCAACTTGGATTAATGGCCAGTTTTCCTCGCCCAATTCCCCTGCACGGAATAACACACGATCTGGTTGGCTTTTACTCCAGCCTAACAATACGGCAACTTTTTCATGTTCTTCGTCATTAACAGGAGCAACTGTGTTAGCGTGGTTTTTTTGCCGATCCCAAATCACTGCACTATCTGTAGAATCACCAGTGTTAAATAGACCATCAAACTTGCGGGCTAAGAAGCGATCGCCTTTTTCTGACCAGCTAACTGGAACTAATACCCCAATCTTACCGCTCGTATCAGTTTCTTCTGAAGACTCCGCTTTTAGTGCCTTTACTTTTAATAAAGGATCGCTAACTGGAGTTGTTGAAGCCATCACCCACAATTTCTTAGTGTGCATATCTTGGACAAACAGCACGCTGGTGACACGGCTGTTATACATTTGGGGTTTCACCTCTAGTTGCACCCGGCTATAAACAGCATATTTACCATCTGGAGAAATCACGGGTACGCTGCGATAATGACGTACTCCAGAACCACCATTAGAAGCAATGGCTTCTTGAGTTGCTGTAATCCATTTCCAAGGAATAGGATGAGGACTACCGATGGGATCTATTTGTTCTGCTTGGGACTCATCGCGTGGTTGAGAAACAGGTATTTCCGTTGTTGTGGTTGGTTCCGATTCTTTAAGAGTTGGTGCTACTTGAGTTGCTGTCAATGATTCAGTTAAAGACTTTTTTCTAGAGAGAGAATTTTCTTGTCCTTTTAAAGATTTGATATGAGCAGCTTTAAGTTTTCGGATTAAATCAAGCTGACTAACAGGAATATCTGTTACTGGTGCGAGTTCAACTGCTGCCAAAGAATCAGGAATAGTTAAATCGCTGCTTGACACAGAACTATGTATTTGAGGTATTTGAGCCAAAGACTCTATTTTATCGGCTGGTAATACTTGCGGTTCCTGGACAGTAGTAGTTTGTGTTGGCACAGAGTCCAATTCTTCTATTAAGGAGTTGGTTTGCTCTGTTTTTGATATTTCAGCTATCTCAGGTTCCCTAACTACAGATCCTTTCTTTGATACAGAGTCAGAATCTCCAGTTATCGAAGTTAGTTTAGATACTTCTGATTTTACCGGAAACGAGTGAGCCGATGCCCCTAGCAAGGGTGCAATCAGTATTACAACAACAACGTAATTGAGAAATGGTTGGGTGCGGAACCATCCTGACAGCAAAAGGGTTTTAAGCATTTATAGACTCTCTAGAGGGGCGGTTGCTATGTGAGAAGCAATACCTATGCAGCAATGGGCAGGCGGTAATTATATGTATAACAAGAAACTAAAAACTTTGACGAGATTTTTACTTCAAAGTTTGCAGAGTTTTACAAAATTAAGTATCATTATCAACACCTTTTATTACTCAGGTACTGGATGTTTTTTTACAAGAATATGCGAGTATAGTAAATTTGCTGACGAGTCAGTAATTACTACACAATATGTAATCTTGTTAGTTGCTATACTTAACTACACCAAAAATAGGTATTAGTTAAGGAATATTTAGCGTATAATAACGCTGGCAACCAAGAGTGAAATAAATCGGCGATTGGGGATCGTACTAGCGATCGCTAGTACACAATAAACAAGCCAGATTACACACTAATATTAATAGGGCAAACCTAATAATGGTAAACGTGAGGCGTTACGTGAAAAGCTCTTAAGGCAGATGCACAATACATCATACTCAGAAAATACTGTTGTCAGCAACTTAAAGTTATAAACTGCAATCTCAACTACATAAATAGCTAGAAGACGCAATAGTTTTTGATAAACCAATTGCATTTAATAGCAATTTGGGACAAATTATCAGGAACACAACAAAATTGACTCGGTAGATGCTCTAGCGGATCGTGACGAGACACCACTAAACGATTACGTTCACTAAAGGTAGATACAGTTGATACTTGCTATTACACTTGTCAACTTAACTATTAAGTTAATCAAGAAGCCTTTTGTTTCACTAATATGAAAATATTGTATCACCAAACAGCCGATATTATTTACCATTAATTAATCACTAACGATTAACAACTAATTATTAATGAAAATTGTATTCTTTGGTACACCGCAGTTTGCTGTACCCACATTGGAAAAGTTATTGAATCATCCAGAATTTGAGGTGTTGGCAGTTGTCACCCAACCAGATAAACGCCGGGAGCGCGGAAATAAACTTACGCCAACACCCGTAAAAGCGATCATTACTGCTCACAACTTACCAGTATGGCAACCTGAACGAGTTAAAAAAGACACCGAGACTTTAACTAAACTCAAACAGTTAAATGCAGATGTGTTTGTTGTTGTCGCCTATGGACAGATATTATCGTCAAAAATCCTAAATATGCCAAAATTGGCCTGCATTAATGTGCATGGCTCGATTTTACCCAAATATCGGGGTGCAGCGCCGATTCAGTGGTGCTTGTACAATGGTGAGAGGGAAACGGGGATCACAACAATGTTAATGGATGCGGGGATGGATACTGGGGCAATGCTACAAATAGCCACTACACCCATTGGATTACTAGATACTGCCCAAGATTTAGCCGAAAGACTAGCTGTGATTGGTGGGGATTTGTTGTTAGAAACTCTGTTGAAGTTGGAACGCCAAGAAATTCAACCAATTCCCCAAGATAATTTAGCAGCTACTTATGCACCTCTGATTCAAAAACAAGATTATGTTTTAGATTGGTCAAAAAGCGCTATCCAATTACACAATCAAATCAGAGGCTTTCACCCTAACTGCACCGCTAGCTTTCGTAACAACCTGTTGAAAATCACTGCTTCTGCTCCCCTTGATTCTGTAAGCGATCGCGATCTCCCACCAGAATTACAAGAGTTAATACATAAATTGCCTGATTTGTCAAATTGGTCAGACAGACCAGGAGTTGTAGTCAGCATTGCCAAAGGAATTGGTGTGATCGTCCAGACTGGGGAAGGTTTGTTGCTGTTGCGAGAAGTTCAGCTAGCTGGTAAACGTCCCCAGTCGGGATGGGATTTTGTTAATGGTAGCCGCTTAACTGTGGGAGAAGTTTTTGGCGCGGGGAGTTGAGGGGTTGGCAATTTTAGATTTTGAATTTTGAATTTTGGATTAGAGGAAAAATTTAAAATCTAAAATCTAAAATCTAAAATTAAATGGCTTCTAACTTTTCATAAAAACGGCAAGATTCGCAAGGGCCATCTGGGTTGACTGCACAGCGAATGATTTCTGAGTGAGCATTATAGGAACAGGTGGCATCGCCAACTACCCAACGTCCCGCTACCAAAGTTTTTTCAGATGGCCGTTTAGCCGACTGCACGTAAATGGCAATATTATGCAAGCGGTAGCGCCCACCTTTAAGTTGGTATCGATGGCGGCGTTCTAAAACCGCGTAGGTTTTACCTTCAAAATCGAGATAGTTTCCGGGTTGGGGTGTCCAATCAAGTTGCACTTTACCGAGGGACTCACGGGGATGTGTCAGAATCACCTCAGTTTGTAAAGAGTCTGGCTCCATAAGCTTATGTAGTTTGATTTACATTATAAGAATGGTATCGCAATAGCTTTCTTTAGCTTATCGAATTTAGATTATAATTAATGATTAACTCTTCGCGTCCCTACGAATTAGGGTAACCAAAATTCAGGTAAGATAGATTTGCTCAACTCACGGAAAGTTTGGTTGAGCGATCGCGCCACTTGGATATGCACTTCATCCTCTTCTACTGCTAAAATCTTAGATGGCTGACCTTCTCCCAAATAAGACACCACCAAATTCGCTGCCTCTAAACCGGTAACATAAGCTTTTTCTTGTGACCAGGAACCATGACGGTTCACAATCCAATCCCCACTCATAAATACATTCTCAAAACTTGTTTTAGCAGGCAACATATAACGATAGCTGCCAGGTGCAAAGTGAGTCACTGCTTGAGGTAGCCTAATTACACTGCTATCAATTATCTTTGCCTGCCGAAACGCTGGTACACAAGTTGCTAAATAACCCTGAACTATTGCTAAAATCTCTTCATCACTCAAATTGAGAAACTGATTTGCATGATAAAAATCAGCTTCAATAACTGTTCCTGGCTCATCCCGATATTCATCATGTAGAGCATTCAAATCAAAAAACGTCCAACCTGTAGTTGCGTCGAATCCAAAGCAAGCATTAGAAGGACGAGGAATATCAATTTTGCGGTCAAACCATAGCCGCGTTGCTAAAACATCAATTGCTCCTAAATTGCTCAAATTACGAAATTCTTCATGGCTTTGTAAACTAGGGCTAGTTGAGACAATTTTCTTCATCCCCGTGATCCCAACCGCAAAAATCACCGCATCTGCTTCAATTACTTCATCACCGCAAACCACACCCTTTGCTCGATGATTACTATCAACAATTAAATCTGTAACTCGGCGCTTGGGTAATACTCGCGCACCAGCTTTTTCGATACGTTCCACCCAAGGACGAAATATTTTTTCTCCAACAGTTCCTCGACACCAAACTACATCAAAATCTGGTTGATGAGCCAAAATAAAAAAGTAAAGCATCCCTAAAGTTGCTGCGGCTGAACATTGTTCGCCAGGCGCAAACAAGCCTACTAATAACATTGGTTCAAAAGCATCGCGGTAAAGCCGGAAAGAAACGTTAAAGTCTTTGAATAATTCACGGGCAGTTACAAAGTCATAGCGCCGCCAAGCTGCATCAGAATTATCAAAATCAACAACAGCATAAAGTAAAGGTAAGGCGCTGAGACGGTCAATTAGTGGCAGCCGCTTAAATTGAGTGTAGAGAAAAGTTCCCAGTGGCGATGGAAGCCGTGGTAAGTCTTGAAAAATCGGTGATTCAACTTCCAAACCTGCTGGCGAATATTGCGAAGAACGAGTCCAAGTAGTAAAAGGATTAATTCCTAACTCATTTATTAGGGAAAAAATATTTTTGTAAGGATACCAAAAGCCATGAATCCCAGCTTCAACAGATTTTCCGGCGGCTGTTTGCCAACCTGCCACTAGTCCACCAGGATAGGGGCCTGCTTCTAGAAGCGTCACATCATAGCCTTGTTTTGCCAAATGGTAGGTTGCTCCTAAACCAGCCCAACCAGCACCTACAACTACCACCCGTTTTTGTTGTGACTCTTCTACCATCCCAGCCTCCGATTGTTGCAGTCTATCAACTAATGTATACGAACTGTATACTAACTTGCCGTTCTCATCAGATAACGGCTTGCTATTACAACGGTTTTCGGTTGGATACAATACGTGCTTTGGTAGCATAGCTGTGCTACCCTACGAACCATATTCCATTGAATTAAAAACAGTTATAGACTTTGAGAAACGCTAAGGTGAAGTAATTCAGTAAAAATCGCTTGCGGTTAATGCTGAGTTAAGAGTATAACAGGAAACAGATTTAACTATTGATGAGGAATAATCATAATGTCTCAAGTAGCCAATGTAAAATCCAGTCTGAAGGACTTTGAATTACGGGATGGCATTTATTTTCCTAACGACTATGAACAATTGAATAATACTCAACATAAAAAAAGATGGGACGCAATTGGTAAAACGTACTATGGTTCCCAAAAAGTTGAAAAACTTGCAGATACATCGCCCATCAAACAAGATTACACTCTATTAACTGGCACACCTGGAGGTACTTGGAACAAATTTCCATTGAATAAATCTGTTGATTCTATTTTAGAGATTGGTTGTGGCTATGGTCGCGCACCCTTACATTTATCTAAAGCAAAAAATTTGAAATGCGAAAAATATTATGGGATTGATATTTCTGAACCTTTATTACGGCGGTTAATTAAGGTTAAACATGAATACAATTTTTTTCCTGAAGCTGAATTTTACTTAATTTGCAATTCTGCTGAAATATTGCCTTTAGAAGATAATTCTATAGATATGGTAATTTCTAACTGCGTCTTTATGCATATCCCAGATGCACAATTAAGAAATTTGTTGGCTGATATATCTCGCGTACTAAAACCTGGTGGAATTTTCGTTTTTAATCATTCCTTTCACAATAAATCTTGTCCTTCTCATATTATCCATAATTTTATTAGAAGGTTGAATCCATTTGTGAGAAATCCAGTTTATCTCAAGCAATATACATCTGCTGAAATAAATGATATGTTAGCGACTGCTGGAATGAAAGCTAAGTCTCCCCAATACAATGTCGAACCAACGCAAGAATATGCAATTTTGCCGGAAACGATTAAAGGAATTCCAGTGCCGTTTGCTAATGCCATCAATAGAAGCCTTAAGCCATCAGATAGTTTAAAGGAAACTTTGGCTTATGGTTTTAGTGCCTACAGTACTCAACTGGACTAATTAAAAAAGTATCTTGTTGTCACAATAGACTTCTTGATAAATAAAAAATAAGACCCCACCCCGCCAAAGCTACGCTTTGTCTCCCCTCCCCGCAGTCTTCGAGAGGAGTTGGGGGTGGGGTGTTAGGCAATACTTTTTGGATAAGGGTTGAGTCGTCCTAAATTCAGATCCCCCCGCCTACGGCGACCCCTTAAAAAGGGGGTAAAAGACGGTTAGAAGCCCCCCAATTTATCGGGGGTTGGGGGGATCTGCAACGACTAATTGCGCTAACCGAGAAGTATTGGGGTGTAGGGACTTTTGCAAGAGGTCTAATGAACTGAATACAAAGGAACTACGGAAGCACAACAATGTTGTGCTTTTATTTTTCCAATAAATGTAATCTACCAACTTTTACCAACATGTTTTAACTAAAGTTGGTAAATTAGGGATTAGTTGAGCTAATTCTTCCCTCTGCAACTATGCCATTGGATTTATCGCCTTTTTGGATATCACTCAAAACTTCATTACTTGCCACATTTATCACCTTTTTCTTAGGTATCGCTGCTGCCTACTGGATGCTGGGATATCGTGGCAAAGGTAAATCGTTGATTGAGGGTATCTTTATTGCGCCCCTGATTTTACCACCTACGGTTGTCGGTTTCTTGTTGCTGCTATTTTTTGGTAAAAATGGCCCTGTAGGGAAATTCATGGAGGCTTTTGACTTCACCATCGTCTTTACTTGGTATGGTGCAGCGATCGCAGCTATGGTAGTTTCTTTTCCTTTAATGTATAAAACGGCACTAGGAGCCTTTGAGCAAATAGATAGTAATTTGCTGCGAGTAGCTAGAACCCTTGGTGCAAATGAAACTACAATCTTTTGGCGTATCAGTTTACCCTTAGCACTACCCGGCATTGTCGCCGCCACAATGCTAGCTTTTGCCCGTGCTTTAGGAGAATTCGGGGCGACGTTGATGCTGGCTGGTAACATTCCCGGACAAACGCAGACAATTCCAATGGCGATTTATTTTGCCGTAGAAGGGGGAGCAATGAACGAAGCCTGGTTCTGGGCGATCGCAATTATGGTGATTTCTCTATCTGGAATCATTGCAGTCAACTTCTGGCAAGAATTGAGAGAAAAGAGGAGGGGAGCAGGGGGCAGGCTTGCCGTGAGCGTAGCCGAACGGGAGCAGGGGGCAGGGGGAGCAGGGGAAGCAGGGGGAGAAAATCTTTATACTCCGCACATTAGCTTTGAATCTGGCGGATTGTTTGTCAACATTGAAAAAATACTTCCTAGCTTTGATTTAAAAGTTGCTTTCACTACTGATGAGCAACCCTTGGGATTGTTAGGAGGTTCTGGAGCAGGTAAGAGCATGATTTTGCGCTGCCTTGCGGGGATAGAAATGCCGACAAGAGGGCGCATAGTTTTAAATGGCAGAGTTCTCTTTGACTCAGAACAAGGAATTAATTTACCCAGCCGCGATCGCCGCATCGGTTTTTTAGTGCAGAATTACGCCCTGTTTCCTCACATGAGTGTGGCGCAAAATATCGCTTTTGGCTTGCCTAAAGGACTATCTGCTGGTAGTATTCGGGTGCAGGTGGAGGAGCAACTAATAGCAATGCAGTTGCAAGGATTAGGCGATCGCTATCCGCACCAACTTTCTGGGGGACAACAACAACGGGTAGCTTTGGCAAGAGCATTAGCAAGTCAACCGGAAGCATTACTTTTAGATGAGCCGTTTTCGGCACTTGATACCCATCTACGTAGTCAATTAGAGCAGCAAATGACAGAAACTCTTGCTGGCTATCAAGGTGTGACTTTATTTGTCACTCATAATATGGAAGAAGCTTATCGGATTTGCCCGAATCTGTTGGTATTGGAGCATGGTAGAGCCGTTCATTATGGCAGCAAATATGAGATTTTCCAGCATCCTGCTACTGTGAGCGTCGCTCAACTCACTGGATGCAAAAACTTCTCCCGTGCTGTTCTCCAGTCATCGCAACAGGTAGAAGCTATTGATTGGGATTGTACTCTGCAAGTAATTGAACCTGTCAAAAGCGAATTATCCCACATCGGCATTCGCGCCCATCAGTTCATTTTTACCAACGACTTATCACAGGAAAATACTTTTCCCTGCTGGGTAGTACGAACAAATGAAACGCCTCATAGAATGACATTATTTCTCAAACTACATTCGGCTGGCAAGAATTCTCAAGATTATCATCTGCAAGCTGAAGTCTTTAAAGAAAAATGGGCGACGATGAAAGATCAACCTTTTCCTTGGTATGTGCGTTTAGATCCTCTGCGGTTGATTTTAATGGAGTGAATGCAGAGATGTATAGGAACGCAGCGAAGCTGTAATAATGGAAAACTTGGCGGCAGTGATAGATTAAACCACGTCTATCTTGAAACCTGTAGTTCTTACCTGATGAAAAGAATTTGCCCTCATCCCCCAACCCCTTCTCCCAGATTTGGGAGAAGGGGAGCTATAATTTCAAACTCCCTCTCCTATATACTACGGTGTACACACAAGTATGACTAGCATTATGTTTCAATTCTAGTAGTTTCGTAGGGTGCGTTATGGACATGCCGAAATAACAAATGAGTACTCCGAAATAACAAATGAGTACCCCGAAACAACAAATGAGTACCCCGAAACAACAAATGAGTACCCCGAAATAACAAATGAGTACCCCGAAATAACAAATGAGTACTCCGAAATAACAAATGAGTACCCCGAAATAACAAATGAGTACCCCGAAATAACAAATGAGTACCCCGAAATAACAAATGAGTACCCCGAAATAACAAATGAGTACCCCGAAATAACAAATGGGTTCGCATAGCCCGCACTTCTCTACGAGACGCTCTTGCTAGCTTGCTTACAGCTATTTTCAGGTAAATAGACCACGCGGTAGGGGCGCAAGGCCTTGCGCCCCTACGACAGATGTGGTTCAAATACATAAAAACTGCTGTAAGAGTAGGGGTACGACAAAGCTCAGTGACCACCGCAGTCATCGCCATGATTGCAATAATTTAGCTTTGTCACGCCAGCCTAACGCACTGCAATTCTTTGGTGGATGAAGTTTTTCTGACTTGTGTGTACACAGTTGCTCCTATATATGGGAGAGGGATTTAGGGTGAGGGCGAAAACTACGGTTCTCAACTTAGATGAGGTTTAGTTATTTGACCATACATAGGATGATTATGGCAAGCAATAGCTTCAAACCCGCAGAGGCGGTTTTTTTGTCTGTATAGCTGGAACTTCCAGTCGTCTGGTGCAAAATGTGAGTGAGTTAGCTTGCAATACATTACAGTTGATTAGTCTACCCTGGAGTTTTTAATGTCCCGAACGGAAAAAGTAAGAAAACTTGCCGGTTTTATTTGGAGTATTGCTGAACTTTTACGTGGTGATTATAAGCAAGCTGACTACGGTAAGGTTATATTACCGTTTACAGTATTGCGCCGTTTAGACTGTGTTCTAGAACCAACTAAGACAGAAGTTATGGACTTTTACGAAACCAAACTAAAGTCCATGAATCTGAAAAATCCAGAGCCGTTACTAAATCAGAAAGCTGGCGTAACTTTTCACAACATTAGCCAGTTTACCTTTCAAAAACTCAAGGCAGACCCAGATAATGTAGCTGCTAATCTCAGAAACTTTATTAATGGCTTCTCTATTGCTGGAAGAGAAATCATTGAATATTTTAACTTTACTGACCAAATTAATCGTTTAGATGAAGCAAATATACTATTTTTAATTGTCAAAAACTTTGCTGAAATCAATCTTCATCCAGATGAAGTAAACAGCATGGAGATGGGCTATGTCTTTGAAGAATTAATTCGCAAATTTTCGGAACTATCTAATGAAACCGCAGGAGAACATTTTACACCCCGTGAAGTTATCCGGCTGATGGTTAACTTACTGTTTCTCAATGACAGAAATATTCTAACTCAAGAAGGTATTGTGACAACTATCTATGACCCTGCCTGTGGAACAGGTGGGATGTTGTCTTTGGCAGAAGAGTACATTAAAGAACTTAACCAAAACTCTAAAGCTGTAGTTTTTGGTCAGGAAATTAACCCAGAATCCTACGCAATCTGTAAATCTGATATGTTGATTAAAGGTCAAAATATCAGCAATATTAAGTTTGGCAATACTTTCACTACTGACGGTTTGGCACACGAAACATTTGACTATATGTTATCTAATCCGCCGTTTGGTGTGGAATGGAAGAAAGTACAAACATCCGTCAAAAACGAGTATGAAAAGAAAGGATTTGATGGACGTTTTGGAGCAGGGTTGCCCAGAATATCAGATGGTTCCTTTCTGTTTCTGCAACACATGATTTCTAAGATGAAGCGGGATAATGGCGGTTCTAGAATTGCTATTGTATTTAACGGTTCACCGCTTTTTTCTGGAAGTGCTGGCAGTGGCGAAAGTGATATTCGCAAATGGATTATTGAAAACGATATGTTAGAAGCTATTACGGCACTGCCTGACCAATTATTTTATAATACTGGAATTTATACATATATTTGGATTATCACTAATTCTAAAGCAGCAGAGCGAAAAGGCAAAATACAGCTAATCAACGTTATTCACTATTACAGAAAAATGAGCCGCAGCTTGGGTAATAAGCGTAATGAAATTGGTAATGGTGAAGATGGTAAGCCCAATCAAATCGAGGAAATAACCCGTATTTATGGTGAGTTTCAACACGATGCTAAACGTAAACTCGATATCGATGGCAAAGAACAGGATGTCATTGTTAGTAAGATTTTTGATAACGAAGACTTTGGCTATTGGCGGATTACAGTAGAACGTCCGCTCAGACTCAATTTTCAGGTGAGTGATGAACGTATAGTTAAGTTAGAAAATGAAACCGCGTTTATGAATTTAGCTGAATCTAAAAAACGGGGTGGGGTGGCTTTACGAGAGATTGAGGAAGGGAAGCAGTTACAGGAATCAATTAAAGAAGCGTTGGGAACTTTGAGTGCAGATTGTCTCTATAAAAATCGGGATGAGTTTGAAAAAGATTTGACGGATGCACTCAAAGCGGCTGATGTAAAAGTTTCAGCACCGTTGAAAAAAGCGATTATGAATGCTTTAGCTGAACGGGATGAAACTGCTGATATTTGTACTGATAAAGATGGTAACTATGAACCTGATACAGATTTGAGAGATTATGAAAATGTATCGTTGAAGGATGATATTAACGAGTACATGAAGCGGGAAGTATTACCCCATGTGCCAGATGCGTGGGTAGATGAGAGTAAGACGAGAATTGGGTATGAGATACCATTTACACGGCATTTTTATGAATATGTGCCGCCGCGACCTTTGGAGGATATTGAGCAGGAGATTAAGAATTTAGAATAAGAGATTCGGGGGATGTTGGAGGAAATAGTGTAATGATTACTATTTTATCTTCCTCAGATATTTTACGAGATTGGCAGAAAATTCGGTTAAAACGAATAGCAAACTTAAATCCTTCAAAAAAAGAAGTTGCAAGTCTACCAAGCGATACAAAAGTAACGTTTTTGCCAATGGAAGTAGTCAGCGAATCTTGGGAAGTTGATTACTCTCAAATACGACCACTGGAGGAAGTTCGTAATGGATACACATATTTTCAGAATGGTGATATTCTACTTGCTAAAATTACTCCATGTTTTGAAAATGGCAAAGGTGCTTTAGTCAATAATTGTATAAATGGAGTTGGTTTTGGTTCTACAGAGTTCCATGTAATCAGATCACCTGACTCTGATACAACACGCTTTTTAAGTTATGTAGTTCGCTCACATCGTTTCAAAATTGAAGGTGAAGGGATGATGACAGGAACAGCAGGACAGAAGCGAGTTTCTGATGATTATGTTAAAAATTTTGAAGTGTTTTACCTCCAAAAAAACTTCGAGGATTGATCGCCTCTTTCCTAGACCGCAAAACCGCAGCAATTGACACCCTCATCGCCAAAAAACAACGCCTCATCCAACTCCTTCAAGAAAAACGCACCGCCCTCATTAACCAAGCCGTAACCAAAGGACTAGATCCAAAAGTCCCAATGAAAGATTCTGGTGTTCCTTGGATTGGTCGAACTCCGCAGCATTGGGGAGTAAAACTGTTTAAGCGTGTTACCTCACGTATTGAAGTGGGAATCGCAGAAGCAGCAACTCATGCTTACGCAGATCAAGGAGTTCCTATTGTTCGCTCTGCAAATGTCAGAACAAATTACATCGACTTAAGCGATATGGCTTATATACAGAGGTGGTTTGCAGAAAAAAATAGCTCAAAGTACCTTCATGCAGGAGATATACTGACTGTTCGCACAGGTGCAAACGCTGGTATGACTGCTGTACTTCCTGAAGAGTTAGACCATGCTCAATGTTTCACTTTGCTGATTGCTACACCCGATTCTCAGCAATTTCCTCCATTTTATAGCTATTACATCAACTCTTCATTTGCTCAGTCATTCTTTGCAGTAGAAGGCTGGGGATCTGCTCAAGTAAACTTAAGCGTTCCTATCTTACAAACTTTGCCAATTGTTGAACCACCCTACAAAGAACAGCAGGAGATTGTTTCATTCATTCAAAAGTCAACAGGAATGATTGATAAGATTGTTTCTAAGAACAAGCAAACTATCAAAAAACTTCAAGAATATCGCCAATCCCTAATAACAGCAGCAGTCACAGGCAAAATTGATATCAGGGAGGAGGTTGCTGCATGACTCTGTGTGCAGTCTGGATACGCCACACACCCGCAGGCGACCAAGAATTAGTCTTTGCAACCGATAGCTGTCTTTCTGCTGGCGAACGCTGGGAAGCAGGAGTAAAACTGTTTGAATTGCCCCGAAGAGACTGTTTCATCTGTTTTGCAGGCGAAACCAACCGCGCATACCCGATGATTCTCAACCTAATTCAAACAATTAACACTTCTCCCGCCCTGAAAAATCCCCAAACCGATTTGTTAGATATACTAAATCATACAAAATCCCTTTTCACCGACCTCGCTCAAGCCATTGACCTCAGTGAACTGAGTCGCCCAGACTACGACGATGCAAGAAGCGAAGCTCAATTTATATTCGGCGGTTGGCGCTGGCAAACCAGTGAATTTTCTGTGTGGCGGCTGTTCTACGATCTAAAACAAGAAGTATTTACAGCCCAACGTTACTTCTTAGATGATTCTCAACCAGTGTGCTTCATCGGCGATCTTGAAAGTGACGATTTGATTTTAGAGCTTTACGAAGAGGTCGGCATCAAAGACATCAAGCTAGATATGCAACCATTAAAACTGCTCATCAACAAAATTCGGGATACTTCACTTCCTTCATCTGGTATCAGAGGCGCACCACAAATCGGAAAAGTTTATCGCTCAGGAAATTGCAAAGTCTTTGGTATTCTGTGGCAATCTAGTAATGGCAAACCTCACTATCAAGGTCGTCCCATTGTTGGTATCCAAAATTTAGTGCATCAGTATTTTGACCCCGATACCTGCGAACTCATAAACAATCTACCTGATAAAAAACCAGACATAGTAAAATTTTTACATAATGATGAAATCAGTTTTGTCAACCTTTGCTACAACGAAGTAGACAATTTAAAGGTAGACTTAAATGAATTCCAACGCGGCAAATTACACGAAATTCTCCGTCAGGTTGCTTATGAGCAATTTTTAACCACCGTGAAAATCATTGAACAGACTGAGGCACAACCATGATTGCAACTGTTCAGACAACTGAAAAAGCTTTTGAAAATGCAATTATTCACGTTTTAGTGAGTAATGGTGGCTATGAAGAAGGCAATGCTAGCAACTTTAGTAAAGAATTAGCGCTTGATAAAGTCATCTTGCTACGGTTTATTCAGACTTCTCAGCTAGAAGCATGGCAAAAGCTGATAGACATTCATGGTGCTGAAGTTGAATCTAAGTTCATCCAACGGCTGTGCCAAGAATTGGAAAATCGCGGGATGTTAGACGTGCTGCGCTATGGGATCATTGACTACGGTGTACGCTTCAAATTGGCATTTTTCAAACCTGCCAGCAGTCTCAACCCCGATACCTTAGCACTTTATGAGCAAAACATCCTGACTGTGACTCGTCAGGTGCATTACAGTGCTAATCATCAAAACTCCGTAGATTTGCTGCTGAGTATTAATGGCTTACCAGTCGCCACAGTAGAACTGAAAAACCAGTTCACTGGACAAAATGTAGAAAAAGCCAAGCACCAGTATATTCAAGACCGGGATAACCGAGATTTGTTATTTCAATTCAAGCGGCGTTGTTTGGTGCATTTTGCCGTAGACCCCGATGAAATCTGGATGACTACGCGCATTGATGGCAGTAACACTCGTTTTCTACCCTTCAACAAAGGCTACAACAAAGGTGCAGGCAACCCACCCAACCCAAAGGGTTACAAAACCGCTTACCTTTGGGATGATATCTGGGCAAAAGACAGTTGGTTGGATATTATATGTCGTTTTTTGCACCTAGAGCAAGAAAACATTAAACTAAACTACAAATCTGCCAAAAAAGAAAGTCTGATCTTTCCTCGGTTTCACCAATTAGATGTAGTTCGCAAGCTAACCGCAGATGCCAAAATTAAGGGGACAGGACAAGATTACCTAATTCAGCATTCTGCTGGTAGTGGCAAAAGTAATTCTATTGCCTGGTTAGCATATCAACTTGCTAGCTTATATAATGATCAAGATCAACGAGTTTTCGATTTAGTTATTGTTATCACTGATAGAAAAGTATTAGACCAGCAACTTCAAAATACGATTTACCAGTTTGAGCATAAGCAAGGAGTCGTGCAAAAAATTGATAAAAACTCTGCACAACTAGCTGAAGCGTTGGTTTCTGGCACTAACATTATCATTACCACCTTACAGAAATTTCCTTTTGTTTTAGATAAGATTCGGGAAATCTTAGAAAAAAACAAGATTGGCGAACTACCTAAACGTAATTACGCCCTAATTGTGGACGAAGCCCACAGTTCTCAAAGTGGCGAAGCGTCCAAGAAAATGAAAGAAGTGCTTTCTATCAACGATTTGAGTCTTTCAGCCAAGCAAGAAAGTATGGTTGACCAGGAAGATGATATTGAAGATAACATCCGCAAGTCGATACGTGCCCGTGGTAAACAACCAAATTTGAGCTTTTTTGCCTTCACAGCCACACCCAAGCCAAAAACCTTAGAAGACTTTGGCCAGATGAACGCCCAAGGGCAAACAGAACCCTTTCATCTTTATTCTATGCGGCAGGCAATTGAAGAAGGTTTTATCATGGATGTGTTGCAAAATTATACAACCTACAGAACTTTCTTCAAAATCAGTAAGGCGATCGCAGACGATCCTAACATTTCTAAAAAGAAAACGAGTCGAGCGATCGCTAAATTTTTATCACTCCATCCACACAACCTAGCCCAAAAAACTCAAGTTATTATCGAGCATTTTCGCCAATGTGTGATGCATAAAATTGGCGGTAAAGCTAAAGCAATGGTGGTTACAGCTTCTCGACCCCATGTAATCCGCTATAAAGAAGAATTCGACAACTATTTACAGAAACAAGGTTATGCAGACATCAAAGCATTAGTAGCCTTTACTGCTTTTACCGATAGAGAAACTTACATTGAGTATACTGAATCTGATATCAACGGCTTTGGTGAGAAAGAATTACCCGAAAAATTTGAAACAGTTGAATATCAACTCCTGATTGTAGCAGACAAGTATCAAACTGGTTTCGATCAGCCATTATTGCACACCATGTATGTAGATAAAAAACTTTCTGGTGTCAAAGCTGTACAAACCCTCTCTCGCTTGAATCGCACTTGTCCCGGCAAGGAAGACACTTTTGTTTTAGATTTTGCTAATGATGAGCAGGAAATTATTGATGCTTTCCAGCCTTATTACGAACAAACAACACTAATAGCAACAACAGATCCTAACAGACTGTATGATTTAAAAAATAGGTTAGATGGCTACCAGATTATCTGGTATAGTGAAGTAGATGCTTTTGCCAAGATATTTTTTAAATCTCAGGAAAAGGTAAATAATCTAGATCAAAGTAGACTGCATTCCTTTATTGATCCTGCTGTAGACCGTTTTAAAGGTTTAAGTGAAGAACAGCAAGATGAATTTAAAAATAGTCTAACCGCGTTTATTAGGTTATATGCATTTTTAGCACAGATTATGCCATTTGCAGATGGAGAGCTAGAAAAATTCTATGCTTTTTCTCGTTTTTTGCAAACAAAATTACCAAAACTTAGCCAAAGCGAAGCTTTTAAACTTCTTGACGAAGTTGCATTAGAATATTATCGACTACAAAAAATCCGAGAAAGTCAGATAGTCTTAGAAAAAAATACAGAGTTATCTCTACAACCTATAACCGAAGCTGGCATACCAAGAGATAAAGAAGAACAGGCTAAACTTTCAGAGATTATCGATATTCTCAACAAAAGATTTAGAACTGATTTTACTGAAGCAGACAAATATTTTTTCAGCCAAATTGAAGAAGCGCTAGTTCAGGATAAGACATTATCACAACAAGCCAAAAGTAACTCAATTCAAAACTTTAAATATGGCTTTGAGGATGTATTTCTGACAAAGCTGATTGAGCGAATGGATTTAAATCAAGATATTTTTACCAAAATCATAGATTTTAAAGATTTTGGTGAAGTAGTAAAGGACTGGATGCTAAGGAAAGTGTATACAAGATTGACACAAGAGTTTAGCTAACAAAAATGATTTAATTACTTCAAGCGCCCAGACTTGAAGAATCTGAGCGCTTGAATATTAGGTTGCAGAGAAACTTCTGCTAATTCTGACTTTTCACGGTAAGTCCTCAAGTTCCGAAAAAGCGTGACTTTTTGCACATTCCATCATTTTCGTATTATTGCTTATTAATTTCACAAGACATCGTACATTTGGGCGCAGAGTATACAAGTGCGCTCCATGAAATCAGAACCGCTCATGATCATATTCATGCACATCATGCATAGCCAATTTTCAAGCTAGAGCATTTTCTAAAGCGGATATAACGCATAATACCGATAAACTTATTGTAGTATATTCAAATTTCAGATTCAGAGGGAATGCAACCTTATAATCTATATACTTAATTATTGATATAAATAGTCAATTACTGAAGTACTGATCCAGAATCATCATGAAATCTTTGCACCGTCCCGATCTCTATAGCTGGTCTAATTTCAATCCGGCAAGAAATATTGATTTCAATGGGATTGCCTGGATTCGCCCAGATGGCAACATCTTGATTGACCCAGTAGCCCTATCAAACCATGATTGGAATCATCTAAAATCCCTCGGTGGTGTAGTTTGGATTGTGCTGACGAATTCTGAACATGTCAGGGCAACTAAAGAAATTGCCGATCAAACCTATGCTAAAATAGCAGGTCCTGTGGCAGAAAAAGATACTTTCCCTATACCTTGCGATCGCTGGCTGTTTGATGGTGAAGAGTTCGTACCAGGACTGGAGGTAATTGAACTCCAAGGCTCGAAAACTCCCGGTGAATTGGCTCTGTTACTGGAGAAGACAACTTTGATTACAGGGGATTTAGTCAGGGCACGCAAAGCAGGTAGTTTAACTATATTGCCGGATGATAAGCTGCTGAATCGAGAGGAAGCTGTTGCTTCTATTCGCAGGTTAGCAGAACTGAGTCGTGTAGAAGCAGTGCTAGTGGGGGATGGTTGGCCTGTCTTTCGCGACGGACGTGATCGCTTAAAGGAACTTGTAGCGACGCTGTAAATACTAGGGTAGTACAGCTAGCTGTGCTACCCTACAGGAGATTGTGGTTCAAATAGATAAAAAAAGTTGTAAGAAGAATTGTAAATATTACAACTTGATACAAGTTAAGACAGCTAAATAATAGCGCCTAGATTTGACTCTGTTTAATTATCACGAGTAAAGCGCGATTCTCCTGTAAAAAGGCTGTGCGATCGCGTGCAGAATATTTACAGTGTTGCCTAAAATTATGGATAATTTCCTAGTGGTCGCTCAAGCAGATGCATCCTTAGCAAATTACACTCAAGAAAATATACATCTAGTGGAGTCAGCAGTTGGATTGAATTCACCACCAAAGGAAAAGATCGGAAGTGACTTTGACTCTCGCATGATGCTGCGGTGTTTGGAACTTGCTCGCCGTGGTTTAGGACGGACTTCGCCAAATCCGCTAGTGGGAGCGGTGGTTGTCAAGGATGGCGAGATTGTCGGCGAGGGTTTTCATCCTCGTGCAGGTGAGCCTCATGCAGAAGTGTTTGCCTTGAGAGCAGCAGGCGATCGCGCTCGTGGTGCAACAATCTATGTTAGCCTAGAACCTTGCAATCATTACGGACGTACTCCCCCGTGTTCAGAAGGATTAATCCAAGCAGGAGTGGCAAAAGTGGTAGTGGGTATGGTTGATCCCAATCCCCTGGTAGCTGGAGGTGGTATTGCCCGTTTACGTGCTGCAGGAATCGAGGTGTTGGTAGGAGTAGAAGAATCAGCTTGTCATCAGCTAAATGAAGCTTTTGTACATCGCATTCTCTACAAACGACCTTTAGGAATTTTAAAATATGCCATGACTTTAGACGGCAAAATTGCTACTACCTCTGGTCATAGCGCCTGGGTGACAAGCCCAGAAGCTCGCAGTGAAGTACATCAACTGCGGGCGGCTTGCGATGCAATAATTGTCGGCGGTAATACAGTCCGACAAGATAATCCTTACTTAACTACCCGTCAGGTGGAAGTACATAATCCCCTGCGGGTGGTGATGAGTCGCCATCTCAACTTACCGGAAAATGCCCATCTGTGGCAAACTGCGGATGGTCCAACTTTGGTGTTGACACAAAAGGGTGCTAATCCCGACTTCCAAGAACTGTTGCTCAAGCAGGGGGTGGAGGTGGTGGAATTAACATCACTTACACCAGATAAGGCAATGGTGTACTTATATGAGCAGGGTTTTTGTAGCGTCTTGTGGGAATGTGGCGGAACCTTAGCTGCTAGTGCGATCGCTCAAGGAGCAGTCCAAAAAGTTTTGGCATTTATTGCCCCGAAAATCATTGGTGGTAACATTGCTCCCACACCCGTGGGCGATTTAGGTTTTACTACCATGACTGAGGCGTTGTCTTTAGAACGTGTTCGTTGGCGTGTAGTCGGCTCTGACTGCTTAGTGGAAGGTTATTTTCCTAAAAAGCCAATAGTCAATAGTAATAACACTTGACTATCAATTAAATTATCGTGATTTTGCTATCATGAACACTGACGTTCATGAGCAATATCACGTATAAGGGCTAGCCGAGATTGAATGTAGTGGTACAGATAATCAGTTTCGTTAGAATCTAACAACACTTGTGTTTCGGTTTGTTTTACTAACCACTGCACCAAGCTAGCATCATCCAGTTGTAAGAGGAGCTTGGCTTGGGCAGTTTCAACCACTGACCAAAGCTGACGCATGATTGTAGGAGTCATCAGACCTTAATTGAATAATTAGCTTCGCTGTCTTTAGATTACACAATTACCATCGCACTTGACGACATTAATGTAGAAGTTGAGACAAGTATTATTAAAAAGTTAATAATGGTATTTATAACTTTATGAAGATTAAGAATTTTAAACTTAGTTTTGAAAAGGGGCATTGGGCATGGAAAAGATAGATTTTCATAGGTTTAGTTGCAAAACCTAAAAGATAAATACACTAATTCTAAAAACTGGGTTTTTGTGCTTTAAAATACCGAAATTGTGTTGATTATAGCCTAAGTAAAGCCCATTTTTTCACGACTATATTGAATACTGAATCTGTCTTATAGAATACAAAATCTTGCGAAAGCCATTTTATTTAAAACTTACACAAAATATCTCTCAAACTCTGATTTCTCCGTGTCGCGCCAGTTGCTACCTTACGGGAACGCTAAGAGCGAACAAGTCTCTTAACTGCAAGGGCGCACTGGCTTCTGTGCGCCTCTGCGGTTCGTTATTCAGTAACTCGTGCGTAAGTCCTATTATTATCAAATAACACACTCCGATTTATTCTGCTTTACTAATGCAAAATTACTTCTTCTGCTCTTGAGCCACAATCTTTGATGCAATGAAGGCCGCATCTTCTCCAACGCCCAACAGAAGACCAGACTTCACGGTGTGCAGCCAAGGTAGACCTAGTAAGTAAAGTCCGGGATAATTTGTGAGACCACGCTTGTGAATTGGATAGCCATCACTATCTAAGATTGGCAAGTGAATTAAGCTGAAATCGAACTTGTAGCCTATAGCCCAAATCACGCTAGTCACCTCGCTGGATTTTAAATCCAACTCTAAAATCTCTTCGGAGTCATAGCCATCCCGCAAATTAAGCAGGTTTTCTTTGGGGATATCCAGACCGTTTTTCTCGATACAGTCGTCAATATCTTTGAGCAAATCGACTTCAAACTTATCCGCTTTGGCCAGATTTTCTTTAAGATCCCCAGCCAATACGATCTTGCCGTCATATACACTTTGAATACGACCTAACAGCACTACCCCATCTCGCGCAAATTGGTGCAGGTTGAGAGTATGACCGCCACCTTTACCAGATAAATGCGGATTTCCCTTAAACTTAGCTTTCGGGGACGGTAGCTTATCTACTGTCTGCTCATAAGACCCCATCTTGTCTATCCACCAAGTGATATCTTTGCCCCGATACCGACGAGGTATGCGACCAGCACTGCTCACGCACAAATATACTTTGATTCCGGTCTGATAAAGCTCCTCGGCAATCTGACAGCCCGATTGTCCACTACCCACCACTAGCACCGCACCAACTGGTAACCCCTCTGGATTGCGGTATTCGCTGGAATGAAGTTGCTTTATCTGTGCTGGAAGAGTGATGCTGAAAGATGGAATTTTAGGGCGCTGAAATAGGCCTGTAGCCACTACTACATTGGTCGTTGAGAATATTCCACTGCTGGTCTTGACAATATAGCCTACTTTTGTAAAATTTTGTTCTACTGCTGTGACTTGGATACCATAACGCACAGGTAGGTTGAAGCGCTCCACGTATCGCTCTAAGTAAGTTACGATTTCGTTACGGGTCATGAAACCATCTGGCTCGTGGCCTTGATATTCTGCTCCTGGTAGTCGAATCTGCCAATTGGGGGTCACCAGGGTAAAAGAGTCCCAACGCTGATTGCGCCAAGCATTACTTGCTTGAGGTGATTGCTCAAGAACAATATGTTGACAAGCTTGCTGGGTCAAGTAGTAGCTAATTGAAAGCCCAGCTTGTCCACCTCCGACAATTACTGTTTCTATATATTCACTCATTTACAATTTTTCCTTTCTACATCGTTGCCCAATCTATGGAGTAGCGAACAAGTAAGCTATTAACACTGTTTGGCTGCTGATGGACTAACAAAATCATGTAAATTTATATCCCAAATGCTAATGTAAATAAAATCACATTGTTGACGGATAATTTGACCCTTGATTGAGCCATTATTAAAACTAAAATTATCAGATTGACGCTGTTGTACCTGTTTGAGTCCGTGCTTAATATCTTCAGTGGCTTGCCCATCTAACATTCCATTCAAGGTAGCTTCCATTACCTGCGGGTCTACCGATTGGGCAAAAGATACCTCAGTTTGACGCAGCACTTTAGAATTACGATCAAATAAGTAGCCAAGGTCAATTTTGTTTGGCACTAGTTTGTAAACTACAGCACGGGTTTTGCCCCATGCACCTCTTAAATCTTGATTTGGTTTGCCGAGGGTAGCTTCTACGGCGCTTCTTGGTGTACCTGTAGGAAAAGCGGGAACGTTTTGCCTACTGCTAGTGGTAGCTAACTTACTGGGCGGTTGATCGTTGTTTTGTGGACTGGAACGCGCTTTTGGCGTGGCAGGTGCGTTGGCATTGCCCCCCGCAGGCATCGCCTCATTCTTTGGTTCTGGCTGTGGTGTGGATACTGCTAATGGTGCTGAATTATCTGAAGTTATAGTCTCTGGTTCAGGCTGTGGTATGGATACAACTGGAGGATTAGAGGTTGGCAAAGGATCGGGAATTACTGGCTGTTTTGGTCGTGACGTCCGTAGAACTGGAACTGGAGAAGTTTGCGAAGAAACACGCAAATTGGGAGATGCAGCAGTGGAAGGCAAAGATTCTGGCGATGGGGTGGGATTTGTGGCAATGGTTGTTTCTGGTTGTTGCTGACGAGTGATGTTAGAAATTGCTACTGCACCAAGCAAGCCACCGATCAGCAAACTACCAACAATCACAGCGGGTTTTTGCCAGTTTCCATCAGAGGAAGACCGTGCGATCGCAGAATTTTTTTGCGAGGAATATAATGGTTGGGTTTGTCGAGTTGATGTAGCAGTGGGAGAAAAACTTACTGTGGAAGTATTTGCATCTGACTGCAAGGCATATAGCATCTTACTGGCAGTGCTGTAGCGATCGCCAGCATGAGGCTTAATTGCTTGATTGAGTACCGCCGCCAATTGGGAAGAGACATGAGGGGCGCGATCTTGCCAAAGTATTTCTCCAGTTTTGAGATCGGTTGGTAATTCTTGGGGGTGTTTACCAGTCAGCAGATAAATTGCCGTTAAACCTAAGCTGTAGATATCAGTGGCGTAAACTGGACGGCCAACGGCTTGCTCGCTAGGCATATACCCAGGTGTACCAATGACAAGCGATCGCGTGGGGTATCCTGGAGAATTCACCATTGAACGGATTGTTTCTTTGACTGCACCAAAATCAATTAAAACAGGCTTGCCATCAACAGAACGGAGAATGATATTATCTGGCTTGATATCTCGGTGAATAATGCCTTTGCTGTGGACATAATCCAAGACCCAAAGCAGACTCAAGAGAATTTGCCGAACAGCAGTTTCACTCTCAAATCCTTTGGCTTCGACAATTTTTGTCAGGGTTTGCCCGTGAATCCATTCTTGGACAAGGTAAAATTGCCCGTTTTCAGAAAAGTAGGCGTAGAGTTTCGGAATTTGATGACTACTTTCACCCAAAAACTCCAAGGTTGCTGCTTCCCGTTCAAAGCGCTGTTGGATAAGTTGGTAGGTTTGCGGGTCATTATTGGTTATCGGTTTGAGTTGCTTAATTACACAGCGACGGCGAGAAGGCATATGGACATCTTCTGCCAGAAAGGTTTCACCAAACCCACCAGCACCGATTACTTGAATAACTTGATAGCGATTGTTCAGCAGGGTTATTGTCATGAAAATTACAAGTGTAGACACTAACTGCGGAGCCGGAGACTTCTTGTCTTCTCCGGGCTTGTCGTCAGACATCGCCCTTACCAAATGTACATCAGATGAGTTGATGAGTCATGGACACTGAATTGAGAACGGGCGTACCTAATGATTGGGGGAGTACAAGGATGCTCAAATCAACCGTCTGAGTGGAAAGTGCCACAAGCCTAACTTTCTGTCTCCCAGTAGGGCGGATTGCCAAATTGCTGAATCAGGAAATCCATGAAAACTTGAACACGTAGCGAGTGCTTACGATTGGGTAAATACAATGCATAAACACCTGTATCTGGATCAGTTTGTGGAGAAATTTGAAAATCAGACAACACTGCCTGCAATCGTCCAGCTTTAATATCTTCGCCGATCAACCAGGTTGGCATCAAGATTAAACCACTGCCATCTAAACAAACTTGACGCAGCATCTCTGAGTGGTTTGCCACTAGAGATCCACTCACTTTGACTTCACACACTTCTGTCTCACGCTGGAAGCGCCAGATTTGATGATTTGTGGAATAAGCAAACAGCAAACAATTGTGCTGAGTTAAATCGTTGGGATGACTCGGTTTACCATGTTGCTTAAAATAGGCTGGGCTACCGCAGACTAGACGATCGTAGGTCGCCAGTTTACGAACCATTAGATTGGCATTGGAACGATCAAGGTTGCTGATGCGGATGACCAAATCTAGATCGGCTTCTGCCAGGTTTGCCAGTCCATCGCTCAGTTGTAAATCAAGTTTCACTTCTGGGTACTGAATCAGAAAATCGCTCAGAATTGGAGCAATGTGCAGCCGCCCAAAAGTCACAGGCAGACTGATTCGCAAAGTACCGTGTGGAATATCACCCTGTTCCATAACACAAATGTTGGCTTCTTCCACATTTTGCAGAATTTGTACGGCTTTGTTGTAATACTTCTGCCCCTGTAGTGTGAGCGTGATGCTACGCGTGGAGCGGTTGAGTAACTGAGTGTTCAGCATCGCTTCCAGGGAATTGATTTGGCGCGTCACCGAGGAGACGGCTAAACCTAATTGCCGTGCAGTTTCCGAAAAGCCACCAGTTTCTACGACTTTGACAAACGATCGCATCGCTGCCAGTTGATCCATCGCATCCCCCCTAAACTGATTCTTGCAAAAAACGCAAAGGTGTTTAGCGTATTTAGTAGATTAACATTCTTTTCAAATGAAATTAAAGTGAAACTATCAACAGTTGCAGAACAGTCTCAAAGGAGGCAACGATGACACTGACGATCGCAATTACTTCTGATTTCATTTGTCCTTGGTGTTTAGTGGCAGAAACGCGGTTGAATCAAGCGATCGCGCAACTAAATTCTGCTGTTGAGATTGAATACCTCTGGTTTCCCTTTGAGCTAAATCCGCAAATGCCAGAAGCCGGAATGGATCGCAAAGCCTATCGCACTCGCAAATTTGGCAGTTGGGAATACTCGCAAGGGTTGGACGCAAAAACGGTGCAGGCAACACAAGCTGATAATATTAACTTCCGCTACGACCTGATGACTGTCACACCCAACACCCTGAAAGCACATCGATTGACCTGGTTTGCAGGCAATCAGGGCAAAGCGACACAGATGGCTGTCCGCATTCTCAATGCCTATTTCACAGAAGGTCGAAACATTGGCGATGTTGAGACTCTAGCAACTTTGGCAGCAGAGATCGGGATTGATGCTGCTCAAGTGAAGGCGTTTCTGGAGTCAGAAGCAGGAATTCAAGAAGTCAAAGACTTGGAACAACAGGCGATGTCTACGACGGTCACTGAGCCTGTCCTGAGCGTAGCCGTTGGCGAAGCCTCTCGTAGAGAAGGGCGCAGTCGAAGTGCGGGCTACGCCTACGCCCAAGGAATTCATAGTGTTCCGACCATTTGCATTGGTCGAGAAATCATATCTGGAGCGCAATCAGTTGAAGTCTTTCTGGCAGCTTTGCACCAAGCAGTGAATGAATTAGCAACCGCTTAATCACGCCCGTTGCAATCACAACTCAAATCAACAGGACTTACGCAAAAATTGCTAAAAAGCTTAATTTATCGAACCGCCAAGACGCCAAGAGCGCCAAGTATTCGTAGAGTGTGCGTAAGTCCTAATCAATAATCATAAAACAATGATGAACGATACAACTGGACAATCTGCTGCAAAAGTTCGGCTCTATGGTTTACCGAATTCAGCAGAAGCCTATAAAATTCGAGACTTCCTGAATCGCAGTGTGGTGGAATTTGATTGGATTGAACTTACAAATGATCAAGACTGCGATCGCGAACTAGGGTTTTCAGCCCTAAGCGATCTCCGATTGCCAATAATTGAGTTTCCAGATGGCACGCAACTCTTCTCGCCTTCGATTCGAGAAATTGCTCAACGACTTGGTTGGGTGACACAGCCAAAATTTCGTGAATACGATTCGTTCTTCTTAGAAACCAGTGTTCCTGGCTCGTTTGCCGCAGGAGATGTGCGCCACGGCTCAGTCAAGCGTGTCGCTTCTGCTGTGGGAGAAGGGGCGATGGCAGTTACGTTTGTGCATCAATATCTGGAGGAAAACAGATGAACGCTACTGATCGTCGTGCCATTGTCATCGGTGGCTCGCTGGCGGGGCTATTTACGGGAACCCTGTTGCGATCAATTGGTTGGCAGGTCGATATTTATGAGCGATCGGCTCATACGCTCGACAGTCGCGGCGGCGGCATTGTGCTCCAGCTTGATGTGATTGAAGCGTTTCAACGTGCAGGCATTCTCCAGGACAACCTGGGTGTCGTGGCGCAAGAGCGCTATTACTTGAAGCAAAATGGCAGCATTCAACGAATGCCGATGCGTCAAACCTTGACCTCCTGGAACTTGCTCTACGCTTCGATGCGGCGGCAGTTTCCAGATGAGCATTACCATCAAGGGAAATGCTTGAGCCAGATTGAGCAAAACGCCAATCAGGTGACAGCCATCTTTGGGGATGGTACGCGTGAGACAGGCGATTTATTGGTAGGAGCCGATGGGCCGAATTCCACCATCCGCCAATTGCTGCTGCCTAGCTACACGCCCCAGTATGCAGGCTATGTTGGTTATCGCGGCTTAGTCGATGAATGGGAACTAGACCCAGAAACGGCTGCCATTTTTACCGAGCGCTTTGTGTTCTATCAGTTTCCCAATTCACACATCCTGCAATACGTCATTCCAGGCGAGAATGAATCGCTTGTGCCGGGAGAACGTCGCTTTAATTGGGTGTGGTATGTCAATTACGATCAAACAACTGAATTGCCGCACATTCTGACTGATAAGCACGGCAAGCGTCGAGATTTCTCGATTCCACCCGGTCTGATCGCGCCATCTGTAGAACAAGAGATGCGATCGTATGCAAACCGAGTCTTAGTTACTCCGTTTCAAAAGCTAGTGGCAGCAACAAAAGAACCGTTTGTGCAAGCCATTTTGGATCTGGGTGTACCCCAAATGGCTTTTGATCGCATTGCCTTAGTGGGAGATGCAGCGTTCATCCCCCGCCCACACACCGCAGCAAGTACCTCAAAAGCGGCAGCAAACGCGCTCGCGCTCGTCGATGCTCTGAGGGATCATCAGAATGTCTCGGAAGCACTCTTTGCCTGGGAAGGCGATCAACTGGCGTTGGGAATGCGGCTATGGAAACACGGTCAAGCCTTGGGAGAGCAATCCCAGTTTATCTATGGCACAGAGCGCTGGAAGGGAGAGCAATGAGAAGTCATTAATCAGCCTGAATCGGTTTGAGACATTTAGCGATGGCATTGTCTGCATATTGCACTGCATCTATAATTCGTAGCGAATTAAATTTTGCAATACTCCGCAATCCTAATGCGTCGGTTTGCATTGTTAATGCGTTGGTATGCATTGTTAATGCGTTGGTATGCATTGTTAATGCGTTGGCTTGCATTGTTAATGCATCGGGTTGCATTCAAAACGCTACGCTTTTACCTAAAGCTGTACTAAGTGAACTCTATAGTCTCAACAAACTCTAAAATACTCTCCTTAATATCTTCAGCTTCTTCTTCAATAGAATCGGGAGTTTCGCCGTTAGTAAAGCTGTGCTGACTACTAACTATATACAAAAATTCACCCCTGATAAAGGTGAGCAGCCCCCGGTACGCATCTAATCTCATAGCAGTTCCATTATTTTCTTGCTTAGAAATCGTGGAACCTTTGGGCATATCAATTAATACATAGTAAGCACCTCGCAAAGTATCTTTCAGATATTCGGTATACTCCACAGAAGCATCTGGGACATTGGCAAAAATCGCCTGCGGTACATACTTGTCTACTAAAATTGTTTCTAAATATTCTTCTTGTCCAACAGACTCCAGTTCATCTAATTGTTCCAAAGGGAAAGGATAATAATCGATTCTTAGCAGAGTACCGATGTCATCAGAAAAGCCAACTACTCCTTCCTGACTTTGAATTCTACCGCCCTGCTGCGGATCAACGGGAATCGGTACGGTAAAATTACCTAAAGGAGATTGATATGTCTGTTCGCTAAAATCTTCGATGACTACTGTCTCATCTTCATCGTCTATATATTCTTCATTTTCTGCTTCCTTAAAGGCTGCAATTACCTCCTTAATGATTTCCTCTGCTTCTTCATCCTCAAGTTCCAAGGCTGCTTGTAGCTTTTTGAGGTAAGCTTGTTTTGGTTTGGGAATGGCGAGATCATCGTCTAAAAGCACTATTACCCCAGCTGCAAAACCATCCAGTACTAATTCATCTGAGAGAGATACTTTGGCAGTATTAAACAAAGCCCCGATTCCCTCTTCTTCTGCAATGAAGATGAGTCTATCAACAATTTCTACAATTTCATCTTCTGAGTATTCTTCAAAAACCTCAAATTCCCAGAGGATACCCGCTAAACTTTCTGCATCGACATCTTCAATCAATGAATCAGCGATCGCAGTGACAGTTGCGATCGCCGCCACTGCTTCCTCTGGACTCAGTGATTCCTCTGATGTCTTTGGTGAGTTAAAAACCTTGTCATATTTGGTCATAAATGCTACCTGAATTAATTCCTTGATAGTAATAACAGATTGAAAGTGACAATGGTCAGTTTACTAATGGAGCGAATCTTCTAGAGAAAAAGTTGGCTTATACGTGGTTGACTCAGTATTGATTGGGTGTAACAAAAGCTTGTTTACAACTAATTTCCCAGGAGTTGAGGTATTCTAAAATATGTTCTCGAATATACACTTAAACACGAGCTAGGCTCAATATTTACCGCAAGTCAATCTAATTAAATATTGTAAATTTTTGTAACCGAGCAATTATCGTAAATAACTGCTATGTCCTTTTATGTTTATCCTCCAGCAGATGAATTATATCTATCGATAGAATTATAAACTAGCTAGCGATAGATACATACACCATAGGCAGGATGTCACAATGCCAAAATTTGTAGTAGCAGACAATACTCGAAACGTTGTACTGTTGGTTCTACAAGTGTGAATTACATGAAATTTTGAGTTTTTTATGGTACAAACCCCACCATCTCAGTTTTCACCAGAGCAATATAAAGTAGATCCGGCAAAGGAAAATGTAGAAGCTCTTATACAAGAACCACAGTTAGATATTGAGATTGCTTTAGAGTTCCTTTACACCAGAGATATTGAATTTCGTCAGGAAACAATTTATTTTCTCGTAGTTGATCGCTTTTATGATGGCGATGCAGAAAACAGCGAAGGTGCAAACTCGGAACTGTACGATCCAACTAGACAAGATTGGGGTAAGTACTGGGGTGGCGACTTGCAAGGTGTCATCGATAAATTAGATTATCTCAAAAATATGGGAGTTACTGCTCTTTGGCTAACTCCACTATTCGAGCAGGTTGAAGAGTTATTTGTTGGCAATGCAGCAATACATGGCTATTGGACAAAAGACTTTAAACGGCTTAATCCTCGATACATTGCTGACGGAGAAAACCCTTCTTTAAACGCTACTCAAGAAGAAAAAAATACAACCTTTGATCGGTTAATTACAGAACTGCACAAGCGCAATATGAAGCTAGTGCTGGATATTGTCTGCAACCATAGTACACCTGATACTAGCGGTAGCAAAGGTGAATTGTATGATGATGGTGTCAAAATTGCTGACTTCAATGATGATGCTAATAATTGGTATCACCACTATGGCGAAGTGCAAAACTGGGAAGACGAATGGCAAGTGCAGAACTGTGAATTATCTGGTCTAGCAACTTTCAATGAAAATAATACTGAATATCGAGACTATATCAAGTCAGCCATTAAACAATGGCTAGACCGGGGTGTAGATGCACTGCGGGTGGATACTGTCAAGCACATGCCGATTTGGTTTTGGCAAGAATTCACCGGCGAGATGACGAATCACAAACCAGATGTATTTATTTTTGGTGAATGGATTTATAGTAATCCGACTGACGAGCGCTCAGTAGAATTTGTTAACCACTCAGGTATGACACTTCTAGACTTTGGACTGTGTGTAGCAATTCGAGCTGCACTGGGACAAGGTTCAGAAATGGGATTCCAAACGATTCAATACATTTTCGATCAAGATTATCGCTATAAAGGGGCAACAGAGCTAGTTACCTTCATCGATAACCATGATATGTGCCGTTTCCAATCGCTAAACCCCGATCCAGCGATGCTGAAGGTTGCGATCGCCTTAATTATGACCTGTCGCGGTATTCCCTGCATATATTACGGCACAGAACAATATCTGCATAACGATACTGATGGCGGTAACGACCCCTATAACCGCCCAATGATGGAAAATTGGGATACTGAGAGTGAGATTTATCGTTGTGTCAGACTGCTGTCTGGCTTACGGCGACTGAATCCAGCCGTATCAATGGGTAGCCATTGGCAAAAATACTTAACAGCGGATGTTTACTGCTTTGTACGCCGTTATCGTGACTCTGTGTGTTTTGTAGCTTTAAACCGGGGAGGAGAAGTTACTTTACCAGAAGTAGAAACAGAATTGCCCGATGGAGAACATACCTGCGTGATAACTCGCAACAAGTATGAGGTAAAAGATGGCAAGATTTATAACTTAGTACTAGAAGAAAGGGGAGTGATTGTTTTCAGCCACGTTGGCGAACGGATCAAAGCACAAACAATTGTCCGCGTCCAACTCAATGGTGTGGAAACCAAACCTGGTGAAATCATTGTGGTGACAGGAGATTGCCCAGAGTTAGGTAACTGGGATATAGGCAAAGCCTATCCCCTAGAGTACATCAACACTAATACTTGGTTTGCTGAGATTCCCTTTGATGAAAGTGCCGGAAATCTCATAGCTTACAAATATGCCATGTGGCGGGAAGGGCGATCGCCTCTGCGCGAAAATCTAGTAAATCGTCGCTGGGTGATTGCCAAAGAAGGCACTGTAAAATGGCGTGATACCTGGGCATCGGGAAGAGAATCGTAGAAATATCGAATGAGTAATGAAGAGTGAAGGATTAAAATTTTGATTCTTCACTTTTCATTATTTATAAATTTAAAGTAACAAAAAATACACAAATAAGGGTGTTGAATCGCAGTATCTGCCATAGTGTATTAATTTACAGTGATCTGGATCACACCATTTTCTGAATAAATAAAATATAGATAATATCAAGCACATAAATACCTAATAACTGTCAAAAGGAGGAGCTAAGAGGCTCTACCTTTTACAAAAGTAAAGGATGCATAAACCTTTATGAGCACTAAACTCACCAGTTTTTAATTCTTAACCAAGTCATCTAAAAAAATTAGAAAAAGGTAAATAGTAATGCTCGACCTCTTATTAAAAGATAAATTAAGTGCTAAAAAAACACTAAAAGTCAAAAAAGAAATTTTAGCAAGAGTTCAAGGTCGGGAACTAGAAAGTTTAAATGCCGAAATGAATTTTTATAAAACTGAATTACTTCCCTATTTTATCAAGTTAAATCAATACAATCCTGTTGTTAGTGTTACAGAGCAATTACGGCTTTTAGTGGGTGTTTGGACACCAATCTGGTCTACCATATCGTTTCATGAAAGTTTACCGCAAAGAATACAAGAGCAGTCCTTCCAAATTTTCCAGCATGATGGTTACTGTGCGAGTATAGCTCGGTATATACTGGGAAAAGATTCGTCTTTATCCGATAATTTTCAATTAAAATTACCAGCTTATGATTTCATGATACTCCAAAAATATGGAGTTCAAAATGGTAAATGGGATCTTCAAAACATTGATAGATTTCAGGCTTTTAAAAATAGAGAAATTCCTCTAACGTTAGAATCAGTCTACAACTGGTTTACTAATGTAGTTAATACTAAAGTCAAACTGAATGCTGCAAAAGAGGCTTTGCCTAAAGCCCTCAAATTAGGAAATATAGAGATAAATAATGCTAATGAGTTTCAAAAACCATATTTAGCACCTTCTCAAGTGTTTGAGCATTTATATATAGATATTGACTGGCGACTTGTAAAAACTCAAACAGATGCCTCACATCTACCTAGTTACACAATTTTTGTGAAGAGGCAATAAGAATGAAAAACTTCACGCCACTTGCTCTCTAGAGTTTTTGGGCATGGGGCATGGAGAAGAAACTACCTGTTTGGCCACTGCCCTGCTTGCCCCAAGCGACAGGGAGAACAACCTCATCCACCCACGGAGTGCGTAGCAAGACAAAATCCGGGGATGGAGTTTCCCGTCGCTTTCAATAAATAAATATCTGAATCAAATCCAATATCTAATTTTTTTTGCTATGGTGATTCTAAAGGAATTGTTAAGTAATTACGAGGTGTCAATCAAGTGAGTAGTTGATGAATTTGTATATTAAAATACAAATAGAGAGATTTTCTCTATAAAATGGATCTGTTTTATTACTTATTCGGTTGGGCAATACGCGCTTCAATATCTTCCAATGTTTGTAACAATAGACGACTTGCCTGCAATTGCCAACCCCATTTTTGAATCCTAAAAGCTAATACAGTTCCAACTATAGCAGCTAACAAACAGATGGGTTGATTTAAAGAAATTCCGAATAATAAACCCAATCCAGCAATTCCCCAAAATGGTAAAGCTGCTGTTTGCCTTTGTTCTTCCACAATTTGAGTAATCATATTAGAAGATTGCTTAGTAGCGAGTAATGCCTCTTTGACTTGTCGCTGTTCGGCTGCGGATACCGACAAACCTATTTTGCGCCGTAGTTTTTCAATTTTGCGGGCATCAGTGCTGTACTCAGTTAGCTCATCTTCTGCCATTTTCAGCAGTCGTTCTAGTTGCGCCATTATGCATTGCATCCGATATTATGATACAGCTATTATCCAGAATAATTGTTATTTATAGCAATCCGATTTGATTCCTAAATTACTTGTAGAGACTGGGAAGAAGGAATAAAGGTGTACTGAGTTTTTTCAAAAATCAAATATGAGTCTTATATGAACTATAGTTTGGTATTTAATTGCACAATTCAAAATCATGCCACTAGCTGTAATATCTAAAATTGAATATAGGAAAAATATACTAGTACACCACGGTGTAAATAGAAGAGCAACCAGTAAAGGGGACTGGAGACACTTCTCTTCTCTACGAGAGGCTGCGCCAACGAGACGCTTTGCGTAGCTTGCTTCCCCAAAGAGGTACGACAAGCGGTAGTTGAATCTCAACTTGGCCGCAGTTGAATCTCGACTCCGCTCGATTACCGCGTAGCCGAAACTCAATTACCGCGTAGCCGAAACTCGATTTTTGCAAAGTCGAAACTCAGTGCAGCGCTGGGGATTAAAGACTTGTACTCTCGCACTTGTGCCGAGCGACTTGTACTAAGTTCAGCCCAAGCAAAGCCGAGGGGCGTAGTCGAAGTAAGCCGAGGTAAGCCAAAGTATTGGGAATTGGGTATCAAGTCGAAAATTATACTAACCCATAAACTAAGTTAAAAATTGTTAAATAGCTTAAATTATATAATACTTTTGACTTATGAATTTTAACTTTTGATTTCCGCCTTGCGGTACTAGCGGTTAGGCGCTGACAAACTGAGCATAAACTTAAAAGGTAATTATGACTATAGTATCTAAAAGCACATTATCTCAATCTTCTCAAGAGCGATCGCTCATCTTGTGGTTTGATGAAGTTGGTATTGCTGATATTCCCGTAGTTGGTGGTAAAAATGCCTCACTGGGCGAAATGATTCAACAGCTAACGCCGAAAGGTATTAACGTTCCCACTGGATTCGCCACTACTGCTTACGCTTATCGTTATTTTATTAAATCGGCTCTTTTAGAAGCAAAGCTACGCAAACTATTTGCTGACTTGGATGTTGAGGATGTCAATAATTTACGAGAACGGGGAAAAAAAGCGCGATCGCTATTAATCCACACCCCATTTCCTGTAGAATTGCGGGAGGCGATCGCTAAAGCTTACCAGAGTCTTTGTGAACGATACAATGCAGAGACAGATGTTGCAGTCCGTTCTAGCGCCACCGCCGAAGACCTTCCAGATGCTAGTTTTGCTGGACAGCAGGAAACTTACCTTAACGTTGTCGGCACTGAAGGAGTTTTAGCAGCTTGTCATAAATGCTTTGCTTCCATATTCACAGATCGCGCCATTTCTTATCGTCACACCAAGGGATTTGACCACTTTAGCATTGCTCTAGCTGTAGGTGTGCAAAAAATGGTGCGCTCTGACTTAGCAACCTCTGGGGTAATGTTCTCCATTGATACAGAAACCGGATTTAAGGATGCTGCACTGATTACAGCCGCCTACGGTTTAGGTGAAAACGTTGTTCAAGGGTCTGTAAATCCAGATGAATATTATGTTTTTAAACCAACTTTAAAAGCTGGTTTTTGCCCAATTATCGACAAAAAATTGGGCAGTAAAGAACTGAAAATGATTTATGATGACGGCTCAAAATTTACAAAAAATGTCTCTGTTTCACCCAGCGAAAGAGGTAAATTTGCCCTGAGTGACGAAGAGATTTTACAACTAGGAACTTGGGCGTGTTTAATTGAAGACCATTATTCTCAAGTCCACGGTGTTTTTACTCCAATGGATATTGAGTGGGCAAAAGATGGAATTACAAATCAACTTTTTATTGTGCAAGCGCGTCCCGAAACGGTGCAGTCGCAGAAGACGGGAAATGTGTTGCGGAGTTATCGGTTGGTATTGGGGAATAGGGAATGGGGAACTTGTACTGAGCGAAGCCGAAGTATAGGGAATGGGGAAAAATCTTCCTACTCCTCACTTCCTGATTACCAATCCCTAATCCCTCTTGTTACGGGGCGGGCGATTGGAGAAGCGATTAGTCAAGGGAAAGCACGGCTAATTTTAGATGTTCACAAACTAGACCAGTTCCAAGCCGGAGAAGTTTTGGTGACAGAGAGAACTGACCCGGATTGGGAACCAATTATGAAACGCGCTAGTGCAATTGTTACTAATTCTGGGGGCAGGACATGTCATGCAGCAATTATTGCGCGAGAATTAGGTGTACCTGCGATCGTGGGATGCGGCAATGCTACAGAAATCTTAAAACTTGGTCAAGAGGTAACAATTTCTTGCGCTGAAGGAGAAGAAGGAAAAGTTTATGCAGGCTTATTACCTTTCGAAGTGGAAGAAGTTCCTTTAGAGAACTTACCCCGTACTCGGACTCAAATTTTAATGAATGTCGGTAATCCTCAAGAAGCATTGAGTTTATCAGCAATTCCTAACGATGGGGTGGGTTTAGCAAGGACAGAATTTATCATCGCTAACCAAATTCAAATTCATCCAATGGCATTGCTCCACTATGATTTATTAAAAGATGAATTTGCCAAAACTAAAATTGCTGAAATTACTGCACTTTACGACGATAAACCCCAATATTTTGTAAATAAATTAGCCCAAGGAATAGGTAGAATTGCTGCGGCATTTTATCCCAAAGCAGTGATTGTGCGAATGTCAGATTTTAAGAGTAATGAATATGCCAATTTATTAGGTGGGCGACAGTTTGAACCCCATGAAGAAAACCCAATGCTGGGTTGGCGGGGGGCGGCGCGTTATTATGATGAAGGCTACAGAGAAGCTTTTGCCCTGGAATGTCATGCCATCAGGCGGGTAAGGGAAGAAATGGGTTTGACGAATGTTATCCCGATGATTCCGTTTTGTCGCACTCCTGATGAAGGGCGTTTGGTTTTAGCAGAGATGGCAAAAAATGGTTTAAAGCAAGGTGTTAACGACTTGCAGGTTTATGTGATGTGCGAGTTACCCAGTAATGTTATTTTGGCTGAGGAATTTGCTGAGGTATTTGACGGCTTCTCGATTGGTTCTAATGATTTAACTCAACTGACATTGGGGATAGATAGAGATTCAGCCTTGGTAGCGAGATTGTTTGATGAACGCAGTCTAGCTGTGAAACGAATGGTAAAAATGGCCATAGAAGCGGCGAAAAAATGTGATCGCAAAATCGGCATTTGTGGACAAGCACCCAGCGACTATCCAGAATTTGCCCAGTTTTTAGTTGAGCAAGGAATTGACTCAATTAGTCTCAATCCAGATTCGGTTTTAAAAACAATGCTGGAAGTGGCAAAAGTCGAAGGTACTAATTCGTAATTCGAGTAATTTATGCCAGTTAGAGACCGTTACCACGAAAACGTCAAAAATGCCCTGATTAAAGATGGCTGGACGATTACCGACGATCCATTTCATCTGAAGTGGGGAAAAAGAGATATGTATGTTGACCTGGGTGCAGAGAAATTGATTGCTGCCCAAAAGGAAGGCCAGTGGATAGCCGTTGAGATTAAAACGTTTCGCAGTGTATCGGACATGACTGATATCGAACACGCGCTGGGACAGTATCTTGCATACCGCTCTGTGATGACTAGAACCAATCCTGAACGAGTCCTCTATCTCGCTGTTCGTGACGAAGTATACGCCGATATCTTTGATGAACCAATTGCTAAACTTTTGATAGAGGATTACAAAGTGCATATCGTTGTATTTCAACTAGAGCAAGAGGTTATTTTCAGATGGATACCTTGGAGCAGTACAGGCAATTAATTCGGAATATTCTGATTGAGCATACAAAAATCCCCTTCAGCATTGGCAATATTCAATTTGAAACAGTTTTCGACAGCGAACAAGACCGTTACTTGTTGATGATTTTGGGAAGAGAACCAGCATATGATTTATCTCCTACTGTGACTCGCCGCGTTCACGGCTGTCTGATTCACATTGATATTATTGATGGCAAAATTTGGATTCAACGTGATGGCACTGAAGAGGGGGTAGCAACAGAATTAGTAAAAGCAGGTATCACAAAGGATCGGATTGTCTTAGGGTTCCGGTCTGAAGAACTGCGGAAAGATTCAGAATTTGCAATCGCATAGCCAACAGTAGTTGAACTTCTGGATAATTGCTCATAGCATAGCGATCGCCATATTTGATTTGTGTAATTGTCTACAAAACTTTTGACTGCTCAACCATAAGTATCTTAGTATTTTGCAGAATGGTGATTTATTTTAGCCAAAAGCAAGATGACAAATCTTTTGGAAACCGAACGCTTGATTATTCGCAGTTGGATACCCGAACGCGATGCCGAACAAGCGTTTGTAATTTATAATGACCCCAAAGTTACGCACTTTCTTGGTAAAGCTTCTCTGGTTACAAGTGTTGAGTCACAGCGTCAGCGTTTAATTGAAGGTATCGAGCGAGCGCACCGACGCAACAATGGTACTGGATCTTGGGCAATTGTCGAAAAGGAAACTACAACAATTGTAGGAACTATCCTTCTGTTACAATTGCCCGACAACAATGGTTTACCTACTCAAGATTATGAGGTAGGCTGGCACTTGAGGCAAGCTTCTTGGCGTAAAGGGTATGCAACAGAAGCAGGACAAGTTATGCTCAACTACGGATTTAATGTTTTGAACTTGCCAGTAATTTATGCCGTAGTGAAGCCAGAAAATCATGCCTCAATCCGTGTAACAGAACGATTGGGTATGAAACCAGTGGGGCGGACAAACAAATATTACGGTATTGAACTACTCCTGTTTCAACTAGATGCACTTGAAGAGTGGAGGGAGAAAACAGGAGCAGTTCTTGAGCAGAGGGTAGGAGGGCAAAAGAGTGGAGTTTAAAGACTCGTCGGCGAGTATTAAAGACTCATTCACGAGTATCAAAGACTCGTCGGCGAGTATTAAAGACTCATTCACGAGTATCAAAGACTCGTC
>NZ_JBALFV010000106.1:0-52649 GCF_036916735.1 Nostoc sp.
CCCATTTTACCCGATTCAAATATTATGACTGTCTCTTTTAAAATACCTGTCCTGGGCAATGACTATGGTGCTGTTTATTTTTTATTTATAAACACTCTCTAAGACACCTCGAAGAAGCTGAACAGAAAATGCGCCAAGCTCATAAGTGATAGCAATCTGCGGGTTTGCTTTGACCTATTTATTTCACCAGACACTGCTTATAGCGGCATCTGGTGGTTTTTCACAAGGAAATTATTTCTGAAGAGAAAGCAGGTATGCCTAAATGCAAGAAACAGCAGAACATTAATAGCACTGCCTCAAATCTTGAAAATTCAAAAGGCGGGATTACTCCCGCCTTCAGTCCGCGCCGGAACCACCCTTTGCGGAGAACCTCAAACCACCGAAGTTCAGACTCTTGTTGAAGAGAAAGAATCCGATGATTTACACGTCCAAGTTAACACAGATTTGTTCGGTCAACATTAATGATTTTTGTAAAGCGATCGCCATTGCTTCATAGGTTGCAGTAAGCGATCATCACTGCGACCGAAATGGTTATCACGGCAGAGCATTTGAGTTTGTGGAACCAGAATTTTATTTGCTCTGTGCCGCTTACTGTCGGGCACAAGCCACTGAAATTTATAGCGCTTTCAGAAAGCTTACGAAAGCTGTGCCTCAAGTGGCAGTCGTGGACGACTCAGATAGAAATTTGTACCACGACAGATAGCCTGGGACGAGATTGTTTGTTGCTCAAAAGAAAGACGCCTGAAAATAGCGACTTTGAACGTATCGCGGCAGTCCCTACCTTCAACGTACTCGTAAGGTAGGGATCAGAGTGGGTTATTGAAACGAAGTGGAAATAACCAATCCATATTTATTCAGTTGGTACATCTTGCTCTTTAATATATTCTTTTAATTTATTAATCGATGCGCCACCACTTGAAACAACATAATACGAGCTAGACCAAATTTTTGGAGGAAACAAAAACGTACTGTGGCAACAAGACGAATGACTTTTCGGTTGTACCCAAATGAGAAAACTAAATCAATTTTGCGGTATCACCGAAAGCTCCACAAGAACTTGTATAACGCCGCAGTAAATAACCGATTTACTCAATACAAAAAGTTCAATCATCGTGTTAATTATTTTGAGCAACAGAATTGTTTACCTGCGTTTAAAGAGGTTTGGATAGAGTACAAAGAACTTCCTAGTCATGCTCTGCAAGCGACTTTAAAACGTGTTTATTTTGCTTTTGAGCGTTGGTTAAAAGGACTTGGTAAGCGTCCTAGATTTAAATCAATTAGGCATTATTCAGGTTGGACTTATCCAGACTGTGCAGGTTTTAAGGTAGAGTCATTAGGTGAGAACGGGTATCTCAATTTATCTAAAATTGGGCGTATTCAGATGCGTGGTCAGGCTAAATATTGGGGTAAACCAACTACTTGCACTATTCTTTATCGCAATAGTAAATGGTATGCCTCAATTACTGTCAACGTATTAGACCAAATTTTACAGCCAAAAACTTTACCCATTAGCGCTGTTGGTATTGACTTAGGGTGTAAATCTGCATTATCGATCACTGACGGTGAAAATCATAAACAAATAGATGCTCCTAAGTTTTTGAGGAATGCAGAACATCTAATCAAAAAAGCATCTAAGGATAAACGACGCAAACGTGCGCCAAATATAAAAAAGAAAATTAAAGCTTCTAGGCGGTTTAAAAAAGCTCAAGCTTCGGTTTGTAAGCTGACTCAAAAGTCGCTAGTCAACGCCAGAACTGGGTACATCAAGTCGCTGCACAAATCACTAGCAGTAATAGCATGGTGGCGACTGAAAAACTAGAAGTCAGAAACATGACCAGTAGAGCGAAAAAAGGCAAGCGCAAAAAGCAAAAAGCAGGTCTAAACAAATCTATTCTTGATGTTGGTTTTGGAATGTTACGCAACACTATCAAATACAAAATTGAGCAGATTGGTGGAGTGTTTGTAGAAGTGCCAACACGACTTCTTAAACCTTCTCAAACCTGTCCCAAGTGTGGACACCAACATAAAAAGACACTTGATATCAGAACTCACGAGTGCGCTATTTGTGGATATGTTCAAGACCGTGACATTGCTGCTGCCGAAGTTATGCTTTATTGGGCAAAAGGTACTCTACCGGGATTGGGAACCAGTCTCGTAGGCGCTGATCTTGCTAGCTCTACCTCACGCACTTGCAAACAAGCAGGAAGCATGAAGCAACTGGGGGAAAAGAAGCGTCAAAAATCTCAAAACAACTTTGCTAAAAACAAGTTAGAGGATGTAGAAACCTCTAGCTCAGGCAAAGCCAGCTAGAGGTAGTTCATTTTATTTTGATGCCTCCGCCGCCTAATGTTGGGGATGAAAGCAGCTTCCCAGAACCTGATGCTATTGTCGCCGAAGTTGGAAATGCAGCAGTTGATGCTAACGCTTTTGGATTGGCATTGCAAAAGGTAGCGATCGCTATGTCAACAGATAAAACAAAAGGTTGTATGTGTGGAATCAAGTTAGAGAGCATCGGCGCTCAAGTGCAGCTGACGGCGACAGATGGCAATGTTGCAGCTTACGCAGCTATCGCTAGTACTGGAAGTCCGTTTCTTGGCGTTGTTGATTCTGGCAGTGTTAAAATCCTGTGCCAAATTTTGTCCCGTTCTACAGGTGCAATAAATATCAAGTTTGGTAAGGCAAACTACGCTCAAGATTTCTTGAGCTTTGAAATTGGTGCTTACTCGTTTTGCAGCAAAGTTTTAGAAGTAAAGCTGTTCCCGCAAATCAGCAAACTACTCGCTAGTGCAATCAAATCTCCCACTAAGCTGGTGGGCATCTGCAAAAATTTGCTAGCCTCTGTTGAGAGAATGCTTGCTGTAAGCGACAGCAAAAGGCGAGTTTTCTTGATGACCGACAATGGCGATGTCGCTGTTTACGGCTGCCACGGCGATGTAATTTGTGGGGAGGCTGTGGAGCTAACGCGCTTTGGTAATGACATTCTGTTTCCTGTGAATGGCATCAAACTACAAAAGGCGTTAAGGGCGCTAGCTGATGCTGAAGGGGAAATAGAAATTTACTTAAGCCAGACCATGGTTTTGATTCAGTCAGGAGATTACTGTCAACTTGTAGCCGCTATTGAGATGAACGGCAGTCTAGAATTTCCTAGTCCGAGCAAGCTAAAGTCAGTTCCCATTGCTCCAACGGAGGAGGTTGCAACTTCTTCGGTAGTAGAACATGAGCCGGAAGAGGAAACAGAAGAACCTTCACCTGAAGCTTCTCAAATGCCTCCGTTCTTTGCTCGATACACGGAACTGAAGCAAAAGTATACCGAACACATATTGCTTGCTCATGTAGGCAACTTCTACGAGGCATATAACGAAGATGCCCGCCAACTGGCAGATGGACTCGATTTGGTGCTAACTAGTAAGCCTGCCGGAGCCAGTAGAGTGCCAATGTCAGGCTTGCCAGACTTCGCCTTAGAAAAGTACCTGAATACTCTGACAATGCTGGGCTATTCAGTGGCGATCGCTGATTATTCCGAACAGTTCCACGACAATAACCCGCAGATTGAAGTGGTAAGAGTGCTCGAGGTAGAGTTTTGATGAAAGAATTCCAGGAAAATTTTCCTGGAATTGGATATTAACTGTACATTAACTAATTATTTGTTACTGTTAACAGATTGATGTCATGTTTAACAAAATGATGTCACTGTTAACAGATTGTTTGTCACAACTACAAACAGATACACTATTACAATGGCAGACCTCTGCCTTACCTTTCAACCCACCATAAATCTAGCAAAGCTTCAGCACAACTACTAAAAGCTTAATATGTAGAAGCTTACTCAACTCAAACTTGATAGAGGCTTGTTGAAAAAAGCGATGCCTACAACGATTTATCAGCAGATAGCAACTAGGCTGGTTGGATAACTTTTAAATGTTGATGATGTCATCATCATGAATGCTACCATCGGGCATTGTTGCTCCTCCTAAGTAAGCATCATCTAAATCAACACCACTGAGATCAATCCCAAAAAGGTCAGCATATTTAAGGTCAGCACATTTGAGTTTAGCCCGACTCAAGTTAGCATCCCTAAGAATAGCATTTCTCAAATTTACACCACTGAGGTCAGCATTACTCAAATTGATACTACTTAAGTTGCAACCACCTAAGTTACAATCTCTTAAATTAGCACCCACTAAGTATGTATCATCAAAGTTGGCAGTGCTAAGGTCAGTTAAGCTTAAGTTGGCATTATTGAGGTTAGTACTGCTGAGGTTAGTTTTTTTAAGCTCGGCATGAGTAAGGTTGGCACTACTGAGGTCAGTTTGAGTCAGATTCGCATCATTAAGGTTAGCACTGCTGATGTCAGCATCTATTAAGCAATTTGCTTCTAGTTCAGCACCACTGAGATTAGCGTTAATTAACTTTGCTTCACTCAGGTCTACCCACTTTAAGTCAGCTTTCTTGAGTTCGGCATCAGTCAAGTCTACTTTCCTCAGATTTGCTCTTAGTATTTGTGCGTTATTTAACTTTGCTGCCTTTAAGACTGCTCCGCTTAAGTTTGCCCATCTCATCTCACTTTTTTGCAGGTAAGCTCCACTCAGATCTGCATCAGTTAGTTCTGTATAGGTAAGCTTGGCTGCTTGCAGATTTGCTTCACCAAGCTTTGCAGTTCTCAAAGTTGCTTTGTTCAGTATTGCCCCTTCTAAATCCGTTTCTCTCAAGTCCGCTTTATCCAAATTTGCATTAGTTAGGTTTGTCTTGCGAAATATAACTTTACGAAGTATTGCCCCAGTAAGATTTAAGTCTGTTAGGTACAATCCGCTAAGATTAGCTTCACTTAGGTCTATCCCAGGAAAATCCCTCTCTCCAGCTGCATATCGTTTAAGAAACTCTGAATCTAACATTCGCTTTGAAGAAACTGCTTCTAAGGGAAAAAGTTCACATAAGTCGCAGCCAAAGTAGTTGCACAAAACTTCAGCGGTGTTGCAGTCAATCCGGTCAAACTCTTGTTTGTAAAGCCTGCCAATGGCATTGATACTGAGACTTGTTTCCTTTGCCAGTTGGTACTGGGACAGATCCTTTTTTTCCATCAGATCCTTTAAATTACAACGAATTTTTTTCATAATGCGTAATGTTGCCGTTTCCAGGTAAATAGGAGTATAATTTTTACTAGCGCTAGCGTATACTATTCACGCTAGCGAATATATTATAGCGTTAGTAATATACGAAAGCGAAGATATGTCTAATTATTCTGAAACACTTGAGATGATGGAAATTACTGTTCAAACAAATGACTCAAGCAAATTATGGTTCTTCGTAATTGGTGAAGAAACACAAGCTTTGCTTAACCACCTTGGTCTTCCTGATGAAGAGAGTCAAACAAGGATACACAACGAAGCAACCGAAGTAATACAGCGATGTGTACCACCAGTATCGCCCCGTGGTAGTAAGACAGGATTGGTCACTGGATATGTACAAAGTGGTAAAACAATGTCTTTTACAACAGTCGCAGCTTTAGCCTGTGATAATGGCTACCGAATGGTAATTGTAATTGGAGGAACCAAAACAAACCTATTTAAGCAGTCCAACGACAGACTGAAAAAAGATTTGCGTTTGGATACGCGCAGCGATCGCAAATGGAAGTATTTTGAAAATCCAAGAAGTGACAAACGACAAAATATACAGAGTACTCTGGACACATGGCAAGACCCCTCAGTACCAGAAGACGAGAGGCAGATAGCACTCTTAACAGTGATGAAGCAGAGCGATCACCTGCAACACTTGAACAACCTGCTTCGTAATATGAATTTGGAAGGAGTACCTGTACTGATAATTGATGATGAAGCAGATCAAGCAGGACTGAATAACAAAGTCAATCAAGGAGCGATGAGTACAATTTATCGTCACCTGATTGAGCTTCGACAACTGCTTCCTCACCATTCTTTCTTGCAATATACTGCAACACCACAAGCTCCATTGTTAATAAATATTGTTGATGTGCTTTCGCCAGACTTTGCTGAAGTGCTGACCCCTGGTGCGGACTATTCTGGGGGTAAAGAGTTTTTCTTAGAAAATCCAATATTAATAAAAACTATTCCAAGTTACGAAATTCCTACTCAGGATAATCAAGTTATCGATCCTCCTGAAACGTTCTTGTTTGCCATGATGCTTTTTTACCTGGGAGTGGCTGCTGGTTATCTCAGGGATAAAGGTAGAGGTAATCGCTCCATGATGGTTCACCCGTCACAAAAAATTGCACCTCATGGAGAGTACTTTTTTTGGGCTAGACAGATAAACAATCAATGGAAAAAAACTTTAGATGCAAATGATCCAGCCTGCATAAACTTATTGGCATCTTTTAATAAAGCCTACCAAGACTTAGTGAAAACCGTAGCGGACTTACCGTCGTTTGACGAACTTGTTAAGGTTCTTCCCAGAGCAATTAATCAGACAAACATTCAACAGGTAAATACAGCTGGAGGAAAAACACCGACAATTGATTGGAAAAATGAATACGCTCATATCCTCGTTGGTGGACAAGCAATGGATCGAGGCTTCACGGTCGAAGGTTTGACTATAACTTATATGCCGAGAGGTGCTGGTGTTGGCAATGCCGATACCCTTCAGCAAAGAGCGCGTTTTTTTGGATATAAGCGCTCATACTTGGGGTATTGTCGTGTATTTCTAGAGCAGGACGTAAGAGATGCTTTTACAACCTATGTAGAGCATGAAGAGAATATACGCCAACAGTTGAAAAAATATCGAGGCAAGCCACTGTCAGAGTGGAAGCGTGCCTTTTTCTTGGACAATGCTCTGAGCAGTCCAACTAGAGGCAGTGTTCGGGATTTACCCTTAATGAGAGGTGGATTTGGTAGTGACTGGTATGTACCCAACTATCCTCATGACTCGGATGAAGATGCTATTAATACAAACCGGAAGGTTGTAGATACATTTTGGTCGCAGTTAACACCCTCGAAAGAAAAGAGTTTTGGGAAATTATCAGTTAACAAGCATTTATTTGCAACTGATATTTCCCTCAGAGATACGTTTGAACAACTTATCATCAAGTTCCGTACAACGCATCCCAGCGATTCGCAGCGATTCACTGGACTGATGCTACAGGTGCAGCGTTACTTGGAACAAAATCCAGATGAACTGTGTGATATCTACCTCATGGACAAAGGTAGACACCGCCCAAGAACTATAACTAAAAACATAGGTAGATTGAACTTGTTTCAAGGGAGAAATTCTAAAGACCCAGATAAATACCCAGGTGACAGACAAATTGTGGTGAAAGACAAGTTAACAATTCAAATCCACAAACTTAATCTTCAAGTAGAAGCGGAGGAACGAGATATTCCCAATGTGTCTGTCATTGCTATATGGGTTCCTCAAAAAATGGAGCATCATTGGGTTAGCCAAAATCAAGGTGGTGTAGTATAAAAGTACCTATTACACCAGAACTCAAAGTTTGTAGCCTGGTTTGTATTACCGGGCTTTTTATTTCACAATTACGGAAATACCTTTCTGCGACTTCATCATTCTCTCAAATGCCAGAAAACACCTCTGACACCACCCATCAACCCACAAAGCTGGAACCTTAAACCTCGCTCCACAATTAGGACACTCGGACAATAACCTTAACTGATGACGCTTACACCCCTGCGTTACCATCAACTGCCATTCAATTTTGTCAGAAGGCGACTCGGCATAACAAGCAGCACATAATCGAATTGGCTCCATCTTTATTCTCTCCCCAGCAGGTGGTAACATCTGCTCTAACCTATCGGTCTCAACTCCCATCACAATAGCCAACGCTTCCAACTGCTGACGTGAGGGAGGCGGATGTACATTAACTTAACACCTTGACATAATCCCCCGAATTTAGCGAAGCGGATTCGGGGGATTCTAGGCTCAAACACTGATTGCAGTCTCCGACCGTCTTACTTCGCCTAACCCAACCAGTAAGAAACAGATACCAGTCCCGTCCCCAGCGCAACTTAACTTGGCGGCTCACTTTACATCAGATTGACCTCCGAGATACGATTATAAAAGAACCTCAAACCACCAAAACTGAAGAAAAATGGCAGCACGCAAGACTCAGACTCCGGCTGACTCGACAATTTTTCCTGTTGATTCAACCGCGACTTCCAACGGCAGCAAACCTAATCCTAGATCGCTGCTGCAAACGTTACGTACCGAAGTAAACCAATACGTACTGGAACGCGAAGAAGTAATTGATGGCATCATTGCAGCATTGCTTGCCAAAAAGCATGTGGTACAGATTGGGCCAAAAGGCTGCGCCAAATCTTTTACTTGCGACTTGATTGCTTCGGCATTCTGTGACTTAAATTACTTTTCTAAGCTGCTGCACCAAGATACCCCACCCGATGAATTGTTTGGCCCACCCAATCTTAAAGAACTACGTGATAACGGCGTACTCAAACGGAACATAGAAGGGCGGCTTCCTTGGGCGCACTTGGCGAACTTGGAAGAAATCTTCAACGGGCCTGATATGTTGTTCGGTTCACTCCACAGGGTTGCCAACGAACGGATTTTTGAGAATCCCACTCCTGAAGATTGCCCTTTATTTTCAATTATTGGTTCGTCTAATCACTTGCCTGGAGAAAAGGCGGAAGCATTTTTGGATCGGATACTTTTAAAATATCCGGTTGACTACCTGCAAGACCCAGCCAACAAGAAAAAATTGATGATGAATCGGGTTAAGCCAAACATTCAAACGAAAATTAGCTTGGCTGACTTGGTTACGATGCATAGTGAAGTTGAACAAGTAAAATTTCCCGAAATTATCGCTGACACCCTACTCAATTTGGAATTGAAACTTGCTCAAGAAATGAGTATTTTCATCTCAGACTGCAGGCGTGGTGACATTATCGATTTACTCAAAGCATACGCCTACATGCTCGGTGAAGATGCTGTTAGCGAGGAACACCTTGATATACTTCCTTACTGTTTGTGGAATGACCCCAAACAAATGGGTGGTATTAATTCCATCGTCTTGCAAATTGGTAGCCCTGTGACTGCTAAGGCGATCGAAGTTTTTGATGCTGCTAAACAGCTTTACAACCAAGTTGGTGACATCCCTTCAAATGCTTACGAAGACAAGGCAAATACCTGGCAGGTTAAGGCTTCTGGCAGTACCAAGCAGATGAAAACGATGATAAATGATTTAAACCACCTGCTGGCATCCACTCCCAATGCTTCGCCCAGCGCTATCCGTAAAGTGAATGATACGATTAACAAAATTGAAGCCATGAAAAATGAAGTCTTTGAGAAGGTGAAATCCTTCTTGCAGCAAGAGTAAATTCTACTTTAGAGGCAGTGCCACTGCCTCTAGTTAAACCTCAAACCACGGAGCAATAAATTGAAGTACTATAACCGTAGCCTACCTCTAGTTTTTGACATTTCGATTTGGGACAACTACCAGTGGAACGCCTTTGTTGGAGGCAGCTTGAAAACTCGCTCGATCCTCCAGACTGGCGAAAGCAAAAATTACGAGTTCCCTACGTTTGCCAAGGAAGTTTTTTACCGCCTCCATAACTCTTCACCTCGCCGACTACCCAAAGTCCGTCCAGAGGCGCAATGGGCAGTTAACTTGCATAGCCAACTTGACGAGATTACCGAGTGGCAAGACTTGCAGGGACGTTGTGAGCATGATAGATTCGCGGCAGGTGTGGCTGCCACCTCCCTGTTGAACAAATTAATCAAGTTGATGCCAGACTCCCCCAAGGAGTTAGAGCAAGTTCAGCAGATGCGTGACCAGCTACTCGGTCTGCGGGATATGAAACAGGCATTGATCGACCAAAACCAGCAAGAAGCAGCTGAGCGGGTTGAGGCGATGATTCAACAAACCATCATCAAAGGGAAACTGGCTGTAGCCATCGCTCAAGCTTATGCCGAATCGCTGACTGATATGCGGACATCCCTTCGAGATTGCTGCAAGGATGCGATCGCCGAACAGCAGGATGCAGAGGAATCTCTCGTTGCCTTTGGATTTAGCTACAGTGGCCACGGTGGTTCCCTTGATGGAGGGCGGCATAATGTATCGTTGCAGGAAAAACTAGAACTTGGTCGCCGCCTCACCCGTTCCCCCAAACTCAAACTGATTGCTGAACAGGCAGGCAGGCTCAAGCGTTTGCGGGAGGCATTTGGAGGCGTTAAACGGAAGTCAAACGATCCAGAGACGAGCGAGTTTGTTGTCAGCAGAACCTACGGCAGCCGGATTGACCGGGTGCCAATGAACGAACTGCTGTATCTGTGCGATGATGACTTGTTCCTGCTTTTTGCTCAAAAGTTCGCTGAGGGACGGCTACCACAGAATGTTTGGGAATCCCGTAAGGAAATGGGTGAAGGTCCAGTCATTGTTTGCCTAGATAGTTCTGGTTCGATGACAACGCAGAGGGAAGTCTGGGCGAAAGCTGTGGCGCTCAACGTGGCGATGATAGCCAACAAGAACAAGCGGGACTTCTGCTTGATTCACTTTGACCATTCCGTGAGGCGAACGGACGTATTCCCATTTGAGGCAATGAACACTGAATTTCGCAATAGGCTACTGTCTTCCATTGGTTATCAAGCAACCGGCGGGACTAACTTTGAATTGCCTCTAAGGGCATCAGTAGAGCAGATTCGGAACTCGAAAATTTTCAACAAGGCTGATATTATCCTCGTCACCGATGGGGAAGATTCTATCAGCCCAGATTTTTTGGATGAATTCAACAAAGCCAAGGAGGAGCTAAAGTTTACCTGCTACGGCATCTCTGTTGAAACTGAAATCTCGTCAGCATTGCGGCAAGTATGTGACCAAACTGTATCAGTCACTGATATGGCAAATGATGTAGGAGCCGTAGAAATGCTTTCTTCCCTATAAGAATTAAGTAGGTAAATAAAAATACAAGGGGGTGTTCTTTGGCTAGGACACCTTTTCCTCTGTCCAGATTTCAAGACGTTAAAAAGGGCGTTTAAATGCCGCTAATTGAAGCAATGACTATCACTACCACTCGAGGCCAAGGTGGCCTGCGCCCAGGCGCTGGGCGGAAGAAAATCCCGAAAAACCCAATTCACCGAATCCGAGTAGCCGATAGTATTCATGAACTACTGACTCATATTACGAGCCAAATGAATGAGCGATCGTTGCATCGATCCTGGATGAGTGATGCCTTTGCACAGATTTTAAGCAATTTACCTGTTGATGATTGCTTGATTGACAGATTGTTAGTGATCGCCGAATTGCCGGATGTAAAGGTTGTGCCGCCAGGTAAACTAATTCAGGTCAAAGAGGAACATTTGAATGAGCTAATTCAGATTACGCAGACGATGGGTTCGCGTGCTAACAAATCTTACGCCCCGCCTTTATCGCTGGCAGTTTCGGCGATAATTTTGTACTACCAAGGACTACCAAGGTCGGCAGCAGGCGTCAATAGTCCAATTAGCTCTCGACAACCTTTCACACAGCAGACAAGATACAAGAAGTTCTAGACTTGGTTGTAAAAATAATGAGCCTGAAGCAACTGATTGAAAATCAGACGGAGTGGATGATTCGCATGGGATGCCCAGGCTGGCTTGTTGAACAGGCGATACAATCGTCTGCTATACATTGCTGGGAGGAAGCTGCTATACGTGGCATCCCTGTCGATGAGATAGCACAGAAATTTATCGAAGCCCGCCGTCAGCTTGGCGGACATGATTTTATTCCCAAGGTTGAATCGCATGAATGAACAAGAAAAATCCATAAACAATGCTGACTAAGCCCTGAAGGAAATGCTAGAAATCGCCCAGCGCTATGGGCTTTCGTATGAGCGACGCTAACTGGAAACGGTTAGGGCAAATTGCTTCTAGTAAAGTACACTTAATTCGTCGTTCTAACGAAGAAATTGTTGCCTAGAAGATATGTAAAGCCGTCCTTCGCAACGCTTTAGGATGGGGTTTCAAACCCATTTTTCTGATGAATGTTCAAAAGCAAATCAAATGACTGAACCAGAACAGAGTTACGACCCAAAGCTTAGAGAAGCCCTTACCAAGATGCAAGCGATCGCTAAGGAATATGGCTGCGGTTACGTTATTGCGTTGGCGAATGCCAATTTTGCAGAATTCAAAACTGATTTCCCAGAGTGGTCGCTGATTCAATATCAGCCTGGAGGTATTCGGTTGAGGTTACGTTCGGCAGAGCCGCAGCTAACTAATGACAGCCTTTCAGTTCTGCTAGGGCTAAAAGATATGTCCGGCATGATGTACGAATGCCTTGAAATAGCGCATTTGCAGGCTACAAAACATGTCAATAACGCATATCCGAAGTTCCGCAGATCCAAGCTTAAATACTTGGCAAAGACCAAGAGTTAAACGCAAAAAGCCCAAAGGATTTAAGTAGCCAAGGAGTAGAGTCGTGGAACACGATTTAGTGAAAATCCCAGCCAGTTATCAGTGCAAAACCTGTAAATGGACGTGGATGAATAAAACTACCACAGATTGTCCTGGCTGCGATCGCTACAGTTGGGGTGGACAACGCAGCCCTCTCAATATTGACATCCCCACTGTTCCACTGCTCGAAAGCTCAAGCAATACAAAGCATCTCTTGGTGCTATCCCGTGAAGCAAAACCATAAAATATGTTATTTGTCAATATTTAGAGGGCTGGGCTATGAAGCTTATACAACAAGCACTTTAACTCGCTTGTCGCCCCTTGAAGTCGTTAACTTAGTCCGGTATATGCCTGCAAATGGCATTCACGTCAGACGATCCGCATCGACAGCTCGACGTCGTCGCCGAACGGCGTCGATAGGTAGCCCTGTTCAGGCGAACGCACGCGCTCCAGGTAGTCGGGGCTATGATCGGCGTTGTCGGCGACGATGAATGCGCCCGGTCTAAGGCGACTCTCTACCAAGTCGAGGATTTCGGGATAGAGCGCCTTTGCACCGTCAAGCAGAAGCAGGTCGACCGTTTCAGGGAGATTGACGTTCAGCGTCAGCAAAGCGTCTCCCTCTCGAAACTCCACCAGGTCGACCAGACCGCCGACCGTCAGATTCTCTTTTGCCCGCGCCACCTTCGACGGCTCGAACTCGCTAGTGATCAGGCGACCGCCGCCATTGTCCCGTAGGGCTGCGGCGAGGTGCAGTGTCGAGATGCCGAATGAGGTTCCGAACTCCACGATCGTTCGCGCTTTGCTGCCTCGCGCCAGCATGTAGAGCAGCGTGCCGGTTCCTCGTGAGACAGCAAGTGGAAAATCCTTCAGGCGCCCGTAGAAGTCGAGGTAATCGGTCTTGCTCCGCATCAGTCGCGCCCGCTCTTCGGTGGAGAGGTCGGCGACGGCAGAACTCGTCTCCGGCGATGACGCCGCATCCTCGTTGAACAAGCGATCCAGCAGGGGTGCAAGCGGGTTGGTTGTCAGGGTAGTCATGCAGGTCTCCTTTGAGTTGATCGTGTCCTTGTGCTAGAATACGACGAATTATTCAGGTTTTTCAATTCGCATTTACCACAGCTCCATGCCCGAACGCCGAAACGCCCCAATTTCCTTGCGAAAACAGCCCAAGCAGTCCCGCTCGAATGAGCTTGTCGCCATCATTCTGGAGGCTGCGGTTCAGGTTTTGGCAAGAGAAGGTGCACACCGCTTTACCACGGCGCGGGTGGCCGAGAGGGCCGGAGTCAGTGTCGGCTCGCTGTATCAGTATTTTCCGAATAAAGCGGCGATCCTCTTCCGGCTCCAGAGCGACGAATGGCGGCAGACGACCGAGTTGCTGCGCGGCATTCTTGAGGACGTCCAAAGACCGCCGCTTGAAAGGCTGCACACCTTAGTCCACGCCTTCGTCCGCTCGGAATGTGATGAGGCCGAGATGCGTGGGGCGCTCAATGACGCCGCCCCTTTCTATCGCGATGCGCCAGAAGCGCAGGAGGCGAGGGCGTCAGGGACCCGCACTGTCCAAATCTTCATGCAGGAGGCGCTGCCCAATGCTTCAGAAGCGACTCGTGCATTGGCCGGCGACCTGATCACAACGACGTTAAGCAAGGTGGGAAAGCATTTTTCGGAAACTCCTCGAACCCCCGCAGAGATTGAAGCCTACGCCGACGCCATGGCCGATATGTTTTGCGCCTATCTCAGTGTATTGGCCGGGCATAAATCGGAGTGTGGGGCATCAGGCGCAAGTCAGTTGAAGTGTGGTCAAAAGTAGTTGGTGGATGAGCGCTCCCGATGGAGGTAAAGCTATCTTTTGATAATTATTCTCATTGGCACGAGATCAGCCAATCAACCCTCAAAGGTGAAAATACCTCAAGAATATGGCAGTGTCTTGAACAGAGATAAAATATGCTTAACAGCTTACACTGACGGGGCTGGCTTCTACAAAGGCATCAAATATGGGAGATAGCATCAGCTCTTAAGTATAATTTTAGTCTTACCTCCTTAGACAAACCACATAGTGTACTATTTGTCAATATTGAGAGGGCTGGACAAGAAAACCTGCCATGTCTAGACTGGCTAGAAAGGGTTAACAAAGCGTATCAGTGAAACGTGTTGATACGTGTCTGCATGTACTGGTACAATTTCCCTAAGAAGTAATTTACTAAACTGAATATGCAGACGAACGCTGATAGAGTGCCTATCGCCGATCTGAAAAAGCTTTACGGGCAAAGGAAGTTTTACGCTGAGTATGTCCCCGCTCTTGGGATTAGCATTGTCAAAGATGGGCGTTCAGGATTTGTATCTGGTGACGATGCTCGACTGCTTGAGCAATATCATCAAATCCGGGGTCAAGGCTTGAAGGCTAAAGAGGAATTTTTAGCCGCATTGGGACATGTGCCAAAAGAATCGGAATCTGTTCCAACGGTGATCGCCGAAAGGCACAAAGCCGCGCCACTAGAGCAAACATATCTACCAGAACGTATTGGATTGCTTGGTACGGCTGCACCTGCTCCCTTCGATTTGTTGAAAATCGCGGGTGAATTAAGAAATATGCCAATGCTTGCTAGGTGGTTGGCCACTCACATGCTTCTTCAGGAATCGGCATGGTCAAATTTAGTTATCCCTAAAGAACTTTTGTTAGTTTTATTTGAAATGAAACGTCTGCCGACTTGCAAAGAAAATAAATTCAGCCGATATGGATTTGACTTTATTGCCTGTACGCCCAAAAAAGCAGAGTGGTTTGTGCGGTTTAGTAAAGGTACTAATGCAGCAATTTCCTAATTCGGCAGTCACTGTCTGCCGAATTGGGCAAGCTCTGTACAGGACTGGTGAAACTTACTTGTAGCTAGTACAAGTAAAAATCGTGACACAAACTCCACCACCTGAACCAGAATGCTTGGTTGGCTGCCCAAATCGGCGCCGAGATGGTATCAACCTTACATTTTTCAAACGCACCTTCCGCCTCGATCCTTTCGAGTTAATGTTATTTGCTTTGATTCTTGCTGGGCCTGTGGGCATCAGCTTGAAGGACGCATGGGACGGCAAGATTGATTTTGAAGAGTCAGCCAAGCGCATCGGCATGATTTCTGCTCTGGGGACGGTAGTACGTCTTTCCCCGACTGAGCAGGTATCTAATCTGTTGTCAAGCTTTTCTCTAGGGAAAAAATGAAAAAGTGCAAACAACCTGGCTCGGAAGATTACGAAGCTGGATTAGAAGATTATTCCAGCTAAAGAAAAAGCGTCGTAGCTCCCCGCGAGTCCTGGCACGCTGGGACAGAAACTTCACGGTTGTCCTACGACTTGAACGCAATACCGCAGGTGGAATCGCCACATACAGAATCAATTCTCTCTACGGAGAGAGCGATTATCTTATCACGCTTGATTATTTGCCCGATTTACATGGAGAACTGGTTGGCGAATTCGACGGTACCCTTATCAGGGTGGGATATTTTGATTATCCGTCTAATCCAGCTACGCACCGCTTTGCAGTTTTCCGTCTTGGTCATGATGGCAGTAGTCACCCTATCAGCATCTGGGACGTGGATCTTCAGGGATTTTGTCAAAATGCCTCGCTTAGGGAACTCGCACCAAAGCGTTGGAGAATTCGCCCGCTAAATATAGTTTATCTAGAAGATGCCAACGCCGATACATGGCATCCTTTGCCAGGAAGGCTCGACACCTGGGACGATGTTCGCATTGTTGTTAGTGACAAAGGAGAAGTTCTACTTAGTTGTGAGGCAACCTGTGAGCCAGGGTTGTACTACACAGAAAATCGCCTAAATCCAAATGGAGCGTTTCGGATCAAGAGCGATGAACAGTTCCAAGATGCTTGGCAGATAGGACATCATAAGAACCAGCTAGCTCTGGTGCAGTGTGCCAACCTGACTGGCTTCCGAGATGACAACGAAGATGGGCTACGGACTGGCGATCGCCAGTTTACTGGCAACGATTTTGGGGTTAACCAACACACTACTGGAGATTCGCCGGATGCGGCAGCCCCTGACAAGATAGGGCACTGGTCTGCTGGCTGTCTTGTGGGTAGATATGCCAGTACGCACTATGGCAAGTTCATGCCTTTGGTTAAGTCAATGAATTTAGCCAAGTTTGATACTGCGATCGTTCCTGGTGATAAGTTTGCTCAGTTTTAAATGTTTCAAGCCGAATCCGAAAAAGCAGGAAAATTTTCCTGCTCCTTTATCCACTGGTAAAAAGAATGCCAGGTTTGAATATCGCAAGCATCGCCTAAGTCTCGGTTGTTGGTGATCGCTTCATCCAAGTCGCGCCAAATAACTTTCTGGTCGTTGGCAGCAAGTTTCGCCCAGTGACGTTTAGTCCAGTCAACTACCAATGATGGCATGTAGGTTCTGCGTCCCAGGCAATAACGCAGAGCGCAGATTACAATAGCCCCTGTTTCTGAGTCAGATTCAATGGACGACATAGTTTAGAATTTTTTTAACCAACTACTGATTGTACTAAGCCTTGCCAAAGAATAAGAATTGCCCAAACTGCAAAAGCGATCATATTTACAGGACAGAACCCACAAGCCTGACCGTTAAATGCGAAACCTGTCGGCATTCTTGGAAGACCGGACAAGCTCAAAGGGCAATATTACGAGGGACGCATTACTTGAAGCGTGGGCCCATGAAAGGCAGCCATGATATTACTGTTTGGCATTGCCCGATTGATCCAAGTTGCTATTCTTTCGCATTGGGATATGGCGGCGGAATCGCTTCTTTTAAAGAGTATGCGGAGGACGAATTTTTGAGCGGGAGTTTTGAATCCCCAGAAGCAGCGTTGGCGGCAGGAATTGAGAAAGTCAAGGCGATAGAAAATTAATTGCCTTGTTTGACTCAGACATCCAGGAAAATTTTCCTTGATATTGATGCTACAGACTCATTGAAAAAAACGCTGCCTTTAATGCCCTGGCTGTCCTACAGTAGAAAAATATTTATTTGTATTCTCTGCAAATGACTACTGATTTAGTTCGTTCCTACCTAAAAGAGATTGGCCGTTATCCTCTTTTGAGCAAGGAGGAAGAGGTCTCTTATGCAAAGCAGGTGCAATCGATGATAAAGCTTGAGCAGCAAGCAAGAGATTTGGCATTACGGCTGGGACGAAAAGCGACTTCTTCTGAATTAGCTCTTTGGCTCAACAAAACAGAAAAAGAGTTGCGCTTGATTGGTTTCAAAGGACAAAAAGCAAAGAACTGCATGTTAACCGCTAATCTTCGATTGGTAGTGTCAGTTGCCAAAAAGTATAAGAACCCTAATATGGAGCTTCTTGATTTAATCCAGGAAGGCTCTTTAGGGTTGCACAAGAGCGTAGAAAAATTTGACCCAACCAAAGGATATAGATTCTCAACTTATGCTTATCGATGGATTCAGCAGGCGGTTGGAAGGGCGATCGTGCAAAAGTCCCGCACCATTTGCTTGCCAGTCAACTTAAGCGAAAAAATAAATAAGATTAAGAGAACGCAAAAAGTCTTATTTCACTCACTGGGTCGGCGTCCCACGAGTGCAGAAATTGGCGAGGTTCTAAATCTAAGCGAACAAAAAATAGTGGAGTGTTTAAAGTACTCCAGACATCCTGTTTCCCTGAATTTATGTCTTGGTGAAGGAGAGGATATAGAATTAGTCGAAATCTTACAAGCTGATGAAGCCCCGCTTACTGAGCAGATAGATCAAAAGCTTTTGCGTGACAATTTGGAAAATATCTTATCATCCCTGCCCGATGTACAACGGCAAGTATTGAGTTTAAGATACGGAATTGACTCAAACAAAGAACTGACTTTAGACCAGGTTGGAGAACAGCTTAATATTTGTCGAGAGCGAGTTCGCCAGATTCAGAATGAAGCAATTCGCCGTCTGCGTTTAAGGTACGGTGACATGAATTACAGCTTTTAAATCTTGATATTACCCTGATAGCAATATTTTATTTATATGCTCAATGATTTATTAGTGTCGTTTTTTTTAATCCCGGACAAAAGATTGCCGGACTGGTTTAATTTTTGCCTTGAGATAGCCTTGAGATAACAATTTTTATTAATTATTGTGTACTTTTTCTGATGATTGCTGCTTTAATCAAGAAATTGCTGAAATACTTTAACTCACTTTAGATCAGGTTGGCGAAGCGTAATAGATCCGATATCATCAACGCCCTCTTCTCTGACTTCAGCAGCAAATCTTTCAGCAGCTAATGCAATTTCCAATGGTTTAAACAGGATGCTTGCCGCCATTTTTCTCTTCCATTGATGAAGCAAGTCTACAAGTATTTCTATGTTCTCACTTTGAATTTTTTCAGGCATATTTTATAAAAAAGTAAAATATTTAGTAACAACTTATTGCTAATTGCTTAAAGTGTGTTACAACTGACCCGTATTTTACATTAGGTTTCTGAGGCTTTATGACTAAAACAGCCGATGCTCTAACAGCTCAAGGTGCGCTGCTTAATAGACCTCTTGCAAAAGTCCCAGATACGTGAGACAAGTAGGTTAGAGTTGGGTAGCATTTATGACCTATGACCAAGTAAAGAGCCTAAAGCCAGAAGAGTTTAAACGCTTGTGTGGTGTACGCCCGGAGACTTTTAACCAGATGCTAGAGGTAGTGCGATAAGCCTAACGGCATGGCTTCGCTTACCGCAACAGCGAACAAAACAAAAAACAGGACGGCCAGGTAAACTCAGTTTGGAAGACCAATTGTTGATGACATTGGAATATTGGAGCGGAGCCGGAGACGCTCCGCCTCCGGAGAATACCGCACATACTTTCATATTGGTCAATCGTGGAGAGTAAACGAGTCTACAGCTTACCGAATTATCCGAAAAATAGAAGACACACTGACTAAATCCAGGACTTTCACTCTTCCAGGCAAGAAAAGACTGACAAATTCTGATTATCAGTTACAGGTAGTGATAGTTGACGTTACTGAAAGCCCGATTGAACGTCCTAAAAAAAACAAAAAAAGTTCTACAGTGGTAAAAATAAACAGCATACATTGAAGTCTCAGGTAGTGGTAGATCAGGCGAATGGTAAAATCATCTGTACTGCTCATGGCAAGGGTAGAGAGCATGATTTTCGGATATTTAAAAATAGTAAACTTAGGTTCAGAAAAGACATAGAATGCTTAGGAGATAAAGGTTATCAAGGTATTCAGAAACTGCATAACAATAGTTGGATTCCTAAAAAAAAGCCAAGAGGAGGTAAGTTAAGTGATGAAGATAAAAAGAGGAATCAAGAATTAGCCAAAATTAGAGTTTTAGGTGAGCATATAAATCGGAAACTCAAGGTTTTTAAAATTTTGTCCCTTACTTATAAAAATCGTCGAAAAAGATTTAGCTTAAGGTTTAATCTGATTGCTGCTCTCTACAATTACGAGCTTTGTCTCCCCAAAATCAAATCTTCCTGAGTGACTTTTGCAAGAGGTCTAATGAATATTCAGTAGTTATTCGGGAATTGATTAAGCGTAACAGTGATTTACAAGTAGACAAAGACAATGCTACTGCTCAAATCGCCGCACTGCTTGATGCCGATGAAGCTACCGCTTCAGCTATTCTGGCAGACAATCCCCACATTCAATCGCTAATTGATGAAGCTTCCGCAGCTTTGCCAAGTACGCCAAGAGCAGTTGAAGCATCGATTGCCGCAAGTTAAACGCAATATTATTGTAGTAATCGTTTCTAGAAGAATACTCCAGTCACTTCTTGGGTATTCTTCTAAAAATATCCAGGAAAATTTTCCTAGATATGGGTGATGAGAGATTAATATGATCACAAAAGCGATCGCACCGACGGTAATCAAAATTCAGCCTTGGCGCATTGCAAGAGGCGGTTCATGATTTCTGTGTATTGAAAAGCAAGAATAAACTTTGTCGAGGTGATGCCATACTCTGCCAGCACCGCCCTGACTTCGCAATCTTGCAGCTTTAGTTCAACTCTGGCGATCGTCCAGAGTCTAGTGGCTTGAGCTTGAGTAATTAGTCTGTCGAACATGATTTAGCGCAATACCAAAATTTCTTCAAAGCTAGGATTGATCAACTGTTCGCTACCGATAACTATCACGTTGTCTGTGCTAGCTATGAATTTTACCCTTAATTGTTCGGTTCCATTCCAATCTTCTAAAGCCAAAAATATGTGGGCGTAATATTGCTGGCGATAGCTAAATGCCCATACGAAAGTTTGTCCTGCTTTTACGATTGTTTCCACAATTGAAAGGTTTAGTCCAGGAAAATTTTCCTGGATTTGCTGTAGTGATCGCATTCATGGCAGTTTCCGGCAATCGAGCTTGGAGGCAAATTATTGACATCCTCTCGCCGCTACACCGCAAGCGGGAGATTCCTAAACCTCACGATTCAGGTTTCTGTTTCCTTCCCTTACGGGTTTTTTGCAACTGCCCTTTAGACTTATGCCCATCAGGTCTTATGTTCGCTCCACAGACTGCAACTGCGAGTCCCGCAGCCAATATATTCCGACTGGCGTTGATGTCTCGGTCGTGGTGTGTTCCGCAATTGGGACAGTCCCACTCTCTGATACTCAACGGTAGTTTATCAATAATATGCCCACAGTTTCCGCAGCGTTTAGAGCTTGGAAACCATCGGTCAATTTTCACCAAGGTTCGACCATACCACTTAGCTTTGTAATCAAGCTGCCTCACCAATTCCGACCATGCCGCGTCGCTAATAGCACGGGCAAGTTTCGGATTTTTAACCATGTTCAAAACCTTCAAGTCTTCAACCGCTATCGTTTGGTTTTCACGAATCAGTCGGGTTGTCAATTTGTGGGTATGGTCTTTACGAGAGTCAGAAATTTTAGCTTGAATCCGAGCAACTTTGAGTCTAGCTTTATCACGATTGTGAGAATCTTTTTGCTTTCGACTCAAAGATTTTTGCACTCTCTTAAGCCGTTGATAATGCTTGTCAAACGCCTTGGGATTAGCAACTTTTTCACCTGTACTCAGGGTAACAAGAGAACTGATTCCCACATCCAATCCAACAGCATTATCTACTGGCTGCATTACTTGATTGGTTGAATCGTCAATACGCAAGCTAATAAACCAACGTCCAGAAGGCTCAAATCTGACTGTGATAGTTGTCGGTTCACATCCATTAGGGAGTTGCCTAGACCATTTAATTGGCAATGGCTCAGAACACTTAGCCAAGTAGACTTGTCCATCTTTCCATCTGAAAGCTGACTTAGTAAACTCTGCACTACCGCCACTACGCTTCTTTTTAAAGTTGGGGTATTTCGCCCTACCTGCAAAGAAATTAGTGAATGCAGTTTGCAGATGTCTCAAACCTTGTTGCAGTGGTACACAACTAACTTCGTTCAAAAACTGGAGGTCATCAAGTTTTTTTCAAGAAGTCAGCATGGCACTTGTTTGAACGTAGTCTACTCGTTCTTGCCTCTCGTACCAAGCTTCGGTTCGACAAGCCAACGCTCGGTTAAACACCAGCCGCACACAACCGATTGTTCGACGCAATAGTAATTCTTGTTCCGCATTCGGGTAAAAACGGTAGCGGTAGGCTTTTTCCATATCTCAGGGTGTGAAGCTCCTCACTTGTCCTATTCCTCTCGCTGCCAAACTTGGTTGCGGCCGGAGTCTCCTGGGGTGTTGTTAGATGATCGTAGAGGAAACGAGCTAACGTAACAGGCTCCCTTACACTTCTCCTCTAGGCTGACAAGTGATCTCATTCTTCCTTCCTTTGTACTAGTCTTTGAAGATACTCTTCAACGCTCACCCCGTCTCGATCTGCTGATGCCTGAAGGGTTGAAGCCAACTCCGAACTAAGTTCAATCGATTGCTTCTGTTCAACTTGAGATTTAGCCTCATATACACCAGACCGAAGAATTATCACTTTTGCGGCAGTTATCCGGTCACTTCCGGTTCGTAGCATCTCCGCAGCGATCGCAGCCTCTATCTCATCTCGATTAGAAAAAGCCCGTGCAACCGCAATATCCCACAAGTGAGTAGCCGAAGACTTTCCGTAAGCGTCTATCCAGATCGAAACTAATTCGCCACCGTGGCAGACACGCGGGCTGACTTGAATTTTTTTAGGGGTTAGCTCATCAGGATCGAAAAACATGGCAGTTACTATATCTTTTGTTTATTCTATCCAACATACTGCCATGCTTGAGGATAAACTATGATAATTTAAAAAAAGAGATGCGCCCGATGCTGACACACCGGACGACTTCCCCGACGACAGACATTACCTGTAGAAGGAGCGATCGCATTATGACTCAACAGATACTTCCTTTAATGCACCCAAGGGAGTTTCTTTATGAATTCCCATTAACCTATGGACAGCTAGCGCAGCAGCTAGGAGTAACAATATACGCAGTTGATAACTGGATGGGTAACAGGGCTAATCCATCCAAACAAACACAAAGACAGGTCGCTGATTTTGCAGCAAGACTTAAAGAAAATGCTCAACTAAGAAAGTCTGTATTATCTACAGAAGCAGAAGAGTAATTGGAAAGTGTCTGTAATTACTACAGAGTACCTATTGCCCGCCGAGTGCGGGTTTTTTATTGTAGAGGTGTGAGCAGATCGTGAGCGATTCATGAACACAGCCATGAGCAGATCGTGGTCTGACATTTACAAAACAGAATGGGCTTTTAAAAGGCTTGATGACGTACTTAACAAGGCGATCGTTGAACTTCCAGACGTAGTTCGAGAGTTCTATGGAGGGGCAGACAGTACGCTGAGGAGAGACTTGTTATGTCTTGTACCAATGAAAGTTAGACCCCGTGGATTTGATTTTATTCCTCAAGATGAAAGCTTTAAAAGAAGCTCCATTGAGGTACTTTTTGAATTTAGAAAACTGGTCAAAAAATACCAGTACGATACAGCCGTTCGATTAATTCACCAAACAATGGAGGAAATTCATGAGTTACAAAACTGCACAACAAGCTGTTAGAGGCGCTGCCAAGCCTCCTGAGACTCGCTCTGAGCAAACAGGGCAAGAAGCCGGGTTTGTGATGGAAGACCAGTTTGAAGCTTTCGATGAGGCGGTTGCAGACAGCATTGTTGATTTGCGCGGCGCCAGGATTATGCAGCGAGTGCTGACCCGTATCGGTGGTGGGGATATGGGCAAAATTGCTCCGCAGATGTTCAAGTCCTTTGAAGTTGGGACTTTGAACGCATTGGGGGAGCAAAAGAAGCACAAGTTTGGGAAGCCCACGCCAAATCAAAGATTATGGCGTGGGAGGATGTCACCGTTTGGAAGTCGTGGCTGAAATATAGCTAATCGTTACTTTTACGTGGCAAACGGCGCTTTCGAGTTACAATTTCTAAGAAGCTTTCTATTGCCGTTTTATGCCGAAAGTTAAGCTTAAGCCTGGTGACATCAAAGAGTCCGATTTGTGGACTCTGCAAGAGGTTCACGACGAGTTGGGAAGAGGGTATAGCCCAAGAACGATTAGAAGAAAAATTGCTGAAGGGTTTTACAAGCAAGGTGTACATTTCTTTCGTACCGGAGGAGTGGACGGAATCATCAAAATGCACATGCCATCTATCAAGCAAAACCTGATCGACATCAACAGCTAGTCCTTAATGCATGGCTTACACAATTTTTAATAAGCAAATCGATCTAAGAAAAGGTAAAGCTATACTGCGGCTTTCAGAATGTAACTATCCGTATGATTACATTGCAGGAATTACAGCTTTCTGGCAAAAAGTCGAATGTCCCTCTGAATGTAAAGGTATTCTCTCTATTCAATGGGGGATAAATTTTGTACCTTGGATAGATTTTAGGTTCCCAGTTGAGGTTTGTGTAACCTGTGTTGACGATTCGATCTTCAGCTACTACGTTGGCAACGCTTGGTCAGAAAAAGAAGCGATCGCCAAATTAACAAAAATCATTGATGAAAAACGTAACAAGTATGGGTTTAGACTTTCTGAGAAGGAGGTCAGGCACATTAACGAAAAAGTAGCTAGCTTGGATGTTGCTTAAGAGCAAACCAATATTCACAACATTTATAGGCTGAAACACTTATATATTCAGCAAAAAAGTGCTTTAAAGCAAATCATTGGGGGGCTTAGGTCTGTCAATTTTTGCGATCGCCTTGTTGTAATCGGCGATGTAAACTGATTCATCAAACCACGCCCTGTAAACTTGCAGATGCACGTTAAGAGAATGCCCCATGAACTTCGCCGCTCTATCGGGAGCGATGCCAAATTCAAAGCAGCGGCGGGCGTAGCAGTGGCGAAGATTGTACGCTGAAAAAGGCGCTTTGCGATCAAAGAACCATTCAGAAACTTTGGTACCAACTTTGGAGTTTGTGTAGTTCAGGTGGTCGATGTTTGGCAAATAGACATCCTGCAAGTTCCATGAATCTGCCCACTTATGATAAAGCGGAACGATAAAGCGCTTGCCTGTTTTGCCAAGATTTAGACGAATCATCGGAAAATCTTCCAGCGACAGTCGGAATGGTTCATAGTTTCTTAACCCGTAGGTGGCAAGCATCCGCACGACCCACTGCCAATTTGGGTCTTTAATGCTATCGCAGAAATCAAAAATTTGTTGGTCGCTGGGAAGTGTTCGCGGGTCAACAGAGTTAGTCGAATAGTTTCCAGTCAATTTGCGAATTTGTTCCTTGCCTTCTAGCCCGGCAAATTCTGCCAACCTTGAGCAGTAGTCGCAAGCCCGTTTTCTGGGACGACTATCGGGTTCGGTTGTTTTGATGTAGTCCAGTAAAACTTCAATAGTCAACGGCGCATCTTGAGGTAATTTGGAAAATACTAAGCCGTGGTCTTTTTTCCAGTTGCCAACTCTATCTGGTGTTTTCTTGATTCTCTGCCAGTAGTCCTTCTCGTACTCTTGGCACGAGTCCTGCACCCGCCGCGCTTCCAATCTGGAGGGAGCAACTTTGTCTAAGTCAATCCATTCACCCCAACGAAAGTTCCCTGACTGCAATTGTCCGGTCAAAAGCTCGGCCTTGGCGATAGCGTATTTTATGCCTTTTTCAGAAACGATCGCATTGCTGCCCAACGATACAAACTGAGGATAGTCCTTGTCTTTACCAAGAATGTGCGGTTTGGGTGGCAGAGTTCCCCTCAGCCACAAACGGTTACCTCGCTTGTAAATTTTGACTCGATTTCCTTTTTTTGTCAGCCGCTCATTCGCTTGCTGAATCTTCGTTTCCATTGGATCGTTCATGCCAAAAATGTAGCTAATTTTGTGACTACTTTTGACATAATACGGCAATGAATGGCAACAAATGGCAAGGGTATATAATGGTCTGCAAAGCTTGGATAATTACCCCAGTTTTACCCCAGAAACAATAAAGGACGGGTTTCTACCCGTCCCTGCAATGCTTGTAAAGCTTAGTATTCTTTGAAGGCGGCACCCGGATTTGAACCGGGGGTGAAGGTTTTGCAGACCTCTGCCTTACCACTTGGCTATGCCGCCACAGCAAGATTCCCTCAACTACTTTAATGTTGCTAAGTATCTTAGTAGCCATTTAGTAGTCATAGGGCGCTAGTTAAACCATGATAGCATAGGATTCTGAGGTAGAGATAGTAGGTTAACTGGATGTTTCTGGTAGTCTTTAGGCGATCGCTAAATGCACATCATCAACCAAATCCAAAGTTTTTGAGGTAGAGATAGTAGGATGTTAGTCTTTAGGCGATCGCTAGAGAGTCCTGATTACAGGTTGACCATAAATAAGTTATGAGTTATGAATTTTAATTTCTCACTCCTCACTCCTCACTTCTTACACCTTGACTTCATCGGCGAAACTACCCCATCGGACAAAGTGAAATGGGCCGGCGATAGAACCCCACAGATGTTCATCAGTATCTAAATCTCTTCCCCGATCAAGGCTAAAAAATTCTTTAGCGTCAATCTCAAATTCGTTATCCAGATAAGTATTTTTGCCGTCACGAACCACAATGCAGCATTTTCCAGGTTCAACCCTGCCTTTAAAGCTGTTACCTGTCCACTCTACAACCATGTTGCAACCTGACATTTTTTCCAATTGATCAACAGATAAACCTTTTAAACGTTCGGGATCGCGAGATGCGCCGTAAAATTTTTGTTCTTCTTTAACCGTGTAGTGTTCAATAACAATGTGGTTTTCTGCCGGAATCAATTTCATTACCCGCATCCGGTAGGGTTGATTGAGCATAAAATCATAAGCTTGTTCGAGAAACAAACTTACTCCTGAGAACAATTCCAACGGAAGGGGACGGATACACACGCGAATGTGGGCATAAAAAGGCGGATTTTCAAAAGCTTGTTGTTGATTGCTAAAGTCAGCCGCCATCAACTGGGCTAAAGTGGCAATATCAGTAGAATGAGTCACGTTGCTTCGCTCCGAATTCAAAATTCACGCATTCAAAATTAGTAATCTCCATACTTCGGCTACGCAGTTCGACTGCGGTTCCATCGAACAAAGCCGAGATGCTCACCGTAAACTCAGTAACCATAAATAAATTTAGAGGCTTGTATCATGAGTCTGTTTCGGTCATTACAAGATGATCAACTAGTGGTTTAAAAATTATCTAGCATTATTTTGACACTCCCCAGACGGAAAAATCCTGGCTGCGATGCCTTTGGTGGGCTTTACCTACGCAATTTTTTAATTCACCATTATGATCGCCTTGAATTCCACAGTGCTTAAAATCCCATTGCTTCAGCTACTGCACCCAATTTTGCTGCAATACCCTGTTTAAATTGACTGTGATTGTGTTTAATGGCTGTATCTGGGTCTTTTAGACCATTACCTGTGAGAACACAAACCACTGTCGCCCCTGTAGGAATTTGGTCTTTTACCTGCAACAACCCGGCTACAGAAGCGGCGCTAGCAGGTTCGCAGAAAATACCTTCTGATGCTGCCAAAAGCCGATAAGCATCGAGAATTTCTGTATCGCTAACGGCGTGGAAATTTCCCTGACTTGCGGTTTGGGCTGCAACAGCTAATTCCCAACTAGCAGGGTTGCCAATCCGAATTGCTGTCGCTAAGGTTTCGGGATTTGCTACTGGTTGACCGGTCACTAAGGGGGCTGCACCTGCGGCTTGGAATCCCATCATTCGGGGTAAGCGATCGCATTTTCCATGTTGATGATATTGACAAAAGCCCATCCAATATGCTGTTATATTACCCGCATTGCCCACGGGAATGCACAGCCAGTCTGGCGCATCACCCAGCGCATCAACAATTTCAAATGCTGCTGTTTTCTGGCCTTCTAGGCGGTAGGGATTGACGGAATTCACCAAAGTTACCGGGTAGCTTTCGGACATTTCGCGGACAATTTCTAGGGCTTGGTCAAAATTCCCTTTAATTGCCAATACCTCTGCACCGTACAGTAAAGCTTGAGCTAATTTGCCCAGAGCCACATAACCGTCGGGAATCAGCACAAAGGCATTCATGCCCCCACGCCTTGCATAAGCGGCGGCTGAGGCTGAGGTGTTACCCGTGCTGGCACAAATTACTGCTTTTGCACCTGCTTCCTTGGCCTTGGATATTGCCATAGTCATCCCCCGGTCTTTGAAGCTGCCGGTGGGATTAAGACCGTCATATTTTACAAAAACCCGCACTTGTCTGCCAATGCGTTCTGCGATAGCTGGCGCTGATATTAAAGGTGTGTTACCTTCCAACAGAGTGACAATCGGAGTTTTTTCGCTGACAGACAAGTATTCGCTATAGGCTTCTATCAGCCCGGGCCAGGGTTGGCGATGAGATTTAGCAACAGACAGGCTCAAAGTCACGGTATTTAAAATTTATTAATGTAAAGGATTGGATATTTAGAAAGGGTGGTATGGGGAAGGGCAGAATCGGGAAGAGGAAAAAAGTGAATTTTTCTTTAATAGTTCCCAGTTCAAAGTCCCCTAATTCCAAAATAATCTTATGTAAGAATATTATTTTTTGTGGTCAGGCGTTTGATTTTTGGCATTTTTATTTTTTATTTTAGAATGTCAGTTTATCATAACTGCCACGGATTACTAAGTAACATCGAGTGGACGGAAGCTTTGTATACCTGGGGCAATGTTTTTTCAGGAACACAGCCATTATGATCGCCGTCTGTTATGATTGAACCTGAAATCCATTAGACTAATTGATTGAAAATACACAATATTTTAATAAAGCTTAAAAAAGCAATATTATAATATTTCTAATGGTGTGAGTTAAGTTTTGGATTTAATTAGCGATGCCTACTTGTTTATCTAGTGTTTCCGATCGCCAGTCCCAGGCTAACTGGGTCAGTAAGTTAACCAAGTCTTATTATCAAGACGATCAGCAAGCTAAATTTATGCATTTACAAGCAGAGGTAGACTCTCTGTTGCAGCAGTTGGAAAACCTGAAGCACCAACGTCTAGCCGAAACCGACCAAAAAGAATAAGCTAGTTTTTTGAGATAGCGATCGCTTTTCCCCTCTCTAATCTAAATTTAAGTGAGGGGCGTACTATTCAAACCGATGATTTTTCTGTGACCAGCGCCTCAAACTGTAGTTATGAGGATTTTCGACTAATAAAGCTAAGGATTGCACCCCTGAAAGCCTGGCGATCGCAGATAGTCTTTGTAAGTTATTTCTTGTAAAATCAGTGTAAATAACTTCATTGCTATCAGACAAAATTATAGTCCGGTCACGGCGTTGCTCTATGTTTTCCCCCTGAATTTCAGGTGTAGGCTGATTCAAGGATGCTATTGCGCCTGCTGAAATAGTCAGTATTATTTCTGGTTGACCATTATTTGTTAAATCAATCACTTGAACTGGCCAATCACCCAATTTTCCCTGCATCTGCTCAAAGCTAGGAATAGCACCACCCGGAACTTCATCAGATTTCTGTAAAGATTGCCACACACTCGATAACATTACCTTCACCCCTTGGGGATTTTGTTGATGCAGTTGTTGTAGAGTAATGGGAGATGGTTGTACCCATTCCAATGCTGCATTTGTCAACGCTAAAGGTTTGGGTTGGAGAACATCGTTTTGATTCTCTGGGATTTTGGGGCCAGCAGCTAATAAGCGCAAAACTTTACCCTGTAGTTGCACCCCTTTGATAGCGGTTATAGTAATTTTTTGTTCTCCATTTGGCAACCAGACCACAATTTGAATTTCCGGGTCAGAACTGATTCCCAAAGTTTTCCAGAAAAATTTGGCGGCGTCAGTTTTGGGTAAGTTTAAATTCTCAAAGGGGGAACTGAGCCAACGTTTCCCGTCATTAAATGCACTCACCTCCACCTGATACCAAACTTGGTTATCTGTGAGTTTCAAGTCTGCTGAGGAATTTAGTTGCAGCCATTGAGTGCTAGTAACTTGAGTGATTGGTTGGACTGTACCAATAATTTGACTAGGGTGAGTAAAGGATATTTGCGACTTTGCACCCTGATTATTCAGTCTTGCTAACAAATCTTGAATATAGGCAAGATTATCTTTTGTAATTTTTGGTTGCGCCTTCAACCAAGAATTAGCATGTTCTTCTCCCTGCTGAACTGCTAAAATCAAAGCAAACCAAGCTTGCACCTCTCGTCTATTTGGGTTCACCCGCAACGCTGCCACCGTGCGATTCCACAACCGTTTTTCATCAGCTTTGAGTAAGGTAGCAATTTCTTGGGCATTATTTGGCGACGATTCAAACACCTGTAAAGCTTTCTCCCAACGACCATCAATTAAATCTGCTAGCACTTCTTGACTAGGACTTGACCAATTTTTCTGGGCTTGGGTTTTAGTAAATTGCGAATGCAAGCGAATCAAATCCATTTGGGCTTGCGCCGCCTCTGGCAAAACTCCTTTGTGTTGTTTCTTGATGAATTTCAACCATTCAAAGGCTGGTGTCCATAGTCCACTACGGGCAATTGACATGGCATTTTGGTATGCATAATCCTTGAAGGCTGGTAATTTGAGGGTAATCGTCTCCAATTGAATTGGTTTGAGGAATAACTTCAGAGGCTTGACTTGGTAAACCTGTAAGTGCGGTTCTAAACCTATAGTTTGATCAATAACTAACTCTTTGGTACTATCACCAGTTATCTGCTGCCATTTGGGCAGTTGTCCGTTGGGACTAGTCCAAGACAACATTTGTAGTAAGTTTGTGCGTTCTGGATTGTAGTATATGATGTGACCGTAGGCGATCGCACCAGTTCCTTGTTGACGTTGACCCCGCAAATTAAACCAAACACCTGATGATGGTGTCCCATCTTCAAAGCGTTGCACTTCAGTTAAAGGTAGAGGAATGCTGATATCCTGGAGTTGTGATGTCCCATCAGGTAAAGGAGAAATTACAAAGGATTCATCTGGTCCAGTTACAGATAATTGAGTCGCTAGATAGTAGTAATTTTCTAAGTTAGATTTAAACTCTAACTCTTGTGAGCGTTCATAAACCCTGAGTTCTACAAGTTCTTTACAATCAGATTGACAATTAGCACGCTGTTGAAAAACTGGCAATAAAAACGACTCTTCTACATTTTGATGTAAAGGCAGAGTTTCCCCAAATATTTGATTTTTTTTACTTAAATCAAGTTGAATTTGTTTGAGAGTTTGGGGGCGTTCGTGCTTACCAAGGGGGATTTGTGCCCATACAGGTAAAATTTTATTTAGCCAGCTTACCTGATCTGGATTGAAGATGAAGAGAACACTAATCCAGGCAAAAGCCATAATTAGACTAGCACTACTTAAGAGAATTGCGCAGCTTGCCGCCGTAGGCATTGCTACCATTGACGACAACCAACTTCCCCGTTTTAGCTTTTTCTGGGGTTTTTTAACGACGCGTTTCACCATACCTGCATGAGGTTTATTTTGTTTAGAGGTTTTTGGTGTCGGCTTGCGTGAGCGATTTGGCATAGATTAAGAACTAGGGACTGCGGATTAAAGATTAAGGATTGAGAAAACTCTTTCCCAGTCCCCAATACCCTGTTATACTCGTCCTTTCAGAAGTTGCCCAGAAAGACTAAGTCTAATTTGGAACAAAATACGTAAATTTTCCCATGTGATTGTTAGATGATTGCGAATACACTTTTCACTTAAGTATGTGAGCAGAGTTTAAACAAGTTGAAAGGTATACTTATTAGTCGCAGTCATAGCAAAACCTGGATGCTCGCATGGTTATTAATTGCGGGAGTAAATGGAGTTGCACAAAAAGCACTAGCACAAGAGTACACAGACACACGAACTACTCAGGCGCAGGAGAGTATAGATTTAAATTCTTCTTCTCTCTCCCCAGTAAATCCGATGGCACAAGTTACATCGGTTTCTCAACTCAAGGATGTACAACCCAATGATTGGGCATTCCAAGCATTACAGTCTTTGGTAGAACGCTATGGTTGTATAGCTGGTTATCCAGATAGCAGCTATCGCGGTAATCGCGCCTTAACTCGGTATGAATTCGCCGCCGGTGTGAATGCTTGTTTAGATAGAGTCAACGAATTAATCACTACAGCCACCAGCGATTTAGTCACCCGCGAAGATTTAGCAATATTACAAAAATTGCAGTCAGAATTTGCCCCTGAATTAGCAACTTTGCAAGGTCGTGTCGATAGTTTAGAAGCCAAAACCGCCGAAATCGAAGCCAACCAATTCTCAACAACAACCAAACTCAGTGGATTACTAATAGTTGGCATTCAAGGACGGACTAGCAATCGTGGTGATGTGAATCCTAGAGATGGACAAAAAGATACAAATGATGCGGGGACAAACACTAATGTCATATCCCTGGCGCAACTATATTTAACTAGTCAAATCACTCCCCGTAGTTATTTATTTACAGGTCTTTTAGATGGTAAAGGAAAAACTACACCTAGATTTACCAATAGTGTTTCCCGGAATGATGTTTTACTTGGCTACGAATTTCCTACAGATAGCTTAATTATAAGTGATCTCAATTTTCATTGGCTGGTAACAGATAAATTAGCAGTAATGGTGGGAACAGAAGGCGTAAGTATGCCAACTGCTTTCCGAGGCCCCAATCGGGTAGAAAGTGCTGCAACAGGTCCATTATCTTATTTTGCCCAAAGAAACCCAATTTTAAATATGGGATATGGTCACGGTGGTATAGCTATTGATTGGCAATTTGCTAAACGCGCTAGTTTACAGGCAATTTATACTAGTTATCAACCAGGAAATCCGGGTAAAGGTAGCGGTTTATTTGATGGCAACACAACAACAGGGGTGCAATTGCTGCTGACACCAACCGATACTCTAGATTTAAGTTTGTATTACGTTAACAATTACTCTTCGGATGGTTGTTTACTAACCTTTGTTGGTGATGAATGCTTAACTACAGTTAATACCACTACCGGAAAATCAGCACCGTTGCAAACTAACGCTGTAGGTGCGACTGTAACTTGGCAAATTTCTCCCCACATTAGCGCAGGTGCATGGGGTGGTTATACTAAATCTTACATTCCTGGGCAATCGGGAAATGTAGAGACGACAAATTATATGGTGTTTCTGAATTTCCCTGATTTATTTGCTAAAGGAAATTTGGGAGGAATTTATGTCGGTCAACCTCCTAAAATCACCAGTAGCAACTTACCTGTAGGGAATAATGTTCCTGATTTTATCAATACTGGTTTAGGACGTGCAGATGGACAACCAGGGACGACCACTCAAATTGAGGCATTTTATCGTTTTCAGCTAACAGATAACATCAGCATCACACCAGGAATAATTCATATCATAGAGCCTGGACATACACCAGATAGTGACTCAGTTACCGTCGGCATTCTACGGAGTACTTTTACTTTTTAATTGTCCTTATACATAAATATTATTGAACTTAAATTAGACGCAACAGCCATCTTCCCATAGGATGTATGCAAATATCCTGAAATCTAATATAAAATTACCCTAGTATACCAGAATATTAAATAAAAGCGTTGGTGATTAGATGTATGAATCTTGGTGTAAAGACGTTGAAATACAATGTCTCTATAAACGATTATGCAAATTAGATGTTTTTTAGCTTAATAAACAACAAAAAGGACGGGGGGTTAGCCCATCCTCTGTCTCTCAAAGGTATGTGTAGTCAGGCTTCTACTTTATTTAGTATTCTCTGTATTAACCACCGGCAACAGCAGGAACAATACTTACTTCATCACCATCTTTCAGTGTTGTGTTTATACCATCTAAATAGCGGATATCTTCGCTATCGACGTAAAAATTTACAAATCGACGTAGCTTTCCTTCTTCATCGCACAACCGCGATTTAATTCCAGGAAAACTTTGTTCTAAAGAGTCTAATAATTCAGCAATAGTGCTACCGCTAGATTCGAGAGCCGCTTGATTATTAGTCAAATTTTGAAGAGTAGTAGGAACTAAAACTGTTACAGCCATAAAAGTACAAAGTGAGGAGTTAGGAGTGAGGAGTTAGGAATAAAGTTAAGAGTTATGGATAAAAACTCATAACTTATAACTCTTAACTAAACGAGGACTTGTTGCCATTCCAAGCGATCCAGAGTACGCGACCGCTCTAGCGCACGTTCAAAACTATCGAGTTTAGCATCAATAGTCAAGGGTTCGCCAACATAGCCTTGGATTGCTTCTTGAGTTTTCAGACCATTGCCAGTGATGTAAATCACGGTGGTTTCATCTGGATCAATTTTGCCAGCTTCTACCAGTTTTTTCAGCACGGCTACAGTTGTACCGCCAGCTGTTTCTGTGAAGATGCCTTCGGTTTCTGCCAGCAGCTTGATGGCATCAATAATTTCTGCATCATTGACTGATTCAATGTTACCACCAGTCTTCTGAGCTAACTCCAGAGCATAAATGCCATCTGCTGGATTACCGATCGCTAACGATTTAGCAATTGTATTCGGTTTTACTGGCTTAATAAAGTCGCGTCCTTCTTTAAAGGCTTGGGCGATAGGTGAACAACCTTCGGCTTGAGCGCCACTGAAACGGACTTTCTTGTTTTCTACCAAACCAACTTCAACAAATTCTTGGAACCCTTTATAAATTTTTGTAAATAGTGAACCAGAAGCCAAGGGAGCAACAACATGATCGGGTAGCTCCCAGCCGAGTTGTTCTGCAACTTCAAAACCTAGCGTCTTAGAACCTTCAGAGTAATAAGGACGCAGATTAATGTTGACAAAACCCCAGCCATGTGTATTAGCAACTTCTGAACAAAGACGATTGACTTGATCGTAGTTGCCTTTAACTGCCATCAAGGTGGGACTGTAGATCAGGCTACCGATAATTTTACCGGCTTCTAAATCTGCGGGGATGAACACACAGCAGTCTAAACCGGCATGAGCTGCGATCGCAGCTGTAGAATTTGCCAAGTTACCAGTGCTAGCGCAAGAAACAGTAGTGAAACCCAACTCTCGCGCCCTCGATAGAGCAACTGAAACTACCCGATCCTTAAAGCTAAGGGTGGGCATATTAACGGCATCATTTTTTATATAAAGCTTATTTAGACCCAGGCGACGGGCAAGGCGGTGAGAACGAACCAAGGGAGTCATACCCGTTCCCACATCTATAACATTGTCAGTTGCAACAGGCAAAAAGGGACGATAGCGCCAAATTGAATTGGGCCCGGCTTGAATTGTTTCACGGGTGACACTCAGGCGGAGGGCGCTGTAGTCATACATGACTTCTAAAGGGCCAAAACATAACTCACAAACATTGCTGGCTTTGAGTTCATATTTCGCACCACACTCCTTACACTTCAAGGCTTGAAAGTAGGCAGTGCTGGTTTGGGTTTGGATTTGGGTTTTGATTGCCTGAGTCATAAACTAGCTTTCCCTGTTTCTCTGTCTGCTGTCGCCTGATACTAACACGAGCAAAAATACCAGTCAAACATACCCGACTAAAAATGTCGGGTATTACTAGTATTGAAAAAAGGGGTTTCTGTAAACATTTTATATGCGTAAATGTATGATTAAGTATTTATGCTTATATTATTATGGTGACAAAATCAGATAATAGCTTTAGGTACTCAGTCTTAACACTGAACATTGATATGATTAAATTGCATTTTATCTATGATGAATTTGCATTTAGTGAAATTACTACCCAATTTTGAGTGATTTATATCACTTAAAATAACCTTCTATTTTTTATTTCAATGACTCTAACAGTTAGTAAACATAGATGACAGCAAAGATTCAAAAGCATCTCTATATATAAGTTTTAGTCTTTTTAGCGTCTGATTAAACCCCTAAAATTGCTATGTGTGTTGCCAAAATGAAATTGATTTTTCAGCTTTGATGCACTAATTCATCGCTAAAGAAGTTACTTATTTCTACGGAAGTTTTTTTTTGCGGCAAAAGTTACATTGCTACTTACATCGACGATTCAGCAAAACACAGTAGTTAAGTTACCCATATTTGCGATCGCTAGCTTTGATAATCAACGGTAAGCGTAAAACAAGTAGGCAATAACTTTTCTGCCTATTGCCTCAATCTAGTTTTTCAGGAGTAGCCAATAAGTTAACTCCTCAAATAGACATCTCCGAAACATTAACGTTTTGGCTCGTCTAATCGGTAATTCTTTAAGGAATTGCCGAACTTTATCCTGTCTCAAAACCCAAGATAAAAGTTCAGCAAATAAACAAACTATTTCTATGGTAAACCGAAAGAAATCTGTCAACAAGCAACACCAGCCTTACCAATCTTTAATAGCAACAGCATTATTAACTGGTAGCCTTTTCCAATTTGTTGCACCTGTATTAGCTGAAGGTACTACAGCAGGCACATCTATAAGTAACACAGCGACAGCGACCTACGAAGATCCCAACGCGCCAGGGAGTCCCATCAATTCCACATCTAACGCCGTCACCGTGACTGTAGCAGAGGTGGCTGGTATTACTGTTACAGGTTCTGGGATTACAGGTACTGCTAACCCTGGTAATACACTAGTTTACACTTACACCGTAACCAACGTCGGTAACGACTCCACCAAATTCCAGATTCCTAACTTAGCGACAACAACAGGGCCAGCCACGGTTTCGGGTAAATTAACTCCTAGTAGTCCATCTGGTAACTTGCAATACAGCATTGATGGTGGTAAAAACTGGACAGACATTCCTGCTGGTGGACTAACTACAGGTGCGATCGCAGTTAATGGTACTGTGTTGGTGCGTGTACCAATTACCGTGCAAGCTGGCGCTCAAACAGGCGATATTATCACTGTCCAATTAGGACAAACTCCTGGTGATGCTCAAAACCAACCCCGGAGTGCTAATGGTGGCGACGTTTACACTGTAAAGATATCAGCAGGCGGACCAGTTAATGGTGTCAGAGAAGCCAGTGCTACCCAGCAGATTAAAGTAGGAAATACTGCTAATACAAGGGCGTTAGCAACTATCCTCAAAACTAAGACAGCCTATGATAATGCTGGCACTTCTAGTTCCCTGAGTGATGACCTGCTAACTTATGGTTTGAGCTTGCGGGTTGAAGCTAACGATGTAACTGCTAGTGGTGTTACTCCCGCAGCTTTGGCTGGTACAGATATTAATGTTGATGGTACAACAACCTCCCACATTTTAGTTTCTGATGCTATTCCAGCAAATACAGTGCTTAATGGCATTCCAATTGCTCCGACAGGTTGGAAAGTAGTTTATACCACTACTCCTACTACTACAAATGCTGAAGCGGCTACATGGACAACTACGCAACCAGCCTTAAATTTAATCAAGCGGGTTGGTTTCATTAACGATCCTAGCGTTGTCACTTCAGTTGCTACTGGGACAACTGTTAGCGGTTTTAGCATCCAAGTTAAGGCTAGTGGTATTGCTGCAAATACTACCTCAGCAACCATTAACAACATCGCTCAAGTGGCTGGTACAACTGCTGGAGACCCAACCACCAAAATTTATGACAACTCAGGAGACCAAAACCCAGATAACTTTGACTCTACCAATAAGACCTTTCCTACTACACCAAATCCTGGTACTACTAGTACGACGACTGACACACAGAATAATAACACTGGTACCAATAGTACTACTGGGGCTGTAAACACAACGACCCTCACAGTCCCCAGTCCCACCTCTGTGTTGAATGGGCCAAATGGAGCGCCTGATGCTGTTGGGCCCAACAGCAACAATGATGACTTCACTAATAAATCAACACTAATTCCACCCAATATTGCTCCTGGCTCAACAGTTGATCCGGCTGCGGTATCCTTTACTAACACAGTTCAGAATACTGGTACATCTGCTGCCAATATTTCTCTCCTACCTACACCACCTACAACAGCAGGTGATTTACCTACGAATACAGTGGTGACGGTATCCTACCAAGGTTTATCAGCTGCTTATAAGTACAATGGCACAAGCTTTGTCTTCGTACCAGGAAGTGGTGTGGGTACAGTCGGGGGTAACCCAATTAGTGCCACTAATCCAGTGCGAATTGATGCAGTTGCAGCCAATGGTGGTAAAGCTGACTATGGTGTAAGCATTGACCTGCCTGCTGGTACACCACTTTCAACTGATACTACTGCTCAAGGTGCAGCTGTCACAACTATTATAGAACGCGGCTTCCCCACACCGATTACGGCTTTTATTGATACAAACAATAATGGCTTACCTGATGACGCAGCTACTAACACCAGCATTGACCGTGTATACACTGGCTTCTTGCAATTGCTGAAACAGTCACGAGTTTTACAAGGAACTGGTCCAGCACTGCCAACAGGTAGTACTGATGGCACATTTAGTGTTACACCGAAAAAACCCGCCCCAGGCAACATTATTGAGTATCAGATTACCTACAAAAATATTTCTACTCCTCAAGTGGGAACCGGGAATGTAATTCTGAATGCTGACAAGATTGTGATTACTGAAGATGGTACTCAAAGCCCCAACAACTGGGCGCTAGACAACGATACCAGTGGTCAAATTGATACCAGCAATATCGTTGGATCAGCTAAAGATTCTGGGGCTTCAACTATCCAGTTCTTCACTGGTAGTCCAGCTAATAACCCTGGCGTCGATCAAACTGGAACTACGGTAAGCAGTGATGTCACAAAGTATGTAAATACTGCTACTGGACAGATTGCACCTGGTGTTCTAAGAACATTTACCTTCCAACGCAAGGTTAACTAAATAGCTTAATTTCACCCCTCTTTGCAAATAAAGAGGAGTGTGATCGCGCATCTGTGTTTGTAGTTGGCGATTTAAGGCTAAAGCGCTAACTATAAACTGATTATTCCCCAGCGAAAACAGGGAAAGATAAATCAACAATCGACATTGTGAAAGTTTTTTTGAGGTTATTTATTATGAAGCGTCTTTCTTTTGCAGGTTTAGGAGCGTTCGCCTTTGGCGTTGGCGGAGCCATTGCACTCATTGCTACCGTTCCATTTGTCAGTCAAGTGCCGGGAATAGCTTCTCTATGGCATTCTACAAGCGCCATCGCTCAAAATGTCAAACCTCAAGGGCAGTTACAGTTGCGCTTAGAGGCAGAAAAGCAAGTAGTGGCACAGGATCAACAAGGTAAGCAAAGTAAGAAATGGGAACCTTTGAAAGGTCAAGCAGTGGTGCGACCAGGAGATGTACTTCGCTATACCTTAAGCGGTGAGAATACAAGCGATCGCCCAGTGAAAAATTTGGTTCTCAATCAACCTATTCCCAAAGGAATGGTATACGTACTGAAATCTGTATCTGCCGCTAATAATACTAAAGTTATTTACAGCATTGATGGCGGGCGCAGCTTTGTCGAAAATCCTACTGTTAAAGTTACTCTTCCTAACGGCAAAGTGGAAACAAAACCAGCACCAGCGAATGTTTACACCCACATCCGTTTGCAAGTTCCGTTAGTTGCAGCAAAGACAACAGTCAAGGCGACTTATCAAACCCAAGTGCGCTGATTGAAATTAGGTTTGTCCTTTGTCCTTGGTCATTTGTCCTTTGTAATTAATAAATGACCAAGAACAAATTTTATGCAATATTTCACTAATCAAATTGGATTACTGTAGCAGTGAAATTGCGGTAAAAATCTGGTGAAAAAGAATGCATAGACATAGCAATCCTACGTCTATACAAGGGTTATGGATAAAGCATATTTAAATTCTGCTGATGTCTAGTAAGTACCATTTAATAATTTAGATTTTCTTAAAGAAAGCAGTGTTTTTATTACTAACAAGTTTGGCATTTCAGAGGAGATATATCCAGTGAGCCGTCCTCAAAACCGAAACCAAATTACTTCTAGCAGTAGCTGGTATCAAAGGTTAACGGCTACTGTTCTTCTGGCAACTGTTTTGCATACTAGTATACCTATACCAGCGATCGCGCAACAGAATAAGAATCTGGTTGCGTCAGTGCCATTAACAAATCAAGCTACTTATACTTATACGGATTCTGCTAGTAATTATAAATATCAAGGAAGTTCTAGTCAGCTGAATGTTAGTCCTAACCCATTAGTTGACCCATTAGGGCGGATTTTAGGTTGCGCTGGCGAACTTTTAGCTGACTATACAGGTTTTTCAGTGAGCGTATACGAACCTAATCCCAGCGATCCAACGGGGACAGAATTGGGAAACTTAGTGCCTCTAACTCGAACAGAGTTACCTGATATTCCTAATAACAACGTTTCCGGCGGTAAATCACCAAATATCGAGAATAGTAATCCGTATTTTATTACGAATAACCCTGCGGGTGTCTACAATTTTCTCCTCGATCCCAATAAGGGTCAAACTAATCCAGGTAGAAGCTACATTTTTGTAGTCAATCCACCAGTAAATTCTATCTTTAAACAACGACGCATCAAGATTGAAATAATTGCTAGCACTGGCACTGAAGGTAACAATATCGTGCGCTATGTCGCTACTTCTTTAGATGGTCAGCCAATTAGTCTTCTAGGTGAAACAAGAGTCGAAGATACGGTTGTTTTAGTTAACAATGCTGAAAACCAAGCACTGAAGTTATTTGCCTTTGATTTCACCACAAATATGTGTCAACCCAATCAGGTGCAGATTATCAAAACAGGCGATCGCGCTACTGCTGAACCTGGAGATACAGCGATCTACCGCCTCTCAGTAAAAAATCTCGCTGATGCTGGTTTGAATAATTTAGTTGTCACCGACAACTTACCTTTAGGATTTCAGTTCTTGCCTAAATCTGTGCGGGGAGAGTTGGATGGTCAAGCGATCGCTATCACCTCAGAACGCAATGGAAACACGGTGACATTCCGCACAGATGTAACAATTCCTACAGATAAAGTCTTGAATATTGCTTACGCGGCTCAATTAACAGCCGATGCTTTGCGCGGTACTGGTCGTAATAGTGCGATCGCTAATGCTCGACGAGCTGACAACGGTTTTAGCACTAAGGATGGTCCAGCAACCCACCAGTTAAAAATTCGTCCAGGAATCGTTTCTGATTGTGGCACAATTATCGGTCGCGTGTTTGTTGATAAAAACTTTGACGGTGAACAACAGCGTGGTGAGCCTGGAGTTCCCAATGCGGTGATTTTTCTGGAGGATGGAAACCGCATCACAACAGATCCGAATGGTTTGTTTTCATTAGCCAATGCCTTACCAGGAAATCATACGGGTGTACTAGACCTCAGCAGTCTTCCTGGTTATACTCTGGCTCCCAATAACAAATTCCGTGAACGTAATAGCCAATCTCGTCTAGTACGTTTAGAGCCTGGTGGCTTGGTACGCATGAATTTCGCAGTTACCCCCGCCTTTCAGGAGCCAGTCAAGAAATGAAACCTAGACTGCACTATATAAATAGATTTAACTTGAGGTTGATGGGGGCGATGCCGATAGTAGCTCTCAGCCTTATTTTGTACCCTGCAATAGTCAAAGCAGAACCCGTCAATGAAAATCTCTTTTTCTCTGATTCCCCTTCGCAAGCAGATAAGGGGGTTGAAGAAGAGGCAAGGGAGCAGGGAGCAGGGAGCAGAGGAGAGGCTTTGAATTCTCTTCCTTCTCTACAAGGGAAAGACGCTAGGGGATTAGGTTCCGCTTTGGTTTTTCCAGATGACCTGAAAAGTTCCGAGCAGCAGCTTCCACCTCACAAATTTCCTTCCACTTCTTCAGCATCAACTACTGATACTTTAATTTCAGATGTTCAGCCAAGTGAAATGGAAATACAACCATTTCAACCAGCAAGTTCCGTAGGTTTACCCAGAGGCTTACGGAAAATAGCCGGAATCGAGGACAAGAATGATAGAGGTAAAGATACTGAAATACAGTTGCAAGCTTCTCCAAGGCAAATACAACCATTTCAACCAGCTAGTACCGTAGGTTTACCTAGAGGTTTAAGCAAAATAGCAGGAGTAGAGAAGGGGCAAGGGGTGAATGAAAATCTTCCCGTGTCCCCCACTCCCGCCATTTCCACAGCAATCAAAATTCTGACTCCGACGGCTGACAGCGTTGTAGATGTACCAGCTACCACAGTGGCTGTGCAATTTCCTGTTGGTAGTCAGGTGGAATTGCGGGTGAATGGCGTATTAGTAGATTCTTCTTTGGTAGGACGGACAGAAAGTGATGCCACCACTAACTTAATAACGCAGACATGGTATGGTGTCTCGTTAAAAGAAGGTAAAAATATCATCTCTGCACAAGTAGTAGGAGGGACAGAACCCCCTGTAACGGTGCAAGTCGCAGTCCGGGGAGCGCCACAGCAACTAACTTTAGAAACTGTTGAGTCTCGTATCCCGGCAGATGGACGTTCCACAGCGACAATTCGGGGTCAACTGATCGATGCAAATGGCAATCGCTCTAATCGTGATGCTGTTATCACTTTGATACCTACTGCTGGGGAGTTTGTCGGGAAAGACTTTAAACCCGATGAACCAGGATTTCAAGTGGAGGCGAAAGCAGGGCAATTTACAACTACGTTGCGATCGCAACTCAAAGCCGAAACTGTCCGAATTCGGGCGATCACTAATAATTTAGAAGCCTTTACTCAACTACAATTTGAAACGGCGCTGCGTCCGAGTTTGGTGACAGGGGTAGTAGATTTACGTTTGGGCGCTAGAGGTACAAATTATTACGGCAGTTTCCGTGATTTCCTCCCTCCTGACAAAGACAATGGAACGCAATTAGATTTCCACTCAGCGATATTTGCCACTGGTGCGATCGGGGAATGGTTATTTACAGGTGCATATAACAGTTCTCGTAGTCTCAATGAAGATTGCGACTGCAATAATCGCCTATTTAGAACTTACCAATTCAGTGAGCAAAATTATCCTGTCTATGGCGATAGCTCGAAAGTTGATGTCGTCGCTCCTTCCATTGACAGCGTATATCTGCGTTTGGAGCGTTCAACTGGTATCCCTGGATCTTCCCCTGATTATGCCATGTGGGGTGACTACAACACAGAAGAATTTGCGCGGCGATCGCAGCAATTTACTTCTATCACCCGTCAACTCCACGGTTTTAAAGCTAGCTACAACTTAGGGAACCTACAAATTACAGGTTTGTATGGCAACCATTTAGAAGGGTTTCAACGGGATACTATCGCTCCTGATGGCACTAGTGGTTATTACTTCCTCTCTCGCAGACTTTTACAACAAGGTAGCGAAAATGTCTTTATCGAGTTAGAAGAACTCAATCGTCCTGGAACTGTACTAGAACGCAAACAGCTTAACCGAGGCCCAGACTACGAAATTGACTATGATCGCGGTACTTTATTATTCCGCGAACCCATCCTCCGCACTGATATCGATCAAGTCGGACAAGTATTGGTACGCCGGATTGTTGTTAGCTATCAATACGATAGCCAAAACTCTGATAGCAATATCTATGCTGGTCGTTTGCAATATAATCTTTCCCGTAAGCTGAACTTTGAAAGCTGGATTGGAGCAACTTATGTTCAAGAAAATCAGGGAGTGCGTGACTTTCAACTCTACGGTGCAGATGCGCTGATTTCTTTGGGTAATCAGGGTAACTTAATCGCAGAATATGCCCATTCCAATAATGATTCTGATGTTGTGGGAAAGGTTAGCGGTGAAGCATACCGGCTGGAAGCTGAGGGACAGATTACTAACGGAATTCAAGGTCGTGCTTATTATCGCTTTGCTGATACAGGTTTTGCCAATAATGCCACTATCAGCTTTGTCCCTGGACAAAGCCGTTATGGAGCGCAGGTTACAGCTAAACTGGCCTCAACCACTAACGTCAGAGTGCAATATGACCACGAAGACAATTTTGGGATTGCTCCCCAACCCCTAGATACTTTTGAAGAACTATTTGCACCGCGTTCTGAAGCGATACCTGGAAGCAAAGTTGATAATTCGCTGACGACGATTTCCGCCGGTATTCAACAACGTCTGGGTAAATCTACTATTGATGTGGATTGGATTCATCGTCATCGGGAAGACCGCATCCCCGATAGTGCCCTAAGTAGTACTTCTGATCAACTGCGATCGCGTTTTTCTGTTCCCATTGCGAAGAATCTGACTTTTCAGGCGCAAAATGAACTAAGTTTATCTTCTCAAAAAGATACTGTTTACCCAGACCGTACCATTTTCGGGTTAAATTGGGCAGCAATTCCTGGTGTGAATATCAGTCTGGCCCAACAGTTTTACACTAGCGGTCAATATTCGGGTAATTCCATCACCAGTTTGAGTGTCAACGGTGAACACAAACTCGGATCGGATACTACTTTGACCGGTCGTTACTCAATTTTGGGTGGTGCGAATGAAATGACTACTCAAGGAGCGATCGGTCTAAATAATCGTTGGACTATTGCTTCGGGATTGCGGCTGAATGTTGCTTACGAACACGTATTTGGCAACTTCTTCGGACGGACTGGAGCAGGCCAACAATATGCCCAACCTTTCGCTTTTGGTCAATCAGCATCTGCGATCGGCTTTGATGGTGGTGACAGCTACAGTGTTGGGCTGGAATACTCTGATAATCCACAGTTTCAAGCCAGTGCCCGTTATGAACATCGTTCTTCTTCTAGTGGTAGCAATACAGTAATTAGCGCAGGCGTTACAGGTAAAATTTCTCCTGCTCTGACAGCTTTGGTACGTTATCAACAAGCTGGTTCTTCCAATCAAAAGCTTTCAGGATTGGGAGATACGGCTAACCTGAAGCTGGGTTTAGCTTACCGCGACCCCAATAGCGATAAATTTAATGCTTTATTGCGTTATGAATATCGTCAAAATCCATCAACTATCCCTGACACCATCCTGTTAGGAAGTGGTACAGGTTCCCAAGACCATACCTTTGCTTTAGAAGCTATTTACGCTCCTAACTGGGAATGGGAATTCTATGGTAAGTATGCCTTGCGTAACAGTACTTCTTACATAGCCAGTGATTTAGCTGGTACTAGCACAGTAAATCTGGCGCAATTCCGGGCTACTTATCGTTTGGGATATAGCTGGGATTTGGTGGGTGAGGCTCGTGTAATTAGTCAGTCTAGCTACAGCGAAACAGGGTTTGTTGTAGAAACTGGCTACTACCTCACGCCTAACCTGCGCGTTTCGGCTGGATATGTGTTTGGTAAAGTTGACGATCGGGATTTTTCTGGCACACGTTCCGTAGGCGGCGCATATTTGGGTATAAGTGTCAAACTCAACGAATTATTTGACGGTTTTGGACAACAAAAGATTCCGCCACGCCAGCCACAGGAATCTGCAATCAAAACTTTAGTGAGTAAACTCAAGGCTGCAACAACGGCGATACAAAAGCGTGAAATATAAAACGGTTATTTGTAGAGCAATCATGTCCACGGAATTGTAGTTATTGATAAACCCCTATCCAAAATTAAAATGTAGAGACGTTGCATTGCAACGTCTCTACAAATCGTCAATTTGTAGCCAGGTTTCTTAAATTTAAAATGAAATATTTCTTTAACTTTTAAAAGCGATCGCTACAGTAAATCTGAATAAAGATGGTAGATTATCGATGATTTTGGGCAAGCTAAAGACTGGAGCTTTATTTGAGGTGAATCAGCCCTTATTGATGATTACGCTTAAGGCGATCGGCATTTTGTAAATGTTATTTTATGGTGATTTACTAATGAAGAATTTATGGCAAAATTTTCATATTTTTGGCTGGGGGCTGCTTGGTGCGACATTAGTACTTCAACCTACATCAGCGCAAGCTCAATATATCCAGCGATCGTTCTTAAATCCCAGCTTTGAGTCACCTGTTTTTGGTTCTGCTGGTCAAAAATGTTATGTTCAAGTGTCGCCAGGTATTGTCCCTGGTTGGGAAACTACTCATGGCTCAGTAAAGGCGGGAACAGGTAGCTGTAGTGGTTATACATCTCCAGGAACAGTACCTTTGATTGAGATTTGGACAACAGGATTTAGTAGTGTTAATACAGCAACAACACCAACTAGTGCAGGAAATCAATTTGCTGAGTTAAATGCTGAACAAAATTCTGAGTTGTATCAGAATATATGCTTACTTAAAGATGAGACGATCACATTCTCTCTTTTACACCGAGGGCGGGGAGGAAATGGAACTACTCCTGATGTTGCAAATTTTTTGATTGGGCTAAATACTGATTCAACATCAACTGTTTTTGGCACATTTTCAACAACTAACAATGGAACAGTTACGGTACAACCCGTAGCACAGAATGGTGCAACTATTCCTAATGTCAGTAATAATAATGCAGGAAATGGCTGGGTACGATATACTGGCACAGTGCCTTACACTGGTGCTTCTGGCAATCGACCTGTAGGATTTGCGGCCGTTTCTACAGCAAGTGGGAACAATACTGTAGGCAACTTCCTTGATGAAGTCCAATTTGCTGGTAAACCTGTGGTCGAGTTTACAGCAAGTTCGGGTGGTGCAGCAGAATCGGAAACTACCCCTACAACTAACCCCCCCAAACTCAGAATTGTTGGTTTAGTGCCAACTGGAGGGATCTTTGTTCCAATTTCTGTTTCTGGTACAGCAGTCAGAGGTACAGACTACGATACAACATCACACACATCCACTTTTAATATCACTATCCCTGCGGGTAACTACGATGGTAGTGATGGTACTAGTGTCTTTACCATTCCCTTTACTGTAATTAATAACAATATTCCTCAAGGTGTGAGGACAATCGTATTTACCATACAATCTTCAACTAGTTTTTTCGCCAGTTCTACAACAACTTGTGGTAGTTCCCCAATGATTGCTTCCAGCTACACCATATATGATGATGATTTCCTTAGCGGTAAGGTTTGGAATGATGCTGACAATAGCGCTAACGGGACTTTTACTAATATTAATACTGGCTCAGAAATCGGCACTAATGCAGGTGGGTTGTTAAATGCTATTCTTGTAGACTCTAACAATAAAGTATTAAAAACAACAACTGTTGCAGCAGATGGTACTTACACTTTTTTCGATGTTCCCCTGAATCAAAGCAACGTTAAAATTCTCTTAAGTACAACAGCTGGCACAGTAGGTAATACTGCCCCGACAGCATCGCTCCCTCCTAACTGGGTCAATACTAGCCCACTAACAACAGCTGCTTTTAATACTGGCACAAACATCTCTAGTAAAGATTTTGGGATTGAGCAACTTCCGGATACGACCAACTTAAATCCAGCGTCTCAAACCAATCCGGGCGGAACGGCAACGGTTCAAGTGCCAACCTTAGCGGGGACTGACCCCGAAGATGGCGCATTGGGCAGTGGTAATAAATTCAAAATTGTCACCTTACCGACCAATGGGACGCTGACTTACAATAACGTAGCCGTGACTGCGGGGCAGGTGATTAATAGCTATAACCCAACGTTATTAAAGCTTGACCCTCAAGATGGAGCGATTACCGTTAGTTTTACCTATGCAGCGATTGATGCTGCAAGCAAAGAAGATCCGACTCCTGCCACAGTGACGATGCCCTTTGTCACTCCTGCCAATGTTTTATTAGTCAAACGGATTACGGCGATTAATGGCGATCGCACCAAAAACCCTAATGACAACACACCGCTAAATGCCTTCGTTGACGATACTACCTCGACTCGTAAAGCCGACGATAACAGCCCCAATTGGAAATCTAATTATCTGTTAGGGGCAATTGATGCTGGCAAAGTTAAGCCAGGGGACGAAATTGAATATACAATCTATTTCCTGAATGCGGGTACTAGTAATGCCAATACTGTCAGAGTGTGCGATCGCATTAGTGCTAACCAAAATTTTAAAGTCGGTGCTTATGGTACTAGCAAAGATGTGCAATTGCAGCTAGGAACGAGTACAGTACTAGATTTAACTAGTGCTAATGACGCAGCCGATCGCACTCAATTGATTAGCGCTGGTGGTACTGTTCCGGCTAATTGTTATCTCAAGGCAGCTAATGATAACGGCACTTTAGTTATTGATATTACTGGTAATACTGGAGTACCAAATTTAACTACTATGCCAGGGTCAACAGGGCAGGGTTCACCTAATGATTCCTATGGTTTCTTCCGCTTTGTGACGAAGGTGAAGCCCTAATTTTAACTAACCTTGACGTTGTAGAGACACAATATATACTGTCTCTACAATCACGGAAATATATTTAAATTCTTCCAGTATTAAAAAACCAAAACTATTTATGTTAAAACATCAATTCATCCAGAAAAAGAAAGACCGAAAGGGTAAATCCTATTTTTACGTAATTATACTCCCATATTTATTTATTAGTTATAATTTACTACAGTTATTACCAATATTGGCTGCTAGTCCGACACCTGGTACTGTAATTGATAACCAAGTAACTGGTAGTTTTATTGATTTTACGGATAATACTGAAAAACAAGTTGAATCAAATATAGTTAAAGTAACTGTGGCAGAAGTTGCAGGGATTACAATTACACCAGCGAATACACCGGGTGCGACAAATGGTAGTACTGTCAACTTTGACTTTACAGTAACCAACGTCGGTAATGACCCGACACAGTTCTTTATTCCCGATGCACCTTCGGCCATTAGCGGCGGTACAGCTGGCACACTGAAAATTGTTGCTTATGACCCGGATGGTAGTGGGCCAGCAGCAGCAGTAGACCTTACGTCCAATAATGTTACAGTTCCTAATGGTGGTGGTAATACGGGGACATTGTTAGGTGCGATCGCCTCTGCTAATAATGGTTCGATTCCCGCAGGCGGTTCGATTGTTGTACGGGTTCCAGTGACAGTGACGGCAGCTGGTGGACAAACTGTAAGTGTGACACTAGGTAATACTAGTGGACAACCCAGCAATAGTAACACTCCATATATTCTGGGTGCAAATGGAACTGGCAGCAAGGATTTATATACTGTTGATAACGCTGATAACATTTCCGGTGAATCAGCAGGCGCACCAATTAATGGAGATGCAACAAATCACCGCCAGGAAGCCAGTGCAACCCAGACCGCGACGGTTTCTAACACTTTCGGTATTTCCGGGACGCTTTACCGGGATGATAATCGCAATAGTACGAATAATGGTGAGCCTGGGATTGGGAATGTGCGTGTAATTCTCTACCAAGATACCGACAACAATGGTGAACTTGCTACTAGTGAAATCATCCAGCAAGTAACAACTCTTGCTGACGGTAGTTATCAATTTACTAACGTCGCTAGTGGAACTTACAAAATTAAAGTAGATATTGCTGATACACATGTGCCTGTAGGCTACACGCTCGGTACTCCTGATAATTTGCCAGTTACGGTTAGCACTACCAATATCACCGGACAAGATTTTGGCTTTTATCCTGCTTCTAGCTGTGAGTGGGAAGCTCAAATTTACAGTGGTCATTTCCCTATTTCAGGCGCAGCTACAAACGATAGTGGAGCTGTTGGTCTCTATGGTATAGGTGGATTACCAACGCTCCGTGGCACTGCAAAATTTGGAGCGGCAAGTTCTGCATTTACTTTTAACGATCAATCTATAAGTGTAACTGACCATCCCTTGAAAACAATTATTAACGGCAGCTTTCCTTCTTCAGGTTATGTTCCGATTAACGGAGACTACACTTCACCAGGAAATGGTAGCGATCAACCCAACTGGGCAATAGTGTTTAAGCGGCAAGCACTCGCCAAAGGCAGAGTTATCTTGGGGCAAGCAGGAGCTTACATTGATGATTCAATGGAAGTTTATATTAATGGAGTGCGGGTCGGTAATCCTGTTCTAACTTATACTACCAGCCTACCAGCAAGCAGCGTATCAACAGTTTCCGTCAATGCTGGTGATATTATTGAGATTCGCCTATCGAACTACGGCTATGTTGGTGGCTTTAAGGTGACTACTGATTTTGTCTCTGACTTCGGCGATGCACCAAGCAGTTATGGTGAAGCTGCACACGCAATCAGTTGTAATAATCCCACCCTTGGCGCGACTGTAACTGGAGAATACAGTTCGTATTACAGTGCTAATGCGGATGGCGATAGTGGCGATGATGGTGTGACTTTACCTTCAGGACTAACTATAGGAAAATCTGTATCAATTACCGTTAACGCTTCGACAGCAGGATATCTCAATTCTTGGATTGATTTTAATAAAAATGGGGTCTTTGATAGTGGCGAACAGCTCAATTTGACCAACGTTACTAAAGGTATACCTGCAACAGTTAATAATGTTCCGCTCAATGCTGGAAACAATACTTTAACGTTTACCGTACCCAGCAATGCAACCCTTGGTAGTAGCTTTGCTCGTTTCCGGTTTACGACTACTACAGTTACAACACCCAGTCCAACGGGTTCAGGGGAAGCTGGAGAGGTGGAAGATTACCCAGTCACGTTAACAGGCCAACCTAAGCTAATTTTAGTTAAACGGATTACCCGCATTAATAGCCAGGACTTAACTAATATTGTGGATGGTCGTAGCGACGTTTCTACTAACGCTGCTAACTACGTAGCATCTCCTCGTGATACTGATGATGATAGCAGTAACGCATGGCCTAGTGGTTACTTGCGCGGAATGATTAACGCTGGCACAGTCAAGCCAGGAGATGAGTTAGAATACACCATTTATTTCCTTTCTAATGGTCAGGGTAATGTTACTAGTGTGCAAATTTGTGACTTAGTACCTACCAATACTACTTTTATTGCCACTGCTTTTAATGGTATGACTCCTAATGATGGCGGCTTACCAGGAGCAGATCAAGGTATTGCTCTTGGGCTTGGTTCTAGCACCCCTACAGCTTATCTTACCAATGCCCAAGATGGCGATCGCGGACATTTTTATACAGCTAACGAATCAGGCATACCATCATCTTGTGGCAGTAACACTAATGGGGCTGTAGTGGTGAATATCACGCGGAGTCCAGATTTGTCAAATCTACCTCCAGCAAATGGATCTGGGACTCCAGTTAATTCTTATGGCTTTGTTCGCTTCCGCGTTAGAGTGAAATAAGGTTAGAGGAAGGGGGAAAGAGGAGGTCTGTGAAGGAAAACAGATCAAGCGATGCCTACGGCGGGCTTCGCCTACGCAGACACCATTCGAGAGTACGATTACAACGAAAGATGGCACGCAAATATATTACAAAGACTGGGGTACAGGACAACCCGTAGTCTTCAGTCATGGTTGGCCACTCAATGCTGATGCTTGGGATGAACAACTGGTTTTGGTAGCATCAAACGGATATCGCGGCATCGCCGATGATCGTCGCGGACATGGGCGGTCAAGCCAACCTTGGAACGGCAATGACATGGATACCTACGCGGACGACCTTGCAACGCTCATTGAAACACTGGATCTTAAAGATGTAGTCCTAGTAGGTCACTCGACCGGCGGCGGCGAAGTCACCCGTTATATCGGTTGCCACGGCACTCTTCGCATTGCAAAAGCCGTTCTAGTGGGTGCAGTGCCACTTCTGATGCTGAAAACCGAAGCTAATCCTGGCGGATTGCCGATTGAGTTTCTAGCAGATGTTCCACTATTCCTGCGGCGAAATCTGGGCGACAACTCCGAGCCTAGTGATCGCAACATTAGGCGTAGCTCATCCACTGCTAAAGGGAGCAACAGGTGCGCTAAACTGTTAAGCATTTAGCAAGCACATTGAAGCTGCACAAGGGCAGTTCTTGCTGGGAGCAACGGAGAGGGTTTGCAGCTTTTTTTAACAATGAAAATAGTACAACTTGTAGGCGCAACAGCTTAATTAAGGAGACTTCAATTAAAGTTTACCTTGAGTAATGACTTTCCCATTATCAACAAAATAGCTCACCTCAAGATTCTTATTACTAAAAGTTTTAGAACCATCGTTCTCAGAAATAATCATGTAGTTTTCTGACAAAAGAAGAATTCTTATCAATCAACATTACTAATTTTTCCACGACTAGCAAAACAAGAATCATAACTACTATTTGTAGAATAGTCCCTAGTGTATAAACTAAAACTGCTCTGATATCTAGTTATGGTGTAGTAGCTATTGATGTATTTGGAAGCTGCTATTGATTGAGAGTTTTTACTTTCATAACTGTATTGACAAACTGTTCAAGTATTTCAGTATTATTAGATTCATTGAGAATTAATAGATTGCGTGTAGTTTCTAATTAGTAGTAATTAGCCATTATATGATAATCTAATAGTTAAAAATATTTTTTAGGTTTTTTTAGCCTTAAAGCTTATAAGTTCCAAATCTAATGTACAGTCTTTTGTAAATGGTGTTGAGGAAAAAACGTGGAATTTAAAAAGTTATTGTATATTTTTACTCTAGTAAAGATTGCTACGTTTGCTCTGAGTATACCTGTATTTGCTCAAATCGCACAGACTCCCTCCAATTCTTCACAGTCGATTTGTCGTGCAACTAAAGTAAATACTCCAATTTTCAAAGAACCTTCAACATCATCCAACTCCATCAGAATATTGCCAGCACAAACAAATATTTCTTTAGCATATATACCAGCTAGTGGAGATAGATTTGTCAGAATTAAATTTCCAATTTCAGGATTTATTCAAACTGCTGTGCTGAAATTTTGTCCGACCAATAACAACGCTCAAAACCTATGGAGTCAACCTACTATTGGCAGCGTATGTCGGCAAATTGTACAACCTGTAACTCTACGTCGCCAACCAAGTGCAAAAGCAGCTTTTATTACGACACTTAATCCCAACACAATCGTGTTTGTGAATTTGGTTACAGGTAATAGAGTTAAGTCATACAAATCTGAAAATTTCATTTGGGTAGAAATCGACCTTTCAAGAAGTTTCCCTGGAGAGTTATCTGGTAATGGTTGGATAACCAATACTGACTTAGTAAATACCCCCGGATTAAGCAGTCTGGCTTATTGTAGCTAGTGGGATTTAAACAAAAAACAATAATAGCCCTTGGAGGTAGAAATCTCCAGGAAACTTGGTGTTTCATTCCAGACGACCAGTTCAGGTCGCGCACATCCTCACAGTAATCTAAAAAAACGTGAGTTCGACAGAACTAAAAAATAGCAGGAGGCAGTGCAGGTAAATCTTTTGGGTAGATGTCAATAGATGGTTTTTTAGGCAAATAGGTAT
>NZ_JBALFV010000107.1:0-88981 GCF_036916735.1 Nostoc sp.
AGCTGAGAACATCGGAAGCTGGGTGCGGTGAAAGTCGCACGCCCAGATTTAACTGAGAGGTGCGGGGAATAATATTCCCCATCGACTCAACCAAAAGATTGATAAAAAAGTCAGAATACAGGAGTCAGTGCGTTGGCTCCTGCTGATTCCTGACTATAGCAGGGTATTAACAACAGAAGAAGGTGCTATTCCATTTTGGGAATCGATGACAGTCATGCTGGGATTTTGTTGGTGTGTTTCTTCTTTAACTACACCACGCCCTCTAATTAACTTAATTGCCCGACTCACGCTTTCTGGTAAAATTACCACTAGGCTGTTATTTGGTGCCATGTCTAAGCCTTTGTTAATCGCTTTTGTTTCATCCAAAATTGATTCATAGCGACCATTAGAATTAACTTGGGTAATGCCTTGAATAATCAACTGAGCAGCCGATCCCCGTTGTCTTCCTCTAGTGTCATCGTCTTCTTTAACGATGATGTAATCAAAAATTTGTGCTGCTAATTTGCCCAAAGTAATAAAGTCTTCGTCGCGGCGATCGCCTGGGCCACCAATTACGCCAATCCGTTGCCCTGTAGTCCAATTTTGCACAAAGGAACCTACAGCTTCGTAACTGGCTGCGTTGTGGGCATAATCTACTAAAGCATGGTAGTTGCCTAAATTAAATAAATTCATCCGTCCTGGCGTTTGACTAACTGAAGCCCGGAAGGTCTTCAAACCAGCACGAATCTGCTCAATTGTGACGTTTTGCACGAATGCTGCCAAACTTGCTGCTAAAGCGTTGGCAATCATAAACGGCGCTCGACCGCCCATTGTTAAAGGTATATTTTCGGCTCTTTCTATGCGGTGTGTCCAATCACCTTTAACAATTGACAAATAGCCATTTTCATATACTGCCGCGACTCCGCCCTTAAGGATGTGCTTCCGTACTAATTCCGAATTGGGGTTCATTGTAAAGTAAGCAATATTAGCCTTAGTTTTTTCTGACATGGCGGCGACTCTGCGATCGTCGGCATTAAGTACGGCATAGCCATCGGGGAATACGGCTTCCGCTACTACACTCTTAAGGTTAGCTAACTGCTCAATGGTATCTATATCACCGATTCCTAAGTGGTCGGCAGCTACATTCAATACTACTCCAACATTTGCGGCTTCAAAGCCTAATCCAGAGCGGAGAATGCCACCGCGAGCCGTTTCCAGTACGGCTACTTCCACTGTGGGATCTTGAAGGATAACATGGGCACTTTGGGGGCCTGTATTATCGCCAGCTTCTACTAAGTAATCACCAATATATGTCCCATCAGTAGTAGTATAACCAACTACCTTACCAGTCTGTTTATAAATATGTGCTAGTAGTCGGGTAGTAGTAGTTTTGCCGTTAGTACCAGTAATACTAAGGATGGGAATTTGGCCAGATTGCTCGTTGGGAAACAGCATATCCATTACTGCGCCAGCGACGTTGCGGGGAATACCTACACTTGGGGCAACGTGCATTCGGAAGCCAGGAGCAGCGTTAACTTCGACAATCACGCCATCAACTTCCCGCAGAGGACGGCTGATATCCGTGGTGACGATATCGAGTCCGGCGATATCCAAACCGATAATTTTGACTACCCGTTGTGCTAACCAACGGTTTTCTGGATGAATTTCATCGGTACGGTCTACGGCGCTACCACCTGTACTTAAGTTTGCCGTTGCTCTGAGATAACAGATAGTGCCCTTAGGTGCTACGCTATTTATGGTATAGCCTTGCCTTTCTAAAAGTTGGTAACTGGTGCGGTCTAATTCAATCTTGGTTAGGACGTTATCATGCCCTTCACCGCGATTTGGGTCAAGGTTTGTTTCCTCTATCAGTTCGGAGATGGTGGATCTGCCATTGCCAATGACATGAGCGGGGACGCGTTCGGCTACTGCGACTACTTTACCATTTACCACTAGTACTCTGTGGTCGCGTCCAACATAATATCTTTCGACAATAATTGACCGGGAAACCTGTCTAGCAGCTTCGTATCCAGCTTCAGCTTCTTCCCAAGTTCTAATATCAATAGTGATCCCCCGACCATGATTGCCGTCTAGGGGCTTGATGACGATGGGATAGCCGCCAACCAATTCAATGGCTTGTTCCAAATCATCTAAGAAGTTGATCACTGTACCTTTTGGTACTGGCGCACCAGCAGCAGCGAGGATGCGTTTAGTAGCTTCTTTATCGCAGGCTAGTTCTACACCCAGAATGCTGGTGTTGTCCGTCATTGTGGCTTGCATCCGCTTTTGATTCACGCCGTAGCCTAGCTGAATCAAAAAGCGCGCTTCCAGAGACATCCAGGGAATACCTCTTTTTTCTGCTTCTTTGACGATCGCTTCAGTGGAGGGGCCTAAGGAAGCATCACGAATGAAGTCTTTTAGGTCTTGGATATCTTGCTCTAGTTCTGCTTTGGGATAACGGCCTCGATCAACGATACTCTGGCACAGTCGCACTGCAGCTCGTCCAGCGTAGCGTCCCGCTTCCTCATTCTGATACTCGATCACTACTTGGTAAATTCCGGGTGTGGCAGTTTCGCGGGTGCGACCAAAGCCAACATGCATACCAGCTAATTCCTGGAGTTCTAGGGCTACGTGTTCTACGATATGACCAATCATAGTGCCTTCTTTGACTCGCATCAGAAAACCACCACGACAGCCAGGAGAACAATAATGACCCTCCAGACTCGGCAATGCCTCAACTAGTCCTTCATAAAAGCCAGAGATTTCATTGGAGGGCGTCTCGGCAAGGTTTTCTAAATCGAGGCGCATGACGATCAGCTTGTGGCGTCGAATGCTCCAATAGTTTGGGCCGCGTAAGGTCTGGATCTTGAGGATTCTCATGGGAATAGGTAGATGGAGATTCGGAACCAAAATTCTAGTTTCTTACTGGAATTGACCGCTAAACTGTTTGTAACGAACAGTTTTTTCTTTTTACATACTATTCTCATCATTTTTCTACAATAAGAAATAAATGTGCGGTCAACCTCTAACAGGATTTTAGATTTATGATTTTGGATTAAAAGAGACAATTAGGGTACTTAGCTCTCTAGATTTATGATCGCAAAGGCTTAATGAGTCCTTGAGGATTTTTTAGATTTGTTTGGCCCACTTTTTGGCGGCATCTGCCAAAAAGCTCTTTTAATCAAAATCTGTCCTGAAAAGTTTGCTAGGTCGGTAAACCTTCCTTACAACTTTTTGCAAAATCCAAAATCTAAAATTTGTGGCCAACTCAGTGTAACCTCAGATACTTTATCCCGTCAGCTGGAGATCCGGTGTACAGCAGGCAATACAGTGCGCTGGTACAAGTGGAAGCGATCGCCGTAGCTGAGGATATGTAGACGTAAATTATGTACTGTTAATGGTTCATTAGCACCGACATGGGGTTCGTTGGTGTGGGTGGCTTCAGTGGGATCAACAATGGTGACACTGCCTTTGCCCATAACTTGTAACCAACCATCACGTTCAAACACTGCACAAGTATCTTCGTCAATGCCAATACCTAAGCGATCAGGGTGAGCTGCGATCGCACTAATCAGCCGTCCCATGCGATTACGGTTGTGAAAGTGTTGGTCAACGATTACTTCAGGAATAAAACCTAAACCGGTTGCCATATCAACTAGGGAACGATTTGGCGACTCTCCACTACCGCCGCCAGCAATCATGTGATGCCCCATCACTGCCGCTCCTGCACTCGTGCCTGCTAAAGTAAGTTGCCCCGCCCTCACTCGTTGACGAATAATTTCCATTGCTGGCGTATCTGCCAATACACCACAGAGACGCAGCTGGTCGCCTCCTGTCAAAAATACCCCACTACAGGCTTCTAAGGATGCTTTGATGTGGGAGGATTCACACTGTTCCCGTTCGCGGATGTCTAAAATCTCTACCTTCTGAGCACCCATTTCTTCAAAAATGCGAATATACCTACCACCGATGATGGCGGGTTCGCGCGAGGCAGATGGAATAATTGTAATATAAGCCTTACTAGCACCAGCGCGTCCAAAAAAAGTTCGTAGAATTTCGCGCCCATGAACTTTATCTTCTGCACCTCCGATAACCAGAACGGCGGTTTTCGTTGCTTGGGGTGTCCTCATTTCTAGCGATTTAGCTTGTAATTGCGGCATTGTGTTTCTCCTGTCAACAACTTCAGGAGCCATCGCCTTGGTGTTCGCGTAGCGTCTCCGTCAGGAGAGGCAGTCGCTCAGAGGGGGTTTCCCCCATAAGGAACTGCCGTGCATGGTTCCCCGGCTTATGGCCAATGGCATGTGAATTTAACAAGGTTCAGAAGCAGCCATGATTTTTGCACTTTGCTTCTTTGAGAGGACACTTTTTGGAAGTTTGGAACTGGATCAGCCACTCTCCAAATTTTTGCTTAACGCTCGCGTTGCCTCAGTCTAAACGTGTTCGTTCCCATTCCTCAAAGCCAACGCCTTGTTTTTCACCTGTCCACTTACAGCAGGGCAAAATAGTCTTTATCAAGCTAAATTGCCGCTTTGGGGTTGAGGACGAGCAGTTAAGACTATGCTTTTTTCTGAGGCTGGCTCGATGCATCCTGGAAGTTGTTAACTTGATAAGATTATTAATTTAAATGTAGTTGTGACAACATTTAAACATAAATTAAGTAATTAGAAAAACTTTTAATCCCATCTAAAATCCATGAGGTCTGGTAGTTTTAGATACTATTGATAAAGTTTAACTGGAGTTTAACCCGACTTTTGCTTGTTGATGTTTGCTAGACATTCAAATTTAAGATTAGTGTCCTTGAATACGAATAACTGTGCGCTTTGATATAGTTACGCTTTTTCCTGACTGTTTCAACTCTGTTCTCAATTCTGGTTTGCTAGGTAAAGCCTTAGCCAAACAGATTGCCGAAGTGCATCTGATTAACCCACGGGACTTTACCACTGACAAACACCGGAAGGTGGATGATGAACCCTACGGCGGCGGCGTTGGGATGCTAATGAAGCCAGAACCTATTTTTAACGCTGTGGAGTCGCTGCCAACTTTACCCCGAAGAGAAATAATTTTGATGAGTCCACAGGGTCAAACAATCAATCAACCTCTTTTGAAAGAATTAGTGACAAATTACGACCAGTTAGTAGTTATTTGCGGGCATTACGAAGGAGTGGATGAGAGAGTGCTACATTTGGTAACTCGTGAAGTATCTTTAGGGGATTTTATTCTGACTGGCGGAGAAATTCCAGCAATGGCTTTGATTAATGGCGTAGTGCGGCTGATCCCAGGAACCGTAGCCAAAACGGAGTCCCTTACCGCAGAAAGTTTTGAGGAAGGGTTATTGGACTATCCCCAATATACTCGTCCTGCCAATTTTCGCGGCTTGAAAGTGCCTGATGTCTTGCTCAGTGGGAATCACGCCGCGATCGCCCGCTGGCGTTATGAACAACAAATTCAAAAAACCCGCGTTCGCCGCCCCGATCTCTTGGAGAAGTTGGAGCAGAGGGCAGGGGGCAGGGGGACTCGGGGCCCCCACGGAGTGGGGATTGGGGGAGAGGGGGCAAGGGAGGCAGGGGAGGCAGGAGGAGCAGGGAGAGAATAATAATTCCTGACCAATGACCAATGACAAATGACAAATGACAAATGACAAATGACAAAAATTCGTATTGGTAACGGTTACGATATTCATCAACTGGTGAGCGATCGCGCTTTGATTTTAGGTGGAATTCAAATTCCCCATGAACTGGGTTTATTGGGGCACAGTGACGCTGATGTGTTAACACACGCGATTATGGATGCCATGCTTGGGGCATTATCTTTAGGGGATATTGGTCATTATTTTCCACCTAGCGATCCCCAATGGGCGGGAGCAGATAGTTTAGTACTATTAAATCAAGTAGATCAACTGATTCGGGATCGAGGTTGGCAGGTGGGAAATATTGACTCGGTGGTAGTAGCAGAACGTCCGAAATTAAAACCGCATATTATGAATATGCGCGACAAACTAGCAGCAGTTTTAGAATTAGAACCAAATCAAATTGGCATTAAAGCTACCACCAACGAAAAACTAGGCCCAGTTGGACGTGAAGAAGGTATATGTGCTTATGCTGTTGTCTTGCTTTTGAAAGAATAAAAATTATGAGATATTCTCCAATTTTTCACAGAATTAAGCGTTTTTTATTACTAATAATTCTGGTTTTGGCAACAGCAATTACAATTAGCGCGTGCAATCCATCTAACTTTAAAACCGCAGCTGCACAAGTTCCCCAGTTGGTGATTTCTACTACCACTGACCCTAAAACCTTTAACTACGCCCTCATCCAAGAATCTCCCAATATTTCTGCTTTCACTTATGAAGCATTAGCCACTCAAAACGGAATAACTAAGGAAATTGAGCCAGCTTTGGCTGAATCTTGGGAAGTTTCCCCAGACAAACTGCGGTTTGTCTTTACTTTGCGAGAAGGATTGAAGTGGTCGGATGGTCAGTCATTAACAGCCAATGATGTCGTTTTTTCTTTCAATGACATCTACATGAACAAACGCATTCCCACTTATATCCAAGATGGTCTTCGTATTGGTATCAGTAAGGCTTTTTTCAAAGTCCGCAAAGTCGATGATCGCCGGGTAGAATTTATTCTGCCAGAACCGTTTTCTCCTTTCTTGCGATCGATTGCAGCAGGGGTAGGAATATTACCAGAACATGCGCTGCGTGCAGCAGTGGAAGCCAAAAACTCTGACGGTAAACCAGTGTTTATGTCCACTTGGGGAACTGACACAGACCCAAAAAAAATTATTGTTAATGGTCCTTACAAAATCGAGAGTTATTCAACCAATCAACGCGTAACATTTCGGCGCAACCCTTACTACTGGCGCCAAAAAGATGCACAAGGAAAACAACTGCCATATATTGAGCGTGTAATTTGGCAAATTGTGGAATCACCTGATACAGCTTTGCTGCAATTTCGTTCTGGAGGGTTAGATTTACTAGAAATTGGCCCTGGAAATTTTCAATTGCTCAAGCGTCAAGAAAAACAGGGTAACTTTACTATTAAAAATGCTGGTCCTGACTCTGGGACAAGTTTCATAACTTTCAATCTTAACAAAGGGAGTCGCAACGGCAAACCCGTTGTAGATCCCATTAAGTCCCGCATTTTTAACAATGTTGCTTTTAGACAGGCTGTCGCCTACGCTATTGATCGCCAAACGATGATCAACGACACTTTACGGGGGTTGGGTGAACCACAAGACTCTCCGATTTCTGTTCCCAGTCCTTATTATTTGTCTTCAAAAGAAGGTTTAAAAACATATAACTATAATCCAGAAAAAGCTAAGCAACTTTTACTAGGAGCAGGATTCAAATACGATGATAAAGGTCAACTTTTGGATGCAGATGGCAATCGAGTCCGCTTTACAATGATGGGTGTTGCTGGTAATAGACCAACAATCACACCGAAAATCCAACAGGATCTTGGTAAGATAGGTATTAAAGTTGATTTACAATTTCTTGACTTCAGTATTATTGGAGAAAAAATCTCTAATACCCTAGATTGGGAATGTTGGTATGGAGCCATCACTGGTGGTATTGAGCCGCAAGATGGTTTCAATGTCTGGTCTGTAGAAGGTAACTTTCATGTATTTAATCAAAAAGCTCAAGCCGGACAATCTCCAACACTAGGTTGGAAAGCTACTGATTGGGAGCAGAAAATTGAAGACCTCTACATTCAAGGGGCAAGAGAGTTTGATGAAACAAAACGTAAAGCTATCTATGCAGAAACACAACAACTCTCACAAGAATATTTGCCTTTTATTCATCTATTCAATTCCTTAGCTTTAGTAGCCGTGCGTAATACCATTGAGAATGTAAAATACTCAGCGATAGGAAGTTACGATTGGAATATTTATGAACTCAAAGTAATAGAAAATAAAAAAGCTAGTTAATTTTCATGTGTTATAAAGATGAAGCTTCATCATATTAAGTTCGATTAAACACTTATAATACCTGTATGTTGGGTTGAGGAACTATTTGTGTATTAAAAGTATGAAGTTTTTTAGAAAAATATTTCTTGCAATTAAACGTTTTTGGTTGCCAATAATTTTGACTTCAGCAACAGCACTTACACTTACCGCCTGCAACCCAGCAAACTTTAAAAGCGCAGCTGCTCAAGTACCGCAACTCGTCACCGCAGTTTTGAGTGAGCCTTCAACTTTTAACTATGCTTTAAATGAATCAGCATATAGCGTTTTTAGCTTCATTTATGATTCATTAATTAATGAGAATCCCTTAACCACAAAACTAGAGCCTGCTTTAGCAGAGGACTGGAAAGTTTCTGAAGATGGTCAACGGATTGCGATCAGTCTGCGAGAAGGAATTAAATGGTCAGATGGTCAGCCAATGACTGCTGATGATGTTGTCTTTACTTATAACGAAATCTACCTCAACCCCAAAATTCCCAGCTCTACCAAGGATGCCTTAAGAATTGGTGATAAGGGCACTTTGCCAAAGGTCAAAAAAATCGATGAGCGCCGAGTTGAATTCAGTATACTAGAACCTTTTGCTCCTTTTTTAAAATATGTAGGTGGTATCCCAATTATGCCAGCCCATGCTCTACAGAAAGCAATTCGCACAGTTGGATCTGATGGAAATCCTAAGTTTCTCTCAATATGGGGAACAGGCACTGATCCGAAACAAATTGTTGGTAACGGCCCATATATCATGGAAAGTTACGTTTCCAATCAGCGAATTATATTTCGGCGTAATCCATATTACTGGCGCAAAGATGCTCAGGGTAATTCTCAGCCTTACATTGAGCGTATTGTTTGGCAAATTATTGAATCTACTGAAAACCAGTTGATTAGTTTTCGCTCTGGGCAGTTGGATAATTTAGAAGTTCCTCCTGAAGGTTTCAGTTTGCTCAAGCGAGAAGAAAAACGGGCGAAGTTTAAAATTTATAACGGTGGACCAAGTAAAAGTACAAGTTTTATTGCTTTCAATCTGAGTAAAGCAAAGAATTCTCAGGGTAAACCTTTTGTAGACCCAATTAAATCTATATGGTTTAATAAAAAGGAATTCAGGCAGGCTATAGCTTACGCCCTCGACCGCGAAACGATGAAAACAAATGTTTATCGGGGATTGGGTGAACTGCAAAATTCATTTGTTTATGTCAAAAGTCCCTATTTCCTGACTCCAGAAAAAGGGCTAAAGGTATATAATTACGAACCAGATAAATCGAAGAAATTATTGTTACAAGCTGGTTTTAAATATAATGAGCAAAATCAGCTTTTAGATATTGATGGTAACAGAGTTAAATTTACACTCTTGACGAATTCGGAAAGAAAAGTTAGAGGAGATATGGCATCCCAAATCAGGCGGGATCTCGCTAATATTGGGATTCAAGTAGATTTGCAAATTCTCAGCTTCAATTCTTATTTAGAAAAACTCAAAGTTACGCATAATTGGGATTGTTACCTTGGAGGATTTACTGAAGGTGGTATTGAACCCCACGATGCTAGCAAGATATGGAGAATTGCCGGTGCATCCCACGCATTTAATTTGGGACCACAACCGGGAGATCCACCCATAATTGGCTGGGAAATTTCCGACTGGGAAAAGGAAATTGACAGGCTTTACATTAAAGGCGCACAAGTATTGGATGAAAACAAGCGCAAAGAAATTTATTATGAATATCAGCGCATTGCCTCAGAACAATTGCCGTTTATTCATTTAGTGGAGAGGTTGAATCTGCAAGCAGTGCGCGATCGCTTCCAAGGAATTCAATATACTGCTCTTGGTGGTCTATTTTGGAATCTCTACGAACTGAAAGTAACCGATTAGTCATTAGTTACCACATAAGAATATCAGCGATGTAGGTTCGGTTGAGGAACGAAACCCAACACCTCAAAGTCCTGCATTTGTTGGGTTTCACTTCATTTAAACGCCACTTCACTCAAGTTGGGAAACCCGCCCACACGAGTGGCTCCCCAACCTACACATCTGTTTCATTTTTTTCTGGAATTGGTATAACAGTTTAGTCTTTCAGTCTTATGATTTTTGCCCTCTTGTCTAGCTGTCGCCGCGGGTTTGCAGTTTTAGTAATATTCTGTTTATTCTTGATTTGTCAGATAGCTCTTATCAGTTGCAATCCACTTAATTTTAAGAGTAAGGCGGCGCAAGTATCGCAATGGGTTACAAGCACTATCGGCGACCCAAAAACTTTTAACTACGCCTTCAATCAGGAATATCCTCATGTTTTTTTGTTCACGAGTGAAGGACTAACTACTCTTAATGGTATTACAGGCAAAATTGAGCCAGCTTTAGCTGAATCTTGGGATATTTCTGATGATAATAAGCGAGTCGCTTTTACTTTGCGAGAAAACTTGAAATGGTCAGATGGCGAACCACTTACCGTAGATGATGTTATCTTCACTTATGAGGATGTGATTTTCAATCCCCAGATTCCTACTGATTGGAAAGATAGTCTTAAAATTGGTTCTAGTGGTAGTTTTCCAAAAATCAGGAAAATAGGCGATCGCCAAATTGAATTTATTCTACCTGAGCCTTTTGCTCCTTTCCTTTCCACCACAACTGGAGCATCAACAAATTCAGTTGGTATTTTACCAAAACATGCTTTATCTAAATCATTGAAATCTAAAGATGCTAAAGGTAATCCCAAATTTTTATCTACTTGGGGAACGGATACAGAACCGAATAAAATTATTGTCAACGGTGCTTATAAAATAGAAAATTATACCCCCAGTCAGCGTGTGGTATTTCGGCGCAATCCTTATTACTGGCGTAAAGATAGCCAAGGCAATCAGTTACCTTATGTTGAACGTATTATTTGGCAAATCATTGAATCTACAGATACAATAATTCTTCAGTTTCGCTCTGGAGGATTAGATACAGTCACCGTTTCTCCGGAAAACTTTTCACTACTCAAGCGGGAAGAAAAGCGGGGAAAGTTTACTATATACAATGGAGGTCCAGAATTCACCAATACTTATATTTCATTTAATCTCAACAAAGGTCGGCGACAAAACGGACAGCCTGTTATCGACCCAATTAAATCCCGTTGGTTTAATACCCTTGCTTTTAGACAAGCAGTTGCCTATGCAATCGATCGTCAAACAATGCTAAATAACGTTTTTCGGGGGATTGGTGTGTTGCAAAATTCACCGATAGAAATTCAAAGTACTTACTACTTTGCTCCAGAAAAAGGTCTGAAAATTTATGAATATAATCAAGAAAAAGCTAAAAAATTACTATTAAATGCAGGTTTTAAATATAATACTAATAAACAGTTACTAGATACTGATGGTAATCGGGTGCGTTTCAGTTTATTAACGAATGCTGAAAATAGAACTCGGGTGTTAATGGGAGCGCAAATTAAGCAAGATTTGAGTAAAATTGGCATTCAAGTTGATTTTAATCCAATTGCTTTTAATACCCTTACAGACAAGCTTTCTAATTCTCTCGATTGGGAATGTTATATGCTAGGCTTTGTTGGAGGGATTGAACCAAATGATGGCGCTAATGTTTGGTTACCAGAAGGTGGACTACACACTTTCAATCAAAAACTTCAAGCAGGACAAGAACAGCTTATTGGTTGGCAAGTTGCAGATTGGGAGGCGGAAATTGGTCGTCTTTATATCCAAGCGGCACGAGAGTTAGACGAAGTAAAGCGCAAAGAAATTTACGCCGAAACACAACGCCTCTCTCAAGAATATTTACCTTACATTTATTTAGTGAATCCTTTATCTTTGATAGCAGTGCGCGATCGCATCCAAAATGTCAAATTTTCTGCACTTGGTTCCCAAAGAGGAACGTTATGGAACAAATATGAACTGAAAGTAACAGAATAGAATTTAAAGTAATCAAATCTCCGCCCTTGGTGGCACGTTTGGGAACATTTATAAAATCAAAACAACAGATCAGTGTCTCAACATGAAACTTTGCGATCACTCCTTGAAGCGGTTGCCAATGGTAAAGTTACCCCAGATACGGCATTAGACTCACTTAAAGGCTTAACTTATGAATCTGTGGGTGAGTTTGCTAAAATCGATCATCATCGCCAGCTAAGAACTGGTTTCCCAGAGGTGATTTGGGGCCCCGGTAAAACTCCCGACCAAATTGCTCAAATTATGGAGGTGATGCGCCTCCGTAATCCGGTAGTAATGGCAACCCGCATTGAACCAGCAGTTTATACTGCATTGGAATCAAAAGTTAGCGATTTGCGATATTACGAATCGGCGCGAATTTGTGCGATCGCTCCCTCTACCATCGAACCACAATTCGCGGGTGAAATTGGCATTCTTTCTGCTGGTACTGCCGATTTACCTGTTGCTGAAGAAGCTGCTGTCACTGCTGAACTTTCTGGTTTTCGCGTCCAGCGCCTCTGGGATGTTGGCGTTGCGGGGATTCACCGTTTGCTGAGTAACCGTCACCTGATTGAGTCCGCATCAGTGTTGATTGTCGTAGCGGGGATGGAAGGCGCTTTACCCAGCGTTGTTGCTGGTTTAGCGAGTTGTCCTGTGATTGCCGTACCCACCAGCATCGGTTATGGCGCAAGTTTTGGCGGTTTAGCACCTTTATTGACAATGCTTAACTCTTGTGCTGCGGGAGTAGGCGTAGTAAATATCGATAATGGTTTTGGTGCAGCAGTTTTGGCGGGACAAATTTTGCGGACTGCCGAGAAATTGCGGTTGGCATCTGCTACATGTTGAGTTAAGACATTAAGGTTACACCCAAGATTTCAGTAAATCTCAGGAATTTTTCTAAAAAATAAACTGATGCTGAATTTTGCCACCCCAACCTCTTAATCACAAAAGATGAGTCATTACAGCGATTTTATCTCTCAGTTCTATTGGCATTTGCCTGCAAATTTGACAGCACTATTAGCACAAACAATTACCGATCCAGACTTGATCGGTCAGTTTGAAAAATCTTGGCGTCACTTTATACAAACAGGTCAAGTGTGGGCATTGTTGATTGGTTTAGTCATTGGCTATATGATTCGGAATCTAACTAGCTACGGTTAAAGTAATTTTAGATTTTGGATTTTAGATTTTAGATTAATCCAAAATCTAAAATCCAAAATTGATGCCCCTCTCCTCATCATAATTTATGACCAAAGAAGAAACTTGGAGCCAGAGGTTTGAATCAGCGTTGCATCCGGCGATCGCTCGTTTTAATGCCAGTATAGGTTTTGATATTGAATTAATTGAATATGACCTGACTGGTTCTCAAGCCCATGCCAAAATGCTCGCTCACACGGGCATCATCTCCCCAGAAGAAGGAGATAAACTGGTTGCAGGTTTAGAACAAATTCGCCAAGAGTACCGCGAGGGGAAATTTCAACCTGGTGTTGATGCTGAAGATGTACATTTTGCAGTTGAACGGCGACTGACAGAAATTGTCGGTGATGTGGGTAAAAAGGTGCATACAGCGCGATCGCGTAATGACCAAGTTGGTACAGATACTAGACTTTACCTGCGCGACCAAATCCAACAAATCAGAAGAGAATTGCGAGAATTTCAAGGTATTTTATTGGATATAGCTGAGAAAAACGTTGAAACCCTGATTCCTGGCTATACCCATCTACAACGCGCCCAACCCCTGAGTTTAGCTCATCATCTCTTGGCCTACTTTCAAATGGCCCAACGCGACTGGGAACGCTTAGGAGATGTTTCTCGCCGCGTGAATATATCACCTTTGGGATGCGGTGCTTTAGCGGGAACTACTTTCCCCATTGACCGCCACTACACAGCCAAACTATTGCATTTTGACGATATTTATGCTAATAGCCTTGATGGAGTGAGCGATCGCGATTTTGCGATCGAATTCTTGTGTGCTGCTAGCTTGATTATGGTTCACCTTAGCCGCCTTGCAGAAGAAGTCATTCTTTGGTCATCAGAAGAATTCCGCTTTATCACCCTCAAAGATAGCTGTGCCACAGGTTCCAGTATCATGCCCCAAAAGAAAAACCCTGATGTACCAGAATTGGTGCGAGGGAAAAGCGGACGTGTATTCGGTCATCTCCAAGCGATGTTAGTGATTATGAAAGGGTTACCCCTGGCGTATAACAAAGACTTGCAAGAAGATAAAGAAGGTCTATTTGATAGCGTCAACACAATCAAAGCCTCTTTAAAAGCGATGACGATTTTACTTAGGGAAGGCTTGGAATTTCGTACCCAGCGATTAGCAGAAGCTGTGGCAGAAGATTTTTCTAACGCTACCGATGTCGCAGATTATCTGGCAGCACGGGGCGTTCCTTTCCGGGAAGCTTACAATCTCGTGGGTAAGGTGGTAAAAACTAGTATTGCCGCAGGTAAACTTCTGAAAGATTTGAAACTGGAAGAGTGGCAACAAATACATCCAGCATTTGCAGCAGATATTTATGAGGCGATATCCCCCCGTCAAGTTGTGGCAGCCCGCAACAGTTACGGTGGCACTGGTTTTGTACAGGTAAGGAAAGCAATCACAACCGCCCGTGATCAAATGGCTCAATAGAGGGAGTGGGTAGAGATGCGATTAATCGCGTCTGTAGGGAGTGGGGAGTGGGGGAGCAGGGGGAAAATAACTAATGACCAATCCCCAATCCCCAAAAATAAATAAGGGCGTACAAATGTGCGCCCTAAAAGATAAATAATCTAAATAACCAGGATTTAAGCAAACAACTTATTCAGTGTCAGCTGCTGCTGCTCCTTCTTCTTCTTCACTCTTTGGTGGTCTTTGTTGGAACCTTCTCTGCATTCTTCCTGTAGTAGTCCGTTTACGAAACTTTCTGGCATACGCCTGGTTCCGTAGCGCCTTTTCTTTTTTCGGGTTACGGCGCTTGGCCATGTTCACCTCATTAATAAACAACAAAAAAGTAGCAACTAGGCATCACGTAGGCAATATCAGTTACCAATGTTATTGATATACTTGTAGCCTAGTGCAGCAATAAATACGCTTTAAACAGTGTACTAGTCTATCGCATTCAACCTTGCTCTGTCAATAATAATTTAGAATATCCCCACCAGCTAGACGAAAAGACCAAAATACAATTAAGCCGATAGGCGTAATTAAATATAAGATAAAACCTCACCCTCAATTCCTCTTTGTGAGTTCGGCTACGGTGTACACACAAGTCCTAAAAACCTTGAACCTTGCTTGATAAGACTTGAGGCAGCTGCCCTAATCAGGCATTACCATGCTCTGCATAGGAACAGAGCAACAAGAGAATAATGAGAAATCGAGCTTTTTTAGACTTGTGTATACACTGTAGCTTTAGTAAAAAGAGGGAAGCGGGAGGCAGGGTGAGGTTTTATATTTAATTTGACCACTTACTTATGCGTGACTTTTTACTTCCGCCTTGCAGTAGTAGTTGCTATTCTTATAAGAAACTAATTAATTTTATCAAAATTATCAAGAATTAGGTAATGGTCTCAAACCCTCCTTAATTGTCTCTTTTGAATTTTGGATTCAAACTTATCATTCAAATTATTTTTTTAATTTGCTGAAAAATATTAGTGATAGCTGATTTGGGCAAGGCTAATGTTAGTTTTAAACTGAAAAACTTTTTGATTAAACAAAGTTTATGTATATATGAATACAGTGCTTCTCTTAAAACTTTCTCTTAAAACTTGATGTTAGAATCAATAATATTCTACGTAAATCGTGAGAATAAAATCTCAAACCGCAAACATTTATGTGTAAAATGAAACTAAATAAAATTTAATTAGTTGAGTTTATGTAAGTGGTTGAGAAGTATAGAATACAATACAAAAATTTTGAAGATTGAACGTTATTGCTTTTTTTCCGGCAGCTGTCCAGTCCACACGTAGTTTATGGCGTATTGGACAAACAGTATTGGGTGTTATATTTCGTCATCCCATTACTGGCACTAGTATCATCCCAATTTTACCCGATGGTCGGATTGTACTGATCCGACGGCGTGATGATGGTCTTTGGTCATTGCCTGGAGGCATGGTGGATTGGGGAGAAGATATTCCCAACACAGTCCGCCGGGAATTGATTGAGGAAACCGGGCTAGAATTGATGAAAATTAATCGTTTAGTAGGAGTTTACTCTGCACCAGACCGCGATCCTAGAATCCATTCAATTTGTGTTGTGGTTGAAGCCCAGGTACATGGGACAATGGAGATTATAGATACTTTGGAAGTCATGGAAATCCAAGCTTTCTCTCCCAATTTGCTACCTTCAGAACAGATGTCTCACGACCATACTCGGCAGTTGCAAGATTACTTAAATGGCTTGACAACATTGGCATAACAATATTTAATCATTTGTCATTTGTCATTTGTCATTTGCCGCCAAAGTATATGATTTAAGCAAACTTCTCTAAGAGATGCCATTTGCGTTTGGCTCATACTTCTGTGTTTATAATTTGTCCAAAACTAATGATTAATGACCAATACTTCTCTTCTTAGGCTGCGCCCTAAGCGTAGCTATGCCGTAGGCTTTACGACTACGCCCCTCGGCTTTGCCCTTCGACTACGCCCAACTCTACCAGAGGCTGCGCCCTAAGCGTAGCTATGCCGCAGGCTTTACGACTACGCCCTTCGACTACCAAGAGGACAAGCTCAGGACAAGCTCAGTACAAGTGAGCAATGACTATTTATTATGGTGCTAAAAGTTAACTACTAAATTAAAATGAATACACTATTCCGTAACTCGCGGATAAAGCTCTCTCAAGGGCTGATATTCTGGCGTGAAGTCGGTGAAAAAACTCCTATAATTTTTTTACATGGTGCTTGGAATGAGAGTAGTCAATGGTTATCTTTGATGGAGTCCCTTGCACAAGATTTCCATTGCTTTGCACTTGATTTGTTGGGGTTTGGTGAATCAGAAAATCCGAATATCCACCATTCGATAGATTTACAAGTAGAGTGTTTAGCTGAGTTTTTGCAAGCTATCAAGCTAGAAAAAGTCTATTTAATAGGGCATTCTCTAGGGGGTTGGATTGCTGCTAGTTATGCTTTAAAGTATCCAGAAAAAGTTGATGGTTTGGTACTGCTTGCACCAGAGGGTGTAGAGATAGCAGGACAAGAAGAGTATTACCAAAAGATGCGGCGATTATTGAATTATCCACCACTAATAGTTAAATTGTTGCGATCGCTAACTCCCTTCACTAAAATTCTGGTTTGGTATGAAAAAATTGCCCAGGACTTGCAATTACATCAGGAATTGTTGCGTTACCCCATAGCTTGCCAGTTACTCTTCAAAAGGCGACAAGCAGAAATTGAGGCGGAATTAGTGCAAAAGCGGCTTTACATGGTAGATGTGCCAGTTTTTATTTTACAAGGTGACCAAGATACACCAGATGCTTTAGCTAAAAGTCGGGTTTATGCTCAACTGATGCCGAAAGTCAAGTTGAAAACGATTGCTCATGCCGGAAATGATTTACCAGAATCTTGTGCTGGGGTTGTAGCGGTTGAGATTCGAGATTTTATTAAAGCTATCTTAAAAGGCTACAAACCTGTACAATTTCCTTAAAAGTTTAGAACTGTTTGCAATTCAACAAATTCATTGGAGACTTAGACAATGGCTGTGATCAACGGTGCTTCTGGCAATGACATTCTCACTGGCACTTCTGGCAATGACACCATTAGCAGTTTCGGCGGAGATGATAGAGTCTCTGGCAATGCTGGCAACGACCTTATCATTGCTGAAGTTGGCGAAGACTTCTACAACGGCGGAGCAGGTATTGATACTATCGACTACAGCTATTATTCTAATGGTATAGTAGCTGATCTAACGAATGGCTTGGTTTACTTCTTAACTATTCCCGATATTGAAGATGTAATTAGCTTTGAGAATATAATCGGTTGCGAAGGTGGAGATTATCTAATTGGCACTGCGGGCAATAACTATCTCAGTGGTAATGCTGGAGATGACGTCCTTGTTGGTGTTAGCAGTGACAATGGCAGGAACAGCATCGACACCCTTAGGGGTGGCTCAGGTAGTGATCTTTTTATCCTCGGCAGCACCACTACGGTCTACTACAACGACGGCAATAATTCCAATAGCGGGACAAGAGATTATGCCGTGATTTCGGACTACACCACTTTGCAGGACACAATTCGGCTTCAGGGTTCAGCTAGTGATTATCTTCTGAGGTCATCGCCTATTTCAAAGGTGAAAGGTACCGCGATTTACTTTGATTCTAACGGCAACAAGGCATTCGATTCGACTGATGAGTTGGTTGCAATTGTGAGCGGAATTTCAGGGTTGAATCTAACGTCGAGTGACTTCACTTATGTTTAATGGTTCATTCCCAAAAAAATCAAATTTGGTTCTACAATCAAAGGTGCTGCAATTTCCGGATATAAAGCTTGCAGACAGTTTAGTAATAAAATGTGATCGCCCCCTTTAATCGCAATCTTCCCATCAGGAAATAAGTGCCACCACGCCTCAATAAAATCCTTAATTCCAGCTAAAAGTGTGTAAATTACTCCACTTTGAATTGCTTCTGTAGTATTCAGTGCAAAACGTGGTAAAGAGGCAAAATTTGGCACTTCTACTAATGGTAATTGTCCTGTTTTTTGACTGAGAGTTGCAAATTGCAAACCTAACCCTGGCAGAATTGCACCTCCAATTAGATATTCATTAGCATCCGCCGCTGTAAAAGTCAGGGTTGTTCCAGCATCAATCACCAACATTGGAAAACCCCACGTTTTCCCTGCACCCCACAATGCTAAAGCGCGGTCAATTCCTAGTGTAGGATAAACACCTTTGAGCGGTACTTGATCTAAGGTAATAACCCGAACATTGGGGTAAGTTTGCCAGATAGCAGTTTGGCTGGGAACTACGGAGGCGACGAGGAGAGGACAGAGGGGTAGAGTGTTTGTTAGAGATTCAGCTTGTGGAAAAATGTTCTCTAGTAAATCATTCAGGGTTTGACATTCAGCCAGGTGTTGTATAACAGACTCAGGTAGATGGTCAGTATCCCAAGCTGAATAAAACATTTCGCCAATAAACAACGCCCAATGTAGCCGAGAGTTCCCAATTTCTAACGCTAGCCAAATATTATCTGTGTGTTCTGGGTGCTTATGCGGTTTCACACTTTTAACTTTTTTAAGTCAGTTATATGTTTTTTAATAAAAATTAACATTCATCCCGTGTCACAATAAACCTAGAGGAACAAATACTCATTGTGTCAAGGAGGGGAGTTATGGTAGCGCTCACCGAAAAAACTGAAAAACGGCTCACCATACAGACTGTAGAAATCGCTCAAGAGACGACGGCTATTCGCTCTTTGGATTGGGATCGCGATCGCTTCGATATTGAGTTTGGTCTGCAAAACGGTACCACCTATAACTCGTTTCTGATTCGTGGGGAGCAGACTGCCTTAGTTGATACCTCCCACGAAAAGTTTCGTCAACTATACTTTGATACACTTACCGGACTAATCAAGCCAACAGAGATTGATTATTTAATTATCAGCCACACCGAGCCAGACCATAGCGGTTTAGTTAAAAATTTGCTGCAAATGGCTCCAGAAATTACCGTTGTCGGTTCTAAAGTGGCGATTCAGTTTCTGGAGGATTTGGTACATCAGCCATTCAAACGGCGGATTGTGAAAAATGGCGATCGCTTAGATTTGGGCAATGGTCATGAATTTGAATTCGTGATTGCCCCAAATTTACACTGGCCAGATACCATTTTCAGCTTCGACCACAAAACAAAAATTCTCTATACCTGCGATGCCTTTGGGTTGCACTATTGCTCAGATACCACCTTTGATGAAGACTTGGCAGCTATCGAAAAAGACTTTCATTACTACTACGATTGCTTGATGGGGCCGAATGCCCGGTCAGTTTTATCTGCCCTAAAACGGATGGGGGAACTAAAAACCATTGGTATGGTTGCCACAGGACACGGGCCATTATTATTCCACAATGTTGAGGAACTAATTGGACGTTACCGCACTTGGAGCCAAACACAAACCAAGGCAGAAACAACGATTGGGATATTTTACGTTTCTGAATACGGATATAGCGATCGCCTAGCTCAAGCAATTGCCAACGGTATCGGTAAAACTGGTGTTGCCGTGGAAATTGTCGATTTGGGATCGGAAGTAGATTTACAAGAACTGCGAGAATTAGTTAGCCGTTGTGCTGGGCTAATCGTTGGTCTACCTCCAGCTTCTGGCGCTGGGAACATCCAATCTGCACTCAGTACAGTTTTAGGATCTGCCAAAGAAAAACAAGCTATTGGCGTATTTGAAACTGGTGGTGGCGATGATGAACCGATAGATCCTTTGCTGAGTAAATTCCGCAATTTGGGTTTGACAACAGTTTTTCCAGCAATTCGGATTAAAGAAACACCCACAGAAAACATCTACAAGCTGTGTGAAGAAGCAGGAACTGACTTAGGGCAATGGGTAACACGTGATCGCAGCATCAAAGCCATGAAATCTCTTGGTGCAGACTTAGATAAAGCATTAGGTAGAATTAGCGGTGGATTATATATTATTACTGCCAAAAAAGGCAATGTTTCCAGTGCCATGCTAGCCTCCTGGGTTGCTCAAGCCAGCTTTAAACCCTTGGGATTTTCTATTGCAGTAGCTAAAGATCGGGCGATTGAATCACTCATGCAAGTAGGCGATCGCTTTGTTCTCAACGTCTTAGAACAAGGCAATTTCCAACCACTAATGAAGCACTTTTTGAAGCGGTTCGCCCCTGGTGCTGACCGTTTTGAAGGAGTGAGAACCCAGCCAGCCGAAAATGGTGCGCCTATCCTCAACGACGCCCTCGCCTATATGGAGTGCGAAGTCGTTAGTAGAATGGATTGCGGCGACCATTGGGCAGTATATAGCACCGTCTACGCCGGACGAGTTTCTAAGCCAGAAGCTTTAACTGCTGTACATCACCGCAAAGTTGGTAATCACTATTAATTTTGGATTTTGGATTTTGGATTTTAGATTAATAATCCAAAATTCATAACCACTCAATAAAGCATTTCTGTAGTATAGCCCTCTCTACTTAATATCGAGAATTTGGATCTTTAATTAACAATCCAAAATCTGAAATCTAAAATCTAAAATTGTGTCAACCATGTCAACGAAGAAACCTCGTGATGTTCAAGTTTATCCAATAGCTACAGATACAAGAGTACTGCGATCGCGCAGTTGGTCTAGGCTCAGGTTTGAAATTGAATATGCTCTTGCTAAGGGTACAACTGCTAATTCTTATTTAATCGAAAGCAAGAAAACTGCCATCATTGACCCTCCAGGGGAAACGTTTACAGAAATTTATTTAAAAGCGTTGCAGCAGCGTTTCCATCTCGAAGACTTAGATTATGTAATTTTGGGACACGTCAATCCCAACCGCGCTGCAACTTTGAAAGCTTTGTTAAAAATTGCCCCGCAAATCACTTTTGTTTGTTCTAATCCAGGGGCGATAAATTTACGTGGGGCGCTGGAAAATCCAGATTTACAAATTCTTGTGATGCGGGGCGAAGAAACCTTAGATTTAGGCAATGGGCATAATTTAGAATTTATTCCCACCCCCAATCCCCGCTATGCAGATCAACTTTGCACTTACGATCCGCAAACGGAAATTCTCTATACAGATAAATTATTTGGGGCGCATGTTTGCGGAGATCAGGTATTTGATGAAGGCTGGGAAATATATAACGAAGATCGGCGCTATTATTTTGATTGCCTCATGGCTCCCCACGCTCGTCAAGTTGAAACAGCGCTGGAGAAACTAGCGGATTTTCCCGTGAGAATGTATGCCACTGGACACGGGCCTTTGGTACGCTATGGCTTAATCGAACTGACCAAAGCTTATCGAGAATGGAGTCAACAGCAAACATCTGCTGACTTGACAGTAGCGTTAATTTATGCATCAGCTTATGGAAATACGGCAACATTAGCCCAAGCGATCGCTCGTGGGATTACAAAAGCTGGCGTTGCCGTAGAATCGATTAACTGCGAATTTACTGAACCAGAAGATATCCGTGCTGCTGTGGAAAAAGCTGGTGGTTTCATCATCGGTTCTCCAACTCTTGGCGGTCATGCACCGACACCTGTGCAAACAGCTTTAGGAATTGTACTATCCACTGCTACTAACAATAAACTCGCTGGTGCTTTTGGTTCCTTTGGCTGGAGCGGGGAAGCAGTTGATTTAATTGAGGGTAAATTAAAAGATGCTGGCTATCGATTTGGTTTTGACACCATCCGCGTAAAATTCAAACCCGACGATGCCACCTTACAATTGTGTGAAGAAGCTGGAACCGACTTTGCCCAAGCCCTCAAAAAAGCGAGAAAAGTGCGATCGCCACGTCAACCTGCAACAACTGTAGAACAAGCAGTTGGTCGGATTGTCGGTTCTCTTTGTGTTCTCACAGCAAAAGAAGGCGATCGCTCTAGTGCCATGTTAGCCTCTTGGGTATCTCAGGCTAGCTTTAGTCCCCCTGGTTTAACCATTGCTGTTGCCAAAGAGCGTGCTGTAGAAACACTGACGCATACAGGAAATAAATTTGTCCTCAATATTCTTAAAGAAGGCAATCATTTGGGATTAATGAAGCACTTCCTCAAACCCTTCGGCCCAGGACAAGACCGATTTGCTGATGTCGCCGCCGAAGAAGCTGAAAATGGTTCTCCCATACTTACAAATGCCTTAGCATATCTCGAATGTTCTGTACAAAACCGAATGGAATCTGGCGACCATTGGCTGGTTTATGCAACTGTCGAGAATGGCAAATTGTTAGATAATGATGGCGTCACAGCTGTGCATCATCGTAAGTCGGCAACTCATTATTAATAAGGAATGGGCCAAACAAGGCACTTGTACTCAACGACTTGCCCTGAGCCTGTCCTGAGCTTGTCCTGAGTTAAGCCCGAGCTTGTCCTGAGCTTGTCCTGAGCGTAGTCGTAAAGCCTACGGCATAGCTACGCTTAGGGCGCAGCCTAAGAAGAGAAGGGCGCAGTCGAAGGTAGCCGAAGTATTGGGCATTGTGCATAGAGGTAGAGGGGCACAGGTGTTGTAGGGGCAATTATTAATGATTAAAGTAAAGGAGTCAGCAATCGAGAGACTCTCACAGCTAATTTGAACCAAAAAGGTTTTTTATCGTACTCATCAAGATCAACAGCAACACAGACAGCTAAATCATCCTCTAACATCTTTTTCACACTTTGGACAAACCGAGGCTCAGTAACAAAACCCATAACTTCAAAATTTAGGGAAAAAGAGCGACTATCTAAGTTAACAGTTCCTACTCCTGCTAGGTTCTCATCAATGACTATAATTTTCTGATGCATAAACCCATTTTTGTAACGATACAACTTAATACCGATTCTTTCCATTTCGGTGTAGTAAGAGAAGGAACATAAATAAACAAATAAGTGATCGGGTCGATTTGGTAATAGAATTCGCACATCTACACCTCGCATTGCTGCCAGTTTTAAGGCTGACAATGTTGCCTCATCTGGTACAAAGTATGGACTAGCAATCCAGAGATGAGTTTGAGCTTGATTAATTAGTTCGACGAAAAAAAGCTTACAAGCTGGTAGCGAATCTGCGGGGCCTGTAGGAAGTATGAATGCAGTTTGATTAGTTTCCCGATTAATTTTTACCTGCCAGTTAACTTCGATAAGTTTTCGAGTCGCCCAATACCAATCTCGCACAAAGGAGTTTTGTAGGCTTTGTACAGTTGGGCCTTCGAGTATCATGTGGGTGTCACGCCAGGGACTCAAGCGAGGATTTTTTCCTAAATATTCGTCACCAATATTCAGTCCACCAACAAATGCTATTTCTCCATCTACCACCAGAATTTTTCGATGATTGCGAAAATTATATTGAAGCCGATTCCCTTGACCTTGGGTGGTGTTAAATGCACTTACTGCAATTCCATGCTGTTGTAGAGACTGGATATAAGGGCGAGATAGTTTCTTGGAACCGATTTCATCGTAGAGAAAGTAGATGCTTATTCCTTGCTTGGCTTTAGCAATCAACGCTTCTTTAAACTCATTACCTGCTTGGTCATCGTTCACAGTATAGAATTGGAACAAAATATAATTTGTCGCCGATGCAATCTTTTTCAACATCGCTTCAAAAGTTTGCTGACCATCAATAATTAATTCAGCAGCATTACCTGATGTGAAAGGAATTTCTGTAAAAGCCTCTGCTAATGGTTGCAATTTAGCTAAATTATCTGGTGGCGCAACCTGAAATTTAATAAGTTCACTATAAATCGGATGAATAAGCTGGTAGTGTTGTGCATAGACTGAGCGCAGTGTTTCAGCATATCCATGAAATTTAGTTCTTCCTAAAATCCAATACAACGGAATAGCTAGCCAAGGAAAAGTAATTAAAGAAATGCTCCAGGCAATAGCCCCTTGGGAAGAACGCACATTCATCACTGCATGGGCTGCATGTATAACTCCCACGACATGAACAACAACTGTAGCTGTGCTAAAAACAGCTAGAACACCACCATCTACAAGCATCTTAGTTTTTTTGAGTATTGATATAACTAAATTCTGCCAGCAATGGCTTGTGATCGGATGAACAAATTTTGTCTAGTACCTTAGCACTAGCTTTTTTGACACTGATATCTCGATAAAAGATATGATCTAAAGGGGGTGATAACAGGAAGCGTTTAATTTTCTCTTTTTCATCAGGTCCAAAAATTACAGGCGTTAATCCCAATTGTGTTGTTACTTGATTGAGGATAACTGCTCTTTTTCGATTCCAAGTATTGAAATCTCCTGAAAAAATTAGTGGCCCACGATGTGTAGATAACGCTAGCTCTAATTCCTTTAGTTGTAATTTAAATTTATTTAAATCTACAAAATTGATCAGATGACTATTGATTGTCAGGAGAGTTGTACTTTGTTCAGATAGCAGATACTCAGTAATTAAAGAAATTTTAGGAGTTTTAACAATCGGTTCATAATCTTTAGTAGTTATAACTTTTTTGCTAAGTGGACTGATTGTAGCTGCTGTAAAAATCCCCGAATAGGTTTGATGATGAATATCTACAAAATTAGGAGCAAAATTCCAATTCATTTTTAGCCACTTTTGCCATTCATCTGCTTCTAATCTGAGAGAAAATTCTTGTAGAAATATGAGGTTTGGTTGATAAGTTTCAATAATTTTTGAAAAATCTTTTATCCAAGTTTTATTATAGTTTTGTTTAGCAATATTCCAACTGAGAACTTTAATTGATTTACTATTAATTTCTGTTTGGAGTGAATTATTTTTATCAATTGTGAGTTCTTGTAAACGAAGAAATCTATAACCCGGAACAAATTTTGTAACGAGAGTGTTTACGTGTTCTTGAATATTAGACATCACTAATATTAAAATAGATTTATTCTAGCTTAACGTTATTGAACAGTCGTTACAGAGTTATGTTGCAAAAACTTGGAAAGCTTGGATAAATAGATATATAACCTGTACCCAATAACTGTGCGAAATTATTCATCTGTGCAACTTTTGCATAGAAAAGGCTCAAGCATTGCTGCATGAGCCTTGTGTGAATTCAATTAAGCTACTTTTGTCTATTTAGCTTAGTAGCGGTTGTTACGGTTGTAGCTGCCGCCGCCACCACCACCACGGTTACCACCAAAAGAACCTCTGTCTTCTCTCGGCTTGGCCTTATTCACTTTAAGGTCACGACCCAGCCATTCAGCACCATCAAGGGCTTCAATGGCTTTGGTTTCTTCATCTTCTGAACTCATTTCCACGAAAGCAAAGCCGCGTAAACGACCTGTTTCACGGTCAGTAGGTAGCTGAACACGCTTTACAGCACCATATTCTGCAAATACAGCACTCAGCGCATCTTGTGTAACTTCATAGGAGAGGTTACCAACGTAAATTGACATTAAATGTCTCCAAAATCATAAGTTTGTAGAGATTTAGATTTCGGAGAGAAGTCTGTAATACCAAAAGGGAAAAGCCTGTCAATACTAAAAACAAACACTGTCGCCGAATTAATTCTCATTTCACTTCCCATGATGACATAGCAACTAACTTTATGGGGAAAATTTTCAAAACTGTTATAAAAAGTTATATAGCAGTTTTGATTTTTGAAATTATTTGCCTAGACAGGGAGTAGGGAGTGGGGAGTGGGGAAGATACTAATCTATTCTGTTTTCTAAATATTGCCCAATCATCAACTGCTCACCAGCACGAGAGATGATCGTCTGTCTGGTGCGGTATTTGCTGCCAATTAGCTTTAACTCTTCCTCAAATACTGAACCGTTGTATTCAGTTCGCAAACACAGTGTTTTTGGGTTGGAGAAATAATACTGGGCGGTGACTGGTTTGGATATGGCAAAACCGCGATCGCGATACAAAATGTTTCCCATCACCCCAAATATTGTTGAACCTTGCGATTCTTTCTTTGTTTTCAGGACATCTGTACTTTCCCATACAATTGCTGCACCACAAATTAAACTACTTGTATCAGGCAACTCGTGCATCTGAGCTAGCTTTTGCAATTCATCACAGCCCTGCCCTAAAAAATTGATCGTAATTATACTCTCAATCTCCTTAGTTTCTCCCTGCGGTAGGGTGTAGTAGCGTCGTTGCGATCGCCATTTACCCTCTGATTCCTGGAAAAATTCCGAAATCAGGGATTCATCAGTGGTTTGTACAATTCTGAGCAATGATGTCACGCCTTAGCTTCCTCACCTAATGCAAATATATTTCTGGCAAAAAACTTCATTCTTGCTGTTGTTGTTATGGTACTTATCGCCCTGTTCTTGCCATATTACGCAAGGGGTAAGAGAAAATAGTCTTTTCCACTACATTATAGACTTAAAAAAGCAATACATGTTTAATATTCTTAATAAATAAAACAAAATACTATATACAAGTATTTATACAAGAATAAAAAGATATACATGACTTACGCAAAATAATGGAAAAACGAACCGCAAAGGTAAGGCAGTGCGCCCTTGCGGTTAAGAGACTTGTTCGCTCTTAGCTTTAAGGCAGGATAGCAACTGCCGCGCAAAGGACACAAAGGAATGAGAGTTTCAGGAGTTATTGCGTAAGTCCTAATTTAAAAACAAGGGTAATTATTGTCAGGACTTACGCAAAATCATGATAAAACGAACCGCAAAGGACGCAAAGAACACAAAGGGATAAGAGTTTCAGAGAGTTATTGCGTAAGTCCTGATTGTAATACCGCCTATATTAGTATATCGGGCAAAAAGTTCCATGTCTTTAGAAAAACCCTGGTTTCTCCTATAGGTAGATTTCAGAAAACTAACAAATATTTATACTCGGTTTATAATTTATTTATTATCTGCAAGAAAATTTTCTACCTCTGCGTAAGAAGTAGAGCGGTGAGAAGTTTTGGATTTTTATGGGAAAACAGTAATTTCTGATACAGAAACTTACTGATAGACAGCCTACGAATTCTTGCCGTTTTTTGTTAATGAAATCTCTCAAAATTACTTGGTCAAACAGGGCTGTTTAACCCAAAAGCTCCCCAATAAGAGAAAAATAAATGATTTTGGATATGAATAAGCCGCACAAACAGGTGAAAATGACACATCCGGTAGCCGCCAACCAGCTCATTAATATCCAGTTAAATTCAGTTGTGAAGACTGAGGTAGTGATGCTTGGGGTGGTCACTGAGCGCAGCCGAAGGGTGGGCTGCGCCTACGCAGATTTAAAGAGTAGACTTCTTGCAAACAGCATTAGTGCAACACGTAAAAAAGCTAAAGGGAAAAATTATTTACTTTCCTTCCCCTCAGTAAGAAGTTTATTAATTTCTTGTTTGCTAGGTATAGGATTACTGACGGCAAGTTGTGGCTCGTCGCCCAAAGAATCAGCAGATGCAGAATCTCAGAGTCCTGGTAGTAAAGAACGCACTAGTACAACACCTGTAGATGTGGCGATCGCTCGGACTGACTTACTCGAAAAACAACTAGAATATACAGGTAATACAACACCCTTTCGGATTGTATCAGTGCGATCGCAAGTAGAAGCCCGGTTATTGGCTTTGAACTTAGATGTGGGTGATCCGGTAAAACTTGGGCAAAATGTCGGGCAGTTAGATGATGCCATACTTTCGACCGAATTAAAGCAAGCAGAAGCAGAATTAGCAGCCCTCAAATCAGAAGTAGCTAGGGCAAGCAATCAAGTAAGCAATGCCCGTGCAGACGTTGAACGGGCACGGCTAGAAGTGGTACAAGCTCAGGCAGACTCTCAACGGCAACAGAGGTTATTTAAAGCTGGAGCGATCGCAGAACAAACTGCCCAGCAAGCACGTACCCAAGCACAAACAGCCGCCCAGGCACTGCGGGCAGCCCAAGAACAAGTCCGTACAGAACGGCAAGCCGTCGCTGCCGCCCAAGGTAGAGTATTAGCCCAACAGGCATTGGTTGCCCAAACCAAAGAGCGCAGTTCTTACGCTCAATTGACATCCCCCATCACTGGCATAGTCACAGAAAAAGTGACAGAACCTGGCAACCTTCTGCAAGCAGGTAGCGAAGTTTTAAAAATTGGCGACTTTAACCGTGTCAAAGTTATTGTGCAAGTTTCCGAGTTAGAACTGGCACAAATTCAGGTTGGACAGTCTGTACAAGTCCGCTTAGATGCCTTCCCCAACGAAAGATTAATTGGCACAGTTACGCGCATTTCTCCAGCTGCGGATGCCAGCGCTCGTTTGATACCTGTAGAGGTAGTGATTCCCAACACTCAAGGCAAGATTGGTAGTGGATTGCTGGCACGAGTCAACTTTGAAAACCAGACGCAACAGCGTGTAGTCGTGCCGCAAACAGCTATTCAAAAACAAGCAGGCATTAATAACTCCAAGGGTACAGGGGAGACGCAAACAAATGTACCGCAGGACTCTTCCTCACGTAACACATCTGGTATACCAGAAGCAAAGTCACAAGATCCAAGTGGGACAATATTTGTCGTCAAAGACACAGAAGGCAAAACCAAGGCAACAAGACGAGCCGTAATGTTGGGAAAAAGGGCTGATGGGAGAGTGGAAATTTTATCCGGTTTGCAAGCGGGAGAGCGCTATGTTGTTCGTAGTGGTAAGCCGTTAAAAGAAGGTGACACTGTAAGTCTTTCAATTCTTTCAGAAAAGCAATAGTAGGGTGGGTAATAACCACCATACCAATGAAAAAAGTACTTAGTAGTCAGCACTTAGCACTTATCACTTAATATCATGCAACAGGCGAACAATAATAATGGCAATGGCGGATTTAGTCTTAGTGCGATCGCTATTCGCCAACATATTGGCACACTCATGCTCACTGTGGCAGTAATTGTCATTGGGGTATTTTTTCTCACCACGATCCAAGTCGATCTTCTACCATCAATTACCTATCCACGAATTGGCGTTCGGCTAGAAGCCCCTGGTATTTCCCCAGAAGTGGCAGTGGATGAAATCACCAGACCCTTAGAAGAAGCTTTATCAGCAACCGAGAATGTAGTACAAGTTTTTTCCCGCACCCGTGAGGGACAGGTTAGCCTCGATTTATACTTCCAACCAGGGGGCGATATTGACCAAGCCCTAAACGATGCTACTGCTGCTTTTAACCGAAATCGAGGACAACTACCAGATACGATAGAGGAGCCGCGCTTATTTAAAGTCGATCCTTCCCAATTGCCGGTTTATGAATTGGCATTGACATCTGCTTCTTTACCTGGGAAAGATTTACGTGTATTTGCTGACGAAGACTTAACCCGTGAACTCAGTGTTGTACCAGGAGTCGCTTCAGTTGATGTATCTGGTGGTGCTGAGGAAGAAGTACGGGTGCTTGTTGACTTAAACCGATTGCAAGCTTTGGGTGTCGGGTTAAATGATGTCTTAGATGAATTAACAGCCCGTAACCAAGATACTTCTGGTGGTCGGATTCTAGGGCAAAATTCCGAACCATTGACTCGGACTGTAGGACGTTTCCAAAATGCCAGGGAAATTGAAAACCTCTCTGTAGAAGTTTCCTCCCCTGCTTCCTCTGCCTCCTCTACCTCGCCTGCACCTTCCCGCCGCGTCTACTTGCGAGACTTTGCAAAGGTAATTGACGATACAGAAGAACAGCGAGTATTTGTTTATTTAAATCGTCAGCCTGCGGTGAAATTTTCAGTCCAAAAGCAGCCTGAAGCCAACACAATCACAGTTGTAGATGCTGTTAAGCGCCGAATTGAACAATTACGACAATCGGGTTTAATTCCAGCAGATATGACTTTGAGTCCCACTACAGATGAATCTGTCTTCATCCGTAATTCTTTAAATGATGTTATCTTTTCGGGGATTTCTGGAGCATTGTTAGCAGCAGCAGCAGTGTTGTTATTTTTAGGATCATTCAGGCAAACATTGATTATCAGTTTGACGATTCCGTTGTGTACTCTAGCAGCGATCGCTCTAATGAAAATCTTTGGCTTGACTTTGAATGTATTCAGTCTAGCTGGTCTAACATTAGGAGTCGGTCAAGCAATTGACACATCCGTTGTGATCCTAGAAAACATTTCCGAAAAAGCGGGGATGACTCCTAATCAGAGAGAAATGGAGGCAGGGGAGCATACTTCGACTCCTTTCGACTTCGCTACCTCGACTTCGCTCGGCACAAGTCAAGGCAAGTCGCTCAGTAACCAGAAAAGCAGACGAGCAGAGGAGAAGGGAAGAAATTCAAAATTCTTTATTAACACTGCCATTAATGCTTCCCAAGAAGTAGAATCTGCTTTAGTTGCTGCTACAGGTGCTAACTTAGTTTCTGTAGTACCATTCCTGTTAATTGGCGGCTTTATTGCACTGCTATTTAATGAACTGATTCTGACAATTAGCTTCGCAGTCGCAGCATCCCTTGTCGTCGCCATCACAGTTGTGCCGATGCTGTCTTCTCGACTTTTAGGAATTCGTTGGTCTAGTCGGATCAGTGAATTTTGGCTGCTTAGACAATTTAATCACCGATTTGAAGATGCTACGCGGGGATACGGTAACTTCTTAACCAAGGTTATACGCTATCGGCTTTTTGTAGTAACTGCTGCTTTGGTAATTTTAGGCGGCAGTAGCTTCTTTATGTTTGGTCAAATTCCCCAAGAAATTTTACCCCGCATCAGTACTGGTCAAGCTAACTTGAGAGCGCAGTTTCCTCCCGGTACACCTCTAGCAACTTCCCAAAAAGTTATGCAAATTGTCGATGACATTTTGCTCAAACAACCAGAAACCGAGTCTGCTTTCACAACTGTGGGTGGTTCTTTGTTTGGTAGCAATACTACAGAAAATCCTTTACGTGCCAATAGCACCATCAATCTAAAACCAGGGACAGATATTGAAGCTTTCGTCAAAAAAGTAACTCAGGAATTTAACAAACTCAACTTAGCAGGAATTCTACTGCGCCTTAATCCTGGTCAGGTGCGGGGTTTAATTTTGAGTAATTCTCCAGTGCAAGGATCAGACGTTGACGTGGTTCTGCAAGGTGAGAATGAAGAAAACTTAACGCAAGCAGGCGCACAAGTATTGCAAGCATTGCAAGAAAGGGCAAAATTAGCGACATTCCGACCAGATGCCGACCCCCGACAACCGGAAATCCAAATTCGCCCTGACTGGGAAAGGGTTTCGGCTTTAGGGTTGAGCGCAGGGCAAATTGGTGCAACAGTTCAAACAGCAATTGAAGGTTCAGTTCCTACGCAAATTCAACGCGGTAATCGTTTAGTTGATGTGCGGGTGCAGCTAAATAAAGAAGCTATTGCACGTCCTTCCCAACTAGAGCAATTACCGCTATTTACAGAAAACAATCAACTAATCCGCCTTTTTGATGTTGCAAAGATTCAAGAAGGTCAAGCGCCTGGTGAGGTGCAACGGATTAATCAGCGCCAAGCTTTTATTGTGACAGGTAATCTCACCGAGGGAGCTAGTCTTGGTGAAGCGATCGCAGAAGTCAACGAAGTACTCCAAGATGTAGACTTACCTAATGGGGTTTCAATTGTACCTAGTTCTGCCGAAGAAACTAATCAGCAACTTCAGGATGCTTTGAAAACTTTGGGAGCATTGGCGGTGTTCTTAATCTTTGTAGTTATGGCGGTACAATACAATTCGCTGATTGACCCGTTGGTAATTATGTTCACCGTACCACTGGCGTTAGCTGGGGGAATTTTTGGACTTTACATTACCCAAACTGCAATTGGCGCAACTGTAATTGTTGGTGTCGTGCTGCTGGTGGGAATTGTCGTGAACGCAGGGATTTTAATGGTAGAACTGGCAAACCAAATTCGGCAAGAAGAAGATTGTACTCGCCAAATTGCGATCGTGAAAGCTGCTCCTCAACGTTTGCGCCCAATTATCATGACCACAGTCACCACTATCTTGGGACTGTTTCCTTTAGCATTAGGCATTGGCGAAGGTTCTGAGTTTTTGCAGCCTTTAGGGATTGTAGTTTTCTTTGGGATGGCGATCGCAACAATGCTGACATTGTTTATCATCCCCTGTTTTTATATTCTGCTGCACGATTTGCTAGGTGGCAATTGGGCAAAGCCAGTGTTCATCAGGTTACGTGGATTTACAAAAAAACTTATTTCCATCACTAATAGGGATTAAGGCAAAACTACTCCGTTGCATAAGGATTTTGTTGAAATGAGCGTCTAACGCACCACTAGATAGTACGATGCGTTAGGTTAAAGCCCAATACACGTAGGTTTTGGCTAAAAAATAAAAATGTGTAGGTTGGGTTGAGGAACGTAGCAAGATCCCGCAGGATGAGAAGGAGTCAGAAGTAAGAATTCAGAATAACCCCATGAATGAATTCAGGGGTTTCGGTAAAGTTGCTTCGCTTTTCTTTTTCTCCACGAATAAATTTGGGGGCTTTAGACCATTATTCATCCACCAGTCGCACGATTGTGTTCATTGTGACTCCTGGCTCCTGACGACTGAATTCTTATGAAGGTAACCCAACATTTTGAGGGGTTTGTTGGGTAACGCTAAAGCTCAACCCAACTTACGAATATTCAAAACCTACGCAGTATTGGGTTAAAGCTGTAATGCATTCTATTTATCTGTGAAAATTTAAACGTTTGCAACAAATACTCTTCCATGTATAAGAAACACTTAAGTTTTTCTTACAAATGTATAATCCGTTGCAGCAAATGCTTAATACTTTGCAACAAATACTCTTCCATGTATAAGAAACGCTTAAGTTTTTCTTGCAAATATATAATCCGTTGCAGCAAATGCTTAATACTTTGCAACAAATACTCTTCCATATATAAGAAAGGCTTAAATCATTGCAACAATTGTTGTAATGAACTTATGAATTGATTTGCTATTGGAAATCTCAAAATAATCTAAACCTCATCTAAGTTGAGAACCGTAGTTTTTGCCCTCACCCTAAATCCCTCTCCCATCTCTGGGAGAGGGACTTTGAAATTCTGGCTCCCCGAATCCCAGATTTGGGGGATAGGTTGGGGGATGAGGGCAAATCCTTTTGATCACCGAAAAACTACAGGTTTCAAGACAGACGCGGTTTAAGTCCCGTTAACTAAACTTTTGTGAATGCGATGTCTACGATGGTCACTGATACCAATTCACAAAGGGCAGGGGGAAAGAAAGTCGTTTTGATGGGCGTGAAATAGGATAATTTATTTTCTGGAAGTCCCTTATTAAAGTGAAATGGTATGACTTGTACTGAGCTTGTCCTGAACGTCTTGCCTTGAGCGTTCGCGTAGCGTCTCGTAGAGAAGTTGAAAGGAGCCGAAGGGCGTAGTCGAAGTAAGCCGAAACATGTAGTATCAGTTTCAGTCAGGGTTTAAATCTCCGTCTGAAATGTCTTTAATGCAAGAATTTTTAATTTTGAATTTTGAATTGTTAACGTATCCCTGGCAGCTTATCTTTAACCTATCAATTTTGTACCCTTTGCCCATAAAGGAACATTATCACCTCTATAAATTACCAAGTTTCCATCATTTTGAACTGCGAGACGACAACTAGAACCAAACGTAGTATAACTTGCCCAGATCGGGAGTGAATTATATCCATAAATGACTAAATTGCAGTCGGATTGCATGACGATGTAGCTAGCTGCTGTATTAGCAGTGTTTGATGCCCATAGAGCAGTGCCGGATGAATTATAAAGAACAAAGTTTCCATCATATTGCAGTTGAACTCTAAATTGTGCATCAGGTGAAATCAAGTATTGACCAGGGTATAAGTATTCGCCTGTATTTAGGGTAGATGTACCTGAACCCGCTAGAACCTTATTTTGTTGAATAAGCAAAGTAGCTTGTGATGAAATTGCAAATGCTGTTGTTAAACCTAGAATTTTTGAGAGTTTGAATAATTTCATAAATCTGCCTCCAATAAAGTTTTGTTGCCTGTAAACAGTGCTGAAATGCGATAGTAGTAAAGTCGCGCAATTAAGTAGTCCTTACAAAACAGTGCAGGAACCAAATGTTCCGATTGAACTTTATATCGTCTTTTAACATCAATAACTTCAAAAACTTTTCGTAAGTTATAGATGTAACCCTTTGTGCTTATTTTGTATTACAAAATCTAGATGAGCTTCCTAGTATACTATTAGTTGCTATTTAATAAATTAACTTTTAGAAAACTTACACTTTGAAAGCAGGGCAAACGCATCTCAAGTAGAATAATCCTTTAATAGCAAGGGTTTCAGCGTTTTTTAATTTAGCCGATTTTTTCGTCAAGATCCTTATCCAGCACGGGTTTGAGAAATGCCGTGCGTTTGCCCTGGTCGAATTGGTGAGACGCTTGATTTTTCCGTAATTTGAATACTACCAATTAGACAATCTCCTAATTAAAATTGTTTAATTTAGAATTTATTTCATTCCTATAATCTGTGATTTACTCTATTAATTCAAGAACTTTTGCTAGATTAAGGTGACATATATACTACACTTATGGCACTATTCTCAGCTTGACAACCTAGATTAATCACCTAACCTCCCCCCAGGACGTTCTATTATCAGACAACCAGAGAGCATAGTGTCCGAAACTTCCAGGTGTCTCTGTAGCTGTTCTAAGTTTTGATGCCCTGAGATTTCCTGAATAACTCTCAGTGGGATGCCAGCGTTACTCATCTGAGTTAAAGCAGTCCTTCTAAAGCTATGGCTACTCACTCCAAAAATATCTACTTGCTGACAAGCTTCTCTCAAAATCTTAGCGGCTGAGTCTTCGCTGATGTGCCCATCACTGCGACCCGGAAACAGATAATCATCCCCTGCTAATGAGTAGTATTCAACCAATAACCGCCGCAGGTCTTCAATCACTGGGATTGACCTAGTAGCCAGCTTCCCCTTCGTGTTTGACTTTCTAATAATCAGCCTGGGTCTAACGTTACCCTTGGGCGTGTAAATGTCTGTGGTCAACAGGGTACAGCAGTCGCGGATTCTACAGGCACTAAAAAGACAGACACCGAATAAGGTGCGATGCCTGACACCAGCGAGAGCCTTCATCTTGGTAGAACCCATCGTGACAACTCAAAATGAAGACATACTTGAAACGAAAAAGCCAAGAACCCTTGGGCCAGAATATCAGCCAGGGCAAGTAATAGAATATAATGTCTCAGATGTAGCTAATAACTTTTTAAATAACACTGGGTACGATATAGAAAGCTTGGTCTTTGATTTAAAAACGCTTTCGTATAGTAATCCAGATTCTACTCCCGTATTTGAGAATGAGCTGGTGCAGTGGGGAGATGTTAATGGAGATGGCAAGATTGGTTACTCTAATAACCCCGATCTAAAGGATATTTTTACAGACGTTAGCATAAAAGATAACATCATCACTTTTAGTGGTGGCATAATCCCAAACGAAACCCTGTTTTACAATCCATTCGCTACAACCCCAATGTATCGCCAGGTGCTGGAATCATTCCACCAGTGCCAGCAGAGCAAGAGGATAAAGATGGGCCGATCAGAGTGGCTAGTTATTACACTGCTGTTCCTGAATCAACTAATGTTTTGAGTGTACTAGCCTTTGGCGCTTTAGGCATAGCTTTAAAATTAAAGCGATCGCTACACTGTTAACGCTCTCACTCTGTAATTAATTCACGATATACTACCAGTGTTTCGTGATGAACGCGGGCAACACTTAGCCACTCTAAGTTGTGATTTGCCCGTTGTCTCCACTCATGCAGCATATCGGCATTACTTAGTAATTGTCCTAAAACCCCAGCCAAAGCCTTACTATCTTTTGCTGGCACTAAAAGTCCTGCTTGCCCATTGTCCAAAGCTTCAGGAATCCCGTCTACTTGAGTGCCAACGATCGCAGTTCCAGCTTCCCTAGCTTCCGAAAGAACCAAGGGGCAAGGATCGCGGTGGGAAGCCAACACAAATATGTCACAAGAGATGAGATAGCGTTGAGGTTCTGCCTGGAAGCCTTCAAAATGAATGCGTTCTTTTACACAAGTTGCTTGTGCCTGTGCCTCAAATAGCTGTTTATCAGGGCCATTTCCGACCAAATAAAGATGCGCTTCGGGAAAATCTGAGGCAATTTGTTCAAAGGCAGCGATTAACTCAGCGATTCCCTTGCGTTGATACATCCCGGCTACAGTTGCGATCGCTGGGCGTTGTAATGGTAAAGGTTGATAATTTTGTATTTGTCGGGTGCGGGGGCTGCCCAAAGTTCCGTTACATACTACCCGCAATTTGTTTTCGGAAATACCACGCCGTGCCATAGAATCTCGCACAGCTTTGCTAACAGCAATTACCCTGTCAGCTAAACCCATCAGCAGACTGGAACGCTGAAATTCATTATGGACTGTAGAAACTAAAGCATATTTATGCCCTTTAAAAATGCGTGCTAAGATAACTCCAGTCATCATGTGGGCGTGAACAATATCCGGCTGAAATTCTGCTGCGATCGCCAAGTAACGCATAGATGCTTTAATAATACTTATCGGTTTCCTGGTTTGATCTAGTTGGTAATGTTTAACACCAGATATATTTAGTAATTTCTCATATTCACCACCAGCCGAAATAACCGCTACCTCATGACCAGATTTAGCCTGTAAGCAAGCCAGATCCACAGCCACATTCACAATACCGTTACCTATCTCTTGAACGTGGTTCAAAATATGGATGATTCGCATAATCTTTGAGAGATGTATAAAAAATAAAAATAACTAGCTAAGTGTAAATCAACATCATTCTTGAGGTGTTCAATGACAACTCAAAAGTAGTCAGTAGTGCGTAAAATTGACACTTGCTAATGACCAAGAGAGCTTATAACTAATTACTTAGCTTAAAGACTTATTCATTAATAGCTGGATAAATCGGGGTAAAACTCCAAAATTCTTAAAACTAAATCTGCTATTTCAGTCGTTACAGCCTTTTTTGCTCTCCTGAAATAATCTTCTGGCTTTACAAAAGTAGCAATTTGACTGATAATCAAAAAGGAAATTGGTAGTAACAAATAATTCCTTGTTACTATTTATAAGTGTGTGAAACCCCAAAAATAATAAAGCTTCAGTCAGTTGTTATGAACTCATGATCTTAGTTTGAAGTAACAAAATGGCAACCTTACATACTCCACACTTACAATTAAATTCTGTAATTCCCACCTCATATACCCATAATCTAGTCTTCATTGATACAGCAGTTGAAGACTATCAAAGTTTAGTTAATGGTGTTATCTCCCACACCGAAGTATTCGTTATTGACTCGACAAAGAACGGTGTTGAGCAAATTACGGAAATTTTGGCAACTCGCGCTGACCAAAATCTTAGCAGCATTCATATTGTTTGCCACGGTGCCCCTGGTAACTTACAACTGGGCAATGCTCATTTGGGACTCGATAACCTTGAATATCATAGCCAGCAACTTCAACAATGGCAGAAGATATTTTCCACCTCATCCAAAAGCAATAAACCATCGATTACATCCGCTACAAAATCTGTAGCCAACTTACTCATCTATGGTTGCAATGTAGCTGACGGTGATGTGGGGGCAGAATTTATTGCCAAACTGCACCAACTTACGGGAGCGAATATTGCTGCTTCCCGTCAGATGATCGGCAGTGCGGCATTAGGCGGAAACTGGGAGTTGGAAGTACGCACAGCTGAGATGGAAGTGAGTTTAGCGTTTGCAGAAACGACGCAAAAAGCTTACGCAGGAGTACTAGCAACATTTACGGTGAATAATACCGGGGACGCAGATGATGGTGATGCTAACAACGGTATTACCACCCTGCGGGAGGCAATTAACTTAGCCAATGCTACTGCTGGGGATGATGCGATCGCCTTTGGAGGAATATTCACAGATACCACCCCAGATGTTATCACCCTCACCTCTGGACAACTGACGATTACCGATGATGTCAGCATCTTGGGAACTGGCACATCTAATCTGACTGTGAGTGGAAATAATGCCTCTACAGTATTCGAGATATCAGGACTAGCAACAGGTGTCAGTATTAATGGACTGGCGATCGCTAGTGGCGGTATTAACGTTAATAGAAATTCCATTCTCAGCCTAGCGAACACCAGTGTGTCTGGTAATACAGCAGGAAGTGGTATCTCTAATAGCGGCATCCTCAGTCTTGCTAACACCAGCGTCTTTGGCAACACGCAAGGCGGTATCTATAATGTTGGTAGTCTCAGCCTAACGGGAAGCAGTGTTTATGGCAATACCAAAAGAGGCAGCAGTGATTATAGGGATATTGCCGGAGGCGGCATTTTTAATGACGCTTCTAATGGGAACACTGGTACTCTCAACCTAATTAATAGCAGTGTCTCTGGCAATACAGCAAGCTTCGGCGGTGGTATCTATAGTGGTGGTACTCTCAGGCTGACCAATAGCACTGTCTCTGGCAATACAGCGTTAGAGGATGGCGGTGGCATTTATAACGCAGGTGTAGATTATGATGCCGGATCAGCTATTCTAATTAACACCACCATCTCGGGCAATACAGCCTTAAAAGATGGCGGTGGCATATACAATGGCTATGCTTACGTAGAAGACAACAGGCTGGCCCTAATTAACAGCACAATTAATAACAACACAGCTGACTCAGACGGTGATGGTACTGGCGATGGCGGCGGTGTTTTTAGTTACAGTAATTCTTCTTATCACGTCAAAGTTAATAACACCATCATTGCAGGCAACTTAGACAACTCCACCTCCGGTGATATAGACCCCGACGTGCGTGGTGGACTGATTGACTCCGGTAATAATCTGATTGGCAATAATACTGGTAGCACTGCCTTTACCACCAGCACCCTCGTCGGCACAAATGCTAGCCCCATTAACCCAAAACTTGGACTGCTGCAAAATAACGGTGGTGCAACTCTTACCCAGGCGTTACTTGCAGGTAGCCCCGCTATTGATGCTGGCAAAAATTCCCTAACACCTGCTCGTGTCACCACTGATCAACGCGGTGCTGGATTTCGCCGGATATTCAATGGTGCCGTTGATATTGGTGCTTATGAAGTCCAGACCTCCACAACTAACCCACCTGTTGTTAATACTGACACAGTGGTAACTAATACCAAAGATTCTGGGGCAGGGTCATTGCGGCAGGCTATCCTCAATGCCAATGCGAGTCTTGGGGCGGATACGATTACCTTTGCGGGCGTGTTCACCGATGCCACCCCGGATATCATTACCCTCACCTCTGGGAAATTAACGATTACCGATGATATTAGGATTTTGGGGACTGGGGCATCTAACCTCACCATTAGCGGCAATAATCTCTCAGGCGTATTCGAGATATCCGGCACAGGCACAGATGCCAGCATTGATGGTTTGAAGATTGCTAATGCTAATGACCCCTTGGGCAGTATTTTGCTCAATACCAATACCAGCCTTAGCCTGACGGGAAGCACTGTCTCAGACAATACCGGGTTAGTAGGCGGCATCTTTAATAAAGGCACTCTTAGCCTAACTAACACCACTGTCTCTGGTAATAGTGGGTCATCATTAGGCGGAGGTATCTTTAACAAAGGCAACCTGAGCCTAACTAACAGCAGTGTCTCTAATAATCGTGCATTTGTCGGTTACAACACTGCCTACGGGGGCGGCATATTCAACACAGGCAACCTCAGTATAACTGACAGCACTATCTCTAATAATAGCGCGTCTGCCAACGGCTCAGGTCGCAGCCCTGACCCTTATCCATCCTATGGTGGTGGCATTTATAACTCAGGCAGCGTCGATATTACTCGCAGCACTATCTCTAATAATACGGCCACAGACGGCGGTGGCATCTCTAACTCAGGTACTTTTAACCTGACTAACAGCACTGTCTCTGATAATAATGTACTTTATACTGGTGGTGGCATCTTTAACAGTGGCACTCTCACTCTCACCAATGACACCATTACCAATAACGTAGCAGAGGGCTTTAGCTATAACGGTGCTATTGGCAACGGTGGGGGTATTCTCAGTAATGGCGGCAGTGTCACCGTTGGCGATACCATTATTGCAGGTAATTTCTTCACAGTTTATTCTGGTGATCCCCGCAATAGCAGTTCTTCCCGCGACGTTTCCGGCAAGTTCACTGACGCTGGTAATAACTTAATTGGCGACAACACAGGTAGCACAGGTTTTACTTCCAGCACCCTCGTCGGCACCAGCGCCAACCCCATTGACCCCAGACTCAGCGCCCTGCAAAATAACGGTGGTACAACGTTGACTAATGCCTTAATTGGAAATAGTCCTGCCATTAACGCAGGCAATAATGCCCTGATTCCACCAAGTATTACCACTGACCAGCGCGGCGCTGGATTTGACAGAATATCTGAGGGTACGGTTGATATTGGTGCATTAGAGTTCAATGGGCTAAATGGAACCAATGGCGCTGATAATCTAGTGGGCAAGAATTACGGTGACATAATTAATGCTCAAGCTGGGAACGATACCATCACAGGTAATCAAGACAACGACATCCTAACTGGTGGCGGCGGCAAAGATAAATTTGTTTACAATTTAGGTGACGGTGTTGATACCATCACCGATTTTGGTGGGCTAGGTAAAAACTCAAATCCATCGGCAGCAGTTATTAGCGAATTGGATACCCTGAAATTCCAAGGTACTGGATTGACAGCCCAAAATCTGCTACTCACTAAGAATGGTAACAATCTAGAAGTTAGTTTTGAAGGGGTGGCTGATGACAAAATTATCTTGCAAAACTTTCCCCTGGAAAACCTAGACAACCTATGGGCACTAGGCAATATCTTGTTTGATGGGCAAAGCAGCATTAGTGACAGCTTTGATGTCTTGAATGCCAACTCCACCCAAACCAGCATCTTCAACAAAAATACAGTCACCTTTCTTAATGACCTAAACAACAATGTCAATGGTTTTGACAACTCAGGTGATGTTATTAATGGTCAGGGTGGTGATGACCGCATCGACGGCTTGAGTGGTAACGACCTATTGCGGGGTGGTGAAGGTAACGATACCCTGCTTGGTAGTGTTGGTAATGATACCCTGGTTGGTAGTATAGGCAATGATAGCCTTATCGGCGGTGCTGGTGATGACATTCTCCTTGGTGGTGGAGGTTCCGATACCTTGACTGGCGGTACCGGTAATGACCAGTTCATCTACCAAATCTTAAGCGATTCCAATGGTAGAATCACTGATTTTGATCAGAGCCAGGATAAGTTAGTCTTCACTGACCTGTTTAAGAGTCGGGGCTACAGTAGCAGCAATCCCATCGGTGATGGCAACCTAAAATTTGTGCAATCGGGTACTTCTACACTAGTTGAAGTCCTTATTAATTATTATCCTGGTTATTCTTCTTTTAACACCTTCGCAACTTTGGATAATTTCACCGCGACAAATCTAGTAGTTGGTAGTAACGTCATCGTCTAGCACTTAGATTTAGCATAGTATGGCGAAAATGCACATGCCAGTACTAAATTGCATTTCATAGCGAATTGACGAAAACAGACTCTGCGTCCTCACTGAAATCTGAGCAGTAAAAGCTGCTGCTCAGATTTCTCAGTTCATTTCAATTTCAACTCTCAATTCGTCACAAATTTACGAAATTATCTACTTATTCACTTTTGTAAATGCTAAGTTTTGAATAGCAAAAACCATCTTCAAAGCTTAAGAAGTTACGACTCAATTAACACAAGTTTGCGAAGTTGAGAATTGTTTCCTTGAGAGCGGCGTGATGAGGCAGCAGTTAGCAAAAACTTCCAAGACTGAGGATAAATTACAGATGCATCTATCATTGAAAGAAAACTTTTGATATTTTTTTGCTTTATTGCTACTAAAATCCAATGGAGTTTCAGGTAATTTTTTATATCCTGAAAATGAGGAATTTTTGAGCGATGTTGCTCATCCACTAAGGCGTAAATTTTTTCCTTCATCAAAATATTTGTAGCTAATCGTCGAGACAAAGAAAACTTTTGATTATAAGCACCAGGCCAAACAGTGCGGTAAGCAAGACACTGATTGAGGAAAATAGCATCGCCAAACTGGGCAATCCGAATCCAGGAATCGATATCATCACAGTTAGCATCGAGTGTAGAGTCCCAACCACCAGTTTTTATAAAAGCATCACGTCGTGAAGCTACTTGTACAGGCGTGCCAAATGGTACAAGCTCTAAGAGCATACCGTAATGAATATCGGCTTGTGGGATATAAAAAGCTAAACCGGGGCCAACCTGGGGAGTGCGACTGAGTTCAACTTCATTACCATCAACCTGAGCCGCCATACAAGAGCAGATTACAGCATCGGGACGAAGTGCGATCGCCTTAATCATCTCTTCTATGCAGTTAGGTGCTAAATAGTCGTCATCATCTAAAAATTTAATCCAGTCGCCGCTAGCTTTAGCAACTCCAGCATTTACTGTTGCTGCATGGCCAAGGTTCACTTCGTTACGATGGTAAACAACCTTGTCACCTAAACTTTTGATATAGGTTTGGGTATCGTCAGAAGAACAGTCATCAGCAACAACCACCTCGCACTGGATTGTTTGGTTACGAGCCGAATCAATTGCTCTTTGCAGCAAATTTAAGCGATTATAGGTACTGATGACGACGCTAAATTTCATAAATTTCACCCCTATGTGACAGCATTCTGCAATATAGCTTTGAACTCTAAGCTGTTGTATCAGTAAAATTATCAATCCTAACAAGTAGACTGAAATAGGATTATCGATTTATCATTGATGATCGTGAGATTTTTTAAGCAGACACCAAAGACTATGAACGCTCAAGAGATTATCCGCTCCATTGAAGCGGAACAGCTAAAATCAAATGTGCCTGACATTTTTGTGGGCGACACCGTAAAAGTCGGAGTGAAAATCAAAGAAGGCGAAAAATACCGCGTACAACCTTATGAAGGAGTAGTTATTGCCAAGCGTAATGGTGGCATTAACGAGACTATTACAGTCCGTAAGGTTTTTCAAGGTGTAGGCGTTGAGCGCGTCTTTCTGTTGCATTCTCCCCGGATTGATAGCATCAAAGTATTACGTCGTGGTAAAGTACGCCGTGCTAAACTGTATTATCTCCGCGATCGCGTAGGTAAGGCAACCCGGATCAAGCAACGGTTTGACCGCCCTTTGTGATTCGTCCTTCAATAGTATGTATGAGAGAAATCTGAAGCGGCATCTGCCGCTAACTTGTTTTCTCGACGAAATTGAGGTATGATAAAAATCGCGTATTGCGTTAAACTGAAATTTAGTTCAGCGCAATAACTGAATCAAAAACAGCTTGTGCGCTCTTAGTTCAGTTGGTAGAACGCAGGTCTCCAAAACCTGATGTCGGGGGTTCAAGTCCTCCAGGGCGCGCTCAAGAGCAAAAAAAAGCCCGAAATAATTACGCAACTGCTATATTAGCAGTTAGCGATAATAATTTCGGGTAAAATTATTGTATTTGTAGTTGTTTTGCTTTCAAGTAAGTGAAATAGAGTCGAAACTGCAAATCTGGATGAACAAATTTTAAATTTTGGATTGACAAAAAATCAAATGGACAACCCAAAATCTGAAATTGAGTGCCTTTGCTTTAAAGCATGGGGTAAATCTAAAATCCAAAATCGTTCGACTGAGCAAAGTCGAAGTCCAAAATCCAAAATTGAGTGACAAACGGAGAATTAAGGGTCGTGGCCAAAAAAAGTGAAGCAGAGTTGCCAGAAACCACAAATGGGTTTAGCTTTAACAACTTCATACAGGGAACCAAAGAAGAACTTGAAAAAGTAGTTTGGCCCAGTCGGAAACAGATAGTGAGCGAATCCGCCGCTGTGTTGTTAATGGTTGCACTCTCCGCATCTTTGATATACTTAGTCGATGGATTGTTTCGTTGGGCAGCAACACAGGTGTTCTGATGACTTTTGCAACAGACGAACCTCGCAACTCCACCTTGCAGTCAGAGGAAACAGGAGAAACAGCAGAAGCAGCGTCAAAAGAAGCACGCTGGTATGCAGTGCAAGTGGCCTCAGGGTGTGAAAAGCGTGTAAAGACGAACTTAGAGCAGCGTATTCAAACTTTTGATGTAGCCGACAAAATTGTTCAGGTAGAAATTCCGCAAACGCCGGCGGTGAAAATCCGCAAAGATGGCAGTCGCCAGCATACAGAAGAAAAGGTTTTCCCTGGCTATGTGCTGGTGCGGATGATGATGGATGATGATACCTGGCAGGTGGTACGAAACACCTCCCATGTAATTAATTTTGTCGGTGCAGAACAAAAACGTGGTAGCAGTAAGGGTCGCGGTCATGTGAACCCCATACCACTGAGTTCTTCAGAAGTCGAACGCATATTCAAACAAACCAGCGAACAAGAGCCGGTTATCAAAATTGACATGGCTACTGGTGATAAGATAATGGTGCTTTCTGGCCCATTTAAAGATTTTGAAGGCGAGGTGATTGAAGTCTCTCCAGAACGGAGTAAACTTAAAGCCTTGCTCTCAATTTTCGGCAGGGATACACCAGTAGAACTGGAATTTAATCAGGTAGAGAAACAGAGTTAAATACAAATGGCGAAGAAAGTAGTGGCGGTCATTAAACTGGCCCTGAATGCTGGAAAAGCCAACCCAGCACCGCCAGTGGGGCCCGCCTTGGGTCAACATGGCGTTAACATCATGATGTTCTGCAAAGAGTATAACGCCAAAACAGCAGACCAAGCTGGAATGGTGATACCAGTAGAAATCTCGGTTTTTGAAGACCGGAGTTTTACATTTGTCCTCAAAACGCCACCAGCATCAGTGTTGATTCGGAAAGCGGCAAAGGTTGAAAAAGGCTCGAATGAACCCAACAAAAAGAAGGTTGGGTCAATTAGCAAAGCACAATTGCAAGAAATAGCCCAAACAAAACTCCCCGACCTTAATGCCAACGACATAGACGCGGCAATGAAGATTGTCGCAGGAACGGCTAAAAATATGGGTGTAACAATTACGGATTAGTCATTGGTCATTGGTCATTAGTAAAAAACTAATGACAAAGGACAGAGGGCAAGTAACCAAAAATTATCGGGGGAGAGGCGAGGCTTCGGAATTACCCCAGGAGAGAAAAATGGTAAAAATATCGCGTCGTTTACAAGGACTGCAAGCAAAAGTAGAAGATAAGGATTATCATCCTTTAGAGGCTTTAGCCCTTCTCAAAGACACAGCAACAGCTAAATTTACCGAAGCTGCGGAAGCGCATATCCGGCTGGGAATTGACCCTAAGTATACAGACCAACAGTTGCGGACAACGGTAGCATTGCCCAAAGGTACAGGACAAATCGTCCGGGTGGCGGTGATTGCCAGAGGCGAAAAAGTCAACGAAGCAAGCAACGCTGGTGCTGATATAGTCGGTTCAGAGGAACTGATTGACGAAATCCAGAAAGGTAGAATGGATTTTGACAAGTTGATTGCCACACCCGATGTGATGCCACAGGTGGCAAAGCTGGGTAAATTGCTTGGGCCGCGTGGATTGATGCCATCGCCCAAAGGCGGAACCGTAACATTTGATTTAGGAAGTGCGATCGCAGAATTCAAAGCTGGTAAACTAGAATTCCGAGCTGACCGAACTGGTATTGTCCATGTTATGTTTGGTAAGGCAACCTTCTCGCCTGAAGATTTGTTAGTCAACCTGAAGGCATTACAAGAGACGATTGACCGTAACCGTCCTTCAGGGGCTAAAGGTCGTTATTGGCGCACATTTTATGTGGCAGCTACAATGGGGCCATCGATTAAAGTTGATATCAGCGCCCTACGAGATTTGAAACTGACCGAAGCAGCGTAAAAGGGACTGGGGACTAGGAATTAGAGACTGGGGATAATACTTAATCTTCATTATCTAATACCTACTACCCAATACCCAATTACCAATACCTAATTAAATAGGCAAAGCCGGAGACAGCAGGTGCTAATAGCTTAAATATCCTGCCGAGGTTAAAACTCTAATAGTCAGAATTACCACCCTTAAAGGTGTAATAATTATGGCGTCAAGAGTCTTAATACTCAACCCCGGCTAAGTTAGCTGGGGTTTGTTGTTTGGGTTCAGATTTAGAAAAAACGTACAAGTGAACAAACGTACAAGTAGGGCACTTCCCCGATTATTTTAAGGAGGTGAGACTGGAATGGGTAGAACAATAGAAAATAAAAAAGAGATAGTAGCTGACCTCAAAGAAACTTTGAGTGAGTCAACTCTGGCACTGGTAATAGAGTATCAGGGACTTACAGTTGCTGAAATTAGCGATTTACGGCGGCGGCTACGTCCGAGTGGCGCTGTCTGCAAAGTCACTAAAAATACTTTGATGGGCATTGCTATTAAAGACGAGGAAAAATGGCAGCCATTGTCAGAACTACTCAAAGGTTCTTCAGCCTTTTTGTTAGTCAAAGAAGATTTTTCATCTGCAATTAAGGCTTATCAAGACTTTCAAAAAGCCACCAAGAAGACAGAACTTCGTGGCGGTGTCATGGAAGGTCGTCTACTCAAAGAACCGGATGTCAAGGCTCTAGGAGACTTGCCATCTAAGGAACAACTCATAGCACAAATAGCTGGAGCTATCAACGCCTTGGCTACTAAGATTGCTGTGGGTATCAACGAAGTTCCTAGTTCACTGGCTCGGGCTTTGCAGGCTGTGGCCGAACAAGAGCAAGGTGGTGGTAGCAACGAAACTGCTACTGAAGCTGATAGCAGCACCGAAACTGCTACTGAAGCTGATAGCAGCACCGAAACTGCTACTGAATAGACTTCGTGGTTCATCAGTCAAAAGCTAATGACCAATGACTAATAAATAATCAAAATTACAGGAGTTATATCAATGTCTGCTGCAACTGATCAAATTTTAGAACAACTAAAAACCCTTTCTTTGTTTGAAGCTTCTGAGTTAGTCAAGCAAATTGAAGAAGCTTTTGGCGTGAGTGCTGCTGCACCTGTTGGCGGCATGATGATGATGCCTGGCAGTGGTGGCCCTGCTGCTCCGGCTGAGGAAGCTGTTGAGCAAACCGAGTTTGAAGTGATTCTCGAATCAGTCCCGGCTGATAAGAAGATTGCCGTGCTGAAAATTGTCCGGGAATTGACCGGTTTGGGTCTGAAAGAAGCGAAAGACTTGGTAGAAGCTGCGCCCAAGGCAGTTAAAGAAGGTATTGCTAAGGATGCTGCTGAAGATGCTAAGAAGCGCATCGAAGAAGCTGGCGGTAAAGTGACTGTTAAGTAGTCACAATTTTATTACCAGTAACAGTTTTTGATTAAGGAGCCTAAGTTAGGCTCCTTTTTTTTTGGATTTTTCTTCAACGTCAACTGCATAGCATTCCCTCAATCCTCGCTAAAATCTTTGCACTCTTTGCATCTAGCACCGCGATCGCAGCTACTATATTTCTATACCTGTTGATAAGCAGCAATAAAATCATCCCGTAATATATCTGATTAAGTGCAGATATTTCTGAGGGTAGAACCTTTGATCAGTTTATGATTTGGCAAAGTTAAAGGAGTAGTTGTGCCATCAGGATTTTGTCTAATCATAGAAATATGCTCTTTTTCTCTGACTATTGAAAATTCAAAACCCTCTTTACGGTACAAGGATTAACAGCGCTTTACAGTTGGCAGTTGGTTCGTAATAACCTCTAACAAAAATAAAACCAATTAGCCCGGTATAAAATACCATTTTTGCGTTCCAGTTGGTAATATGATTGATTGTCTGTAAAAAGACACCTATACAGTTTATGGGTTAAACACAGAGGAAAAAAGTAATTGATTTAGCCTTTGTTTATACTTGCTGTCAATGAGTGCTAAACCCACGAAGTAAAGGCAAGTTTCTAATCATCAAAAACCGGGAATTCTAGTGTCATGGCAAAACTCACCCTTCCGAAGCTGGAACGTCACTTATTTGCGGCGGCTGATATTTTACGCGGCAAAATGGACGCTTCTGAATATAAGGAATTTATCTTTGGGATGTTGTTCTTAAAGCGGGCTGCTGATGTGTTTGAGGTGCGCTATCAGCAAATTGTCAAGGAATTTATGAATAAAGGGGAGAGTGAAGAAGCCGCTAAGGAAAGGGCTGACAACCCTAAACGCTATGTTCCAACTGATAAAGAAGCTTATACGTTATTTGTACCACCACAATCTCGTTGGAGTACTATAGTTAACACCTTTCATCAACAAATAGGTAATAAACTTAATACTGCCTTACATAGTCTTGCTGATGCTAATCCGGCGGTGCTGCGGGATGTTTTTGAGCATATTGATTTTAATCGGCAGGTAGGTGGCAAGAGTACCTTAAGCGATTTGCAATTACGTCAAATGATAGAACATTTTGACAAGCGATCGCTACGGAATGAAGATTTGGAATTTCCCGATTTATTGGGTGCGGCTTATGAGTATTTAATTTATTTCTTTGCTGACTCTGCTGGTAAAAAGGGCGGTGAATTTTATACTCCCCGTGGAGTCGTGAAGTTAATGGTGCGAATTGTCAACCCCCAAGAAAGGATGGAGGTTTATGACCCCTGTGTGGGTTCGGGGGGAATGTTAATTCTGTCTAAGCAGCACATAGAAGAACACGGTGGAAATTCTCGCAATTTGAGACTTTACGGACAAGACAATAATGGGGGAGTTTGGGCTATCTGCAAGATGAATTTATTGCTGCATGGAATTCCCAATGCTGTGCTTCAGAATGACGATACCTTGATGGTGCCGATTAAAGAGGGGGGTAACTTAAAGCATTATGACCGAATACTGAGTAATCCACCGTTTTCGCAAAACTACAGCCGGGGTAATAAAGATAATGATATGGAGTTTAAAGACCGATTCCGTGTTTTTTGCCCTACGAGTGGAAAAGCTGATTTGATGTTCGCCCAGCACATGCTAGCGGTGTTAAAGCAAGATGGAATTATGGCGACAGTAATGCCGCATGGGGTACTGTTTCGCGGTGGTGAAGAAAAGAAAATCCGCCAGTTATTTATTGAAGAGGATAATTTAGAGGCAGTGATTGGCTTACCACCACAATTATTTTATGGGACAGGGATTCCGGCGTGTATTTTGGTTATGCGTCCCAGAGGTGCAAAACCAAAAGCGACTCAAGGTAAGGTGTTATTTATCAACGCTGATGCTGAATTTCAGGCTGGACGCGCTCAAAATTCTTTGCGTCCTGAACATATAGAAAAAATTGTCTCGGCTTATGAAGATTTTACAACTAATGCCGATTATCCTGGGATTCCTGGTTATGCGGCGGTAGTGACTCAACAACAATTAGCTGACTACGAATACAACTGCAATATTCGCCGCTATGCTGATAATACTCCACCGCCAGAACCTCAAGATGTGCGATCGCATCTTTTGGGTGGTGTACCCAAGTCTGAGGTGGATGCAAAGCAAGAATTGTTTACTAGTCACGGTTTTGACCCAATGACTTTGTTGCAACGAAGGGTAGGGTGAAGAGGGCAGGGGGAGCAGGGGGGGCAGGGGGGGCAGGGGAGGCAGGGGGAGCAGGGGAGGTAATACCAATTCACAATTTGCAATTCGCAATTCGCAATTAAAAAACTTAGATGCAGCAAAGCTTTCAGGGGTTACATCTGTATCAGATTTTTCGTGAAATGGTATAAGACAATGAATAAAGAAGCTATTAAAGATCATAAGGATTTGGGGATTTACAAGATTGCGTTTGAAGCGGCAATGAAAATTTTTGAGCTATCAAAGAAGTTTCCTGTGGAGGAGAGATATTCGTTAACTGATCAAATTCGTAGATCGTCACGCTCTGTTTGCGCTAATTTTGCTGAGGCATGGAGAAAACGGCGTTATGAAGCAGCTTTTGTCGCTAAATTAAATGATTGCGAGGCTGAAGCTGCTGAAACTCAAACTTGGATTGAATTTGCTGTCAAATGCAACTACATGAATGTAGAAGTAGGACGAGAAGTTTATGCAAATTACAACCAAGTTTTATCCGGTTTGGTGAATATGATTAATAATCCATCACCTTGGTTAAGAAATCGAAATCATTAATCTCCCCCTGCCTCCCCTGCCCCCCCTGCCTCCCCTGCCCCCCTGCTCTCTTCTTTCGACGTGCATTGATATAAACATGGAAGAATATTTAGATTTTCAGCCAACGTTAACGGAACGCGCCCAAATTAAGCAGCGCATTGAAACTGATGCCGGGATTGTACAACAGGAGGAGAAACTACGGCAAGTTACTCTCAATTGGTGGCAGCAACATCAACAGCGTTTAATTGATTTGCCTAAAAACAAGCAGCTGATGAAGCTACGGGCAGAATTTTTACAGACCTTTGAAGCGGCGGTGCGTCCCATTGGTTTGTTAGATAGGTTTAAGACTATGGGAGTCATTGCTAGCTGGTGGGAAGATGCTTATGAGGTTTCTGCTGATTTGAAACGTTTAGCGAATTTGGGTTTTAAAGGTTTGATTGATTCTTGGGTGGATACAATTCGTGATGCTTTGGAAGATACGGAAAGTAAGCAATCTGGTAATAAGTTTGACGCTTTGAGTCACAAAATTGTCCCGGCGCTGGTTCCGCAGTATTTGCAACAGTTGGAAGATGCTGAGGCGGAAGTTGCTACTTTGGAACAGGAGAAGGAAGCTTTTGAACAAGGGGAAGAAGGGGAAGCGTCAGAAGATGGGGAAGCTGTTAATTTTGTCAAGCAATTAGAAGAACAACTGAAGGAATTGAAATATTCAATTAAGGATGGTCAAAAACGGCTGAAGGAATTGCTGGGAACTGACCGTAAGAAGGGGTCGATTAAGTATGAGAAAAAACAGGGGAATGATGCGACTGATTTAGAAGAGGAATTGGCTAATCTGCAATCAACGGTGATCCCAAAAGAGCAGGAAATTGCCGAGATTGAGGTGCAGTTACAACCCTACAAGGATATTTTGGAAAGGTTGAAGGAAGCACGTAAGTCTGTGCGGGAGTTGAAAGGGTTGCTTGTAAAAGAGTTGGAAGCTGCGAGTGCAGGTTTGAGCGAGGAGAAAGCGCAGGGGTTGGTGTTGGATTTGTTTAAGGCGGATTTGTTGATGCAGTTGGAGAGATATGTAAGTGAACACCGTCAGATGGTGATTGCTGCGGTAGAAAATTGGTGGGATAAGTATAAGGTGACGTTAGGGGAAATTGAGAAAGAGGAGGAGGAGGTTAATCAAAAGTTGAGTGAGTTGTTGAAGGGGTTGGGGTATGGTCTCTAACTTTCAACCAATTCCATTGTCACACCTTATAGACGTTAATCCCTCAACATCTAAACCAAGTATTGAAGCTGATGCTTTAGTTTCGTTTATTCCGATGCAGGATGTTTCTGAAAATGGACAATGGGTATCAAAGCAAGTTAAAAAACTAAAGGAAATTAAGAGTGGCTATACTTCATTTCAAGAAGGTGATATTCTGTTTGCTAAAATTACCCCTTGTATGGAAAATGGCAAGGGATGCCACGCTATAGATTTAGTTAATGGGATTGGTTTTGGAACAACTGAATTTCATGTTTTGAGAGCTAAAAGTAATACTGAAGCTCGTTTCATATTTCACTGGACACAATCAAAAGCCTTACGACTCAAAGCTGAAACATTTATGACGGGTTCAGCAGGTCAACAACGAGTTGCTGCTGATTTTTTTCACAGGTATCTTATTCCATATATTCCACAACCTGAGCAGCAAAAGATTGCTGAAATTATTGATGCAATTGATAAAGCGATCGCACTCACCGACACCCACATCACCAAACTCAAAAAAGCTAAAGCCGGACTGCTGCACGACCTCCTCACACGCGGGATTGACGAGCATGGCGAACTGAGAGATTATACACGTAACCCTGAATTGTTTAAGCGATCAGCCTTGGGGATAATTCCGAAAGATTGGGATGTTTCATCAGTTAGTTTTGAGTTTGATATCATTTCAGGTTTCACTCTTGGAGAACATCGAAGACCACTTAATAAGAAACGGAAGTATCTGCGGGTTGCGAATGTCAAGCGTGAAAACATTATTTTAGATGATATTGCAGAGCTTGAGGCTAATGATGATGAATTTATTACCCGTCAACTTAAAGAAAATGATTTACTTATTGTTGAGGGCCATGCAGATCCAAATGAAATTGGTAGATGTGCCATTGTCTCAGATGGAGCAGTTGGTCTGACCTTTCAAAATCACCTTTTTAGACTTCGTTATAAGGTAATAAATCCAAAATTTGCATTATTTTGGCTAAACAGTGCGTGGGTTCGTTCGTATTGGAAATGTTTGTGTGGAACAAGTTCAGGATTAAATACTATTAACCAAACCATGTTAAATGCTCTATTAGTCTTAGTACCTAAAAACCAAGAGCAAATTGATATAGTTGAACGAATTGAGACATATAAAGAACGAATTATTAAAAAGGAAACATATTTAAATAAACTCAAACTTTTAAAAAAAGGCTTAATGTCAGACCTCTTAACCGGACGGGTGCGCGTGAAAATTTAACCAAAAAAGAACAAACCTGAGAAGAATATAAAATACAAGAAAAACCAGGAGAAAAGGCAATGATTGCAACACCCAATAAATACCACTTAACCCCTGACGAATATCTCCAATGGGAAGCGAGACAGGAGATTAAACACGAGTATATAAATGGCGAAGTTTACGCCATGACAGGTGGGACAATTCCCCATAACGCCATAGCTGTTAACCTCATCGCTGCACTTAGACCCCATGTTAGAGGAAGTTCTTGCAGGGTTTTAGGTTCTGATGCCAAAGTGGGAATTACAGAAAAAGGTTCCTTCTTCTATCCTGATGTACTTGTAACCTGCAACGCCCAAGATAGACAAGCGATTCAAGTCATTCAATTCCCTAAACTGATTGTTGAAGTTCTTTCTCCTGGAACTGAAGCCTACGACCGAGGTGCTAAATTTGCCCAATATCGCCGTCTAGAAAGTTTGCAGGAATACGTACTAATTAATTCCGAAAGCATTGGCGTAGAAATCTTTCGCCTCAACGATCGCAGCAAATGGGAACTAACTTCTTATACCAACGGCGACGAAATTGAGTTAATTTGTATTGAGTTTAAATTTCCGATCGCACTGCTGTACGAAGATGTAGAATTTCCAGGGGCGCAAAATGACGGGACTTGAATATACATATACAGAATTACCCACAATAGAACAACTCCAAAAAATGCGACAACTTCCCGGCGGTTTAGGCTGGGAACATATCGAAGCAAACTATTTAGCAACAATCCCCGAACAACGGGACAACTACCACGAAGTTCTCCTAATTCCCCGACTCCAGCGCCAACTCAGAGAAATCAACCTCGACGACAACGGACAACCCTGGCTAGACCAACGCCGCATCAACCAAGCCATCAGCCAACTGCAAAACCTCGGCCCCGGTAAACTGATGGAGAAAAACGAAACCCTGACAAAACTCCTCCTCACAGGCGTGAAAGTTGAAGGACTCACAGGAAAACAAATTACCATCAACCTGATAGACTTCGACCACCCCGAACGTAACGACTTCCTTGCCATCAGTCAATTCCGCATCGACCCACCGGGAGTAAAAGGCCCAAAAGGTCACTATCGCCCCGATATCATTTTGTTTGTCAATGGTATCCCTCTCGTCGTCATCGAATGCAAAGCCCCAGGTGCAGATATGCTCAAATCTGGGATTCAAGACTTGCTAAAATACTCCAACCAACGCCATAGCCCGCTACCAGAAGGAATTGAACGCCTTTTTCACTACAACCAATTGATGATTTCCTGCACCTCCGGGCGGGCTGTTGTGGGTACGATGGGAAGTCAACCCAAGCATTATCTCGAATGGAAAGACACCAGCCCCTTTGATTCCAACTTCATCGCCCAGGTTTTAGACATCACAAACCCTACCCTTCCCGATGAGGAATTAATCTCAAGTGCAGCTAATTACTTATTACCTGAATCTTCTCCTATTAAGGAAGGCGAGATAACAGCAGTCAAAAGCGGCGAAAAGTTAGAAGATTTAATTGACTTATCCAAACTTAACCGCCGCCAGCAACTCATCGCCGGAATGCTTCACCCCGCCAACTTGCTGGATATCCTGCGCCACTACATTCTGTTCACAACCAAACACAACCGTCGCATCAAAATAGTCCCGCGCTATCAACAATTTCGTGGCGTATCCAAAGCCGTTGACCGTTTGCTACACGCTAAAACCAAAACACAACACGGTAGCGAAGACCAGCGCGGCGGTATTATCTGGCACTACCAAGGCTCTGGTAAAAGCTTGGATATGGTGTTTATCCTCCGCAAACTGCGGACAATTCCCCAACTTCAACAGTTTAAAGCTGTCATCGTTACCGATCGCACAGATTTAGAAGAACAACTTCAACAAACAGCAACCCTTTCCGGTCAAACTCTGCAAGTAGCAACAAGCATCAAAGATTTAGCGAAGAAACTGCGACAAACAGGGCCGGGTATTGTTTTTGGAATGGTGCAGAAATTCAACAAAATTAATGAACGCAAAGAATACGCTGATATTGAGGAGTTAAACAATGCTCTCAATCCCTCAGAAAACATTTTACTATTAATTGACGAAGCTCACCGTTCCCACAGCAACACACTTCACGCTTACCTTTCCAAAGCTTTACCCAATTGCGCCAAAATTGGTTTTACAGGAACTCCCATCATCTCCGCAAAGAAAAAGAAAACAAAAGACATCTTTGCTAATGACGAAAATCCTTATATTGATATCTACAGTATCCGCGATTCCCAAAAAGATAATGTCACCGTTCCCATTTTCTACGAAGGGCTGGAAACAATGGGAGCAGTCAAAGGAGCCAACACCCTAGACCAACTTTTTGAGGTGCTATTTCAAGACTATACCGCAGAAGAACGGGCAGCAATTAAATCCAAATACGCTGGTAAGAAAAACGTCCTCAACGCTAAAGAACTGATGAAGGACAAGGCTAGACATATCTTACGGCACTATGTCACCCGGATCATGCAGGGTAAATTTAAAGCTCAGGTAGCGGCAAGCGATCGCCAAGCTTGCGTTTTGTACCAGCAATATCTTACCGCAGCCAAAGACGAACTGATTCAAGAATTAGAATCAAAAGCCGTTATTTTGCAAAGTCTGAAATTAGAATCAGCACCTCCCGAATACCGCACCCTTGTACAAGCTTATCCTTACCTCGATACCATCAAGCGTTTAGAATTTGCGGCGATTATCTCCGCCAACAGCAAAAAAGACCCTCAAGCCTGGAAACAATGGACGGATGAAAATAACCATACCATCTACAAAAACCGTTTCTGGAAAAGCTTAGATGAAGACGGTTTAGCTTTTTTAATTGTGAATAATAAACTACTCGTAGGCTTCGACGCACCTTTAGAACAAGTGCTATATGTAGACCGCAGCTTAATAGAACATGATTTATTACAAGCGATCGCTCGTACCAATCGCACCGCCGAAGGTAAAGACTACGGTTTAATTGTAGACTATTACGGTATCGACATCGCCGCCGCCATGAGTGTCTATGATCAAGAAGATGTCGATGGTGCTTGGTTTGATATCCAAGAAGAACTACCCAAACTACATGAAGCCCACCACCGGATAATGAACTTTTGGCAAGAACGTAATTTAAATATTTACGATGACAAAGAAGCTTGTGTAAATATCCTAAATCATGACGAGCGGTCGCGGGCAGAATTTTATCAATTGCTGCGGGAGTTTCTGCAAGCAATAGATGCCTTTTTACCTCGTCCCCAAGCTTTGCGCTACCTGAAAGATGCGAAAAAATTGGGAGAATTAAAGAAATTAGTCGATGATATTTTCCGAGATGAACACCCAGAAGATGCTAAAGAAAAAGTTCAAGCCCTAATAGACCAACACATCCAATCTCAGGGGATTAACCTGAAAGTTTCACCAGTAAATATCCTTGACCTAGACTTTGAGCAACGGGTACAACAAAGACGTTCCGTCGAAACTCGTGCAGCCCAAATGGAACACGCCATCCGTTACCACATCCGCACCCACCTAGACGATGACCCAGTTTATTATCGCAATCTCAGCGATAAACTAGAAGAAATTTTACAACGTTTGGGTGCAGATTGGAATGCGATCGCTACAGAATTTTTAAACCTAGCGCAAAAAGTCCGAGCCGAACAAACCGAAGTCAGCGAAAATCAACCATCAGCCCGAATTCGCCCTTTCTTCAATGCTCTCATAGATACGCTGGAGTCATCAACACCCGAAATTGCCACCAAACTACAAATCTTTACCACTGAACTGGTAGACTTTATCTACAACCAAAGTTATGTAATCGGCTTCTGGAACGACTTGGTAGCCAGGGAAAACCTCTGCAAAAATATCTGGCTGAAATTAGAAGATTTAAATATCTTTCCATATAGTAAACTGGATGGTTTAGCAGACCAAATCACCCAATTAGCCGAACGACACGATGCAAATCGAGGGCGATGAAAACTATTAATGTTGGAGAACTTTCCTTTGAACTGCGCGAAAGTCCCCGTCGTCGCACAGTTGAAATTACCATCGAACGCGACGGCCAACTAATCATCACAACACCACCTCAAGTCCCTGTAGAAAAACTAGGACAAATTATCGAACAACGTCGCTTCTGGATTTACAGCAAACTCCTCAAAAAAGCAGCTATCAAACCGCCATCTGCACAAAAAACTTATTTACCAGGCGAAGGCTTCCACTATTTAGGACGCAGCTATCGCCTCAAATTAGTAAACAGCGCAGACAACCCCCTGAGACTTTACCAAGGACGCTTTGAACTTTTGCGATCACATCAACAACAAGGTCGAGATTTATTTATCCAGTGGTATCGCGGTCATATTCAACAGCATTTAGAATCAATCATTACATCTTTTACTAATAGAATCGGCAAAGCACCGACTTCGATGCAAATCCGTGAACTGGGTAATCGTTGGGGTTCATGTAATCCAAAAGGTGATATTTATTTCCACTGGCGGGTTGCTTTGCTTCCTACTTCCATGATTGAATATGTGGTAGTGCATGAAATGGTTCACTTAGTTCAACCCAACCACAATAGAGATTTTTGGGACAGGGTAGAGCGAATCTTACCTGACTGCGTGGATAGAAAAGAGTGGTTGGCGAAAAATGGCGCAACTTTCAGTTTATAAACAAATGGAGAATAACGGATTTGAACCGATGGCCTCTGCGGTGCGATCGCAGCGCTCTACCAACTGAGCTAATTCCCCTTAATCAGTACTGAGTCAAGAGTAATATCACTCGTTAGCTCAACACCCGCTCACCATAAAGTATTTTAACACTCAGTTACCGATGGCTGAGGCTGTTTTTGAGAATAAACTTTTTGCACCCGTTCGAGTTCCAAATCACTGAGATAATCAACAGTCCAGTTACAGCAGCGCTGGAGCATGTGGAATGGGTAAGTATTCGCTACACCTACAACTTGCATTTGCGATCGCTTCGCCGCTTCAATACCTGCTGGAGTATCTTCAATTGCCAGACACTCTTGTGGTTGAAGATTCAAATCAGGATATTCTTTATTCAGGCGTTTCACTGCCAATAAATAACCATCGGGTTCTGGTTTACTGGTGGTAATGTCATCACCCGCGACGATAATTTTAAAATGTTCAGCCAGTTTAGCTCGCTGGAGTACCAATTCTATTTCTTTGCGAAAAGCGCCGCTAACTAATCCTAGTTTCAGATTCCGCGATCGCACTTGAAATATTAAATCTTCTACACCTGAATATAAAGGCAGTTTCTCGATTTTCTCTAGTTCCACCACATACGCTTGAGCTTTCCGGGACAGCAACTGAGTTAAATAGTTTTCATTGCCGACTCTACCACGATTAGCGAGTAGTTGCCCAAAACAAGCGCGATCGCTGCGTCCTAAAGAAGCTTGACGCTCATTGACGCGTTGGGGTTGGAGATTTTCTTCCATGAGAATCTCATCGATCAGTTGCAGGTGGATTGGCTCATCGTTAATGATCACGCCATTAAAATCAAAAAGAACTGCCTTTAAACTCATGCCATTATGCCAAACGCTGGAGAACCAAGTCCCTCCAAATCATTATTATCTACTGATGTGGCAGTATACTGACGGACATTTTTGGTTACTATTGGTTTAATGCCGCTAGTTACCTGATTTATCCACCATACATCCTGCGATCGCACAGCTTCAAATCCGGCTGCACCCATATTCGCCTCTACGCTACCAGCAGCATACTCACGAATATATGGCTCCTCAAAAACATCATTAAGCCATTCTAACTGACGCAGAGTCTTCTGATTACCATCTAGAATTAATACTTGCCCTCCAGTTACCAGTAACCGGAAGCTTTGGCGCAGAATTGCTAGGGACACCGCATCTGGTGTTTCGTGGAATAGCAAAGAAGCTGTCACTAAGTCAAATGTTGCATCTCTGAAACCAGTTTTTTCAGCATTTCCGTGTCGCCAGACGATATCTAAACCAGCATTTCTCGCTTTATCTTCTGCCCTTACCAGCATATACGGTGATAAATCCAAACCAATAACTTCCGCTTGGGGGAAAGCCTGCTTTAACATTAAAGTAGTGGAACCTGTGCCGCAACCTAAATCGAGTATGCGTCGTGGTTTTACCTTGACAGCATCAACTAAAGCCTGACGGACAATACTTTCATTCGGCGGCAGAACATATTGAGTAATCGGATCGTAGGTAACTGCTGCACCGTAGTTGAGATATCCTTTTGCAATACCGTGAAAATTTTGATTGCTGTAGTACGCCGGAATTATGACATCATCACGTCGATAGCGATCGCACTCTTTCTCCCAGTCAATAGTATCAGCGTAACGCCGTAATCCATCTTCATCAATCAAAAGACGCACTACAGGGGATAAAAAACGTTCCCAGATTGTATCTTGACGCACTGCCATATTGTGTCAGAACTCTAAGGGGATATTTAAACGAGTGATTTTCTATACAAATTTTAATATATTTAGTAAACATCTGCTGTCACTCTGTGATATTTGGTTGACGTTTGTAATATATTTTTTACGCTTGTAGTATAAATAGTAGTTCTTTAGCTTCACAAAAATTGAGGAAGCCCAATCAAATACAATAAATATTTAAATTGCTACAACTAACTAGTAGTATATCAAGTTTAAATTGATGGATAAGCAAATTCGTAATAAGGACTTTAGTCCTTATTTTCTAAGCACTAAAGTCTTGACTACAAACCTTGGAAAAGTACTAAAGAAGGGGTACAGATAATTATCAGTACAATCTACCCAATCCAAAATCTAAAATTAAAAATCTAAAATAGAAAAAATTATGCCCTACGAAAAGTTAGAAATTACCACACCAGCACCAGTTTTATCTTGGGCAAATCACTCTTTGGGACCAGAAGAAACCAAGATGGCCAAAAATGTGGCATCATTACCATTTGTGTTTAAGCATGTCGCATTAATGCCAGATGTTCACTTAGGAAAAGGTGCTTTAGTAGGTTCTGTAATTGCAACCAAAGAAGCGATTATTCCCGCAGCTGTCGGTGTGGATATTGGTTGCGGTATGAGCGCTATCAAAACAGCATTTACTGCTGAACAACTGGAAGGTAAACTAAAGAAAATCCGCCTGGATATTGAAGCTGCAATTCCGACTGGATTCAACGAAAATAAAGACGTTGAAAAATCTGTCAGCAATTGGCAACACTGGGATGATTTTAAAGACTTGCATCGTGGTGTGCAAGACCTACAAACTAAAGCAATGAAACAGATGGGTTCTCTCGGTGGAGGAAACCACTTTATTGAAGTGTGCCTTGATACAGAGAATCAAGTTTGGCTAATGCTGCATTCTGGTTCGCGTAACATCGGTAATAAACTCGCCCAGTGTCATATTCACACAGCCAGAGAATTAGCAAAGATGGCTGGTAATAAATTGCCTGACCCTGATTTGGCTCATTTTGTCGCTGGTACACCAGAATTCCAGGCATATTGGCACGATTTACAATGGTCACAAAACTATGCACGTGTCAACCGCGATGTGATGATGGCACGTTTTAAGCACATAGTTGAGAAGCATCTCGCAGGTGGGAAGGCAACTAAACCTTTATTGCAGGTTAATTGTCATCACAATTACGCCGAAAAAGAAGTGCATTTTGACGAGGATGTATACGTTACTCGTAAGGGTGCAGTCCGTGCCCAAACTGAAGATTATGGAATTATTCCTGGTTCGATGGGGGCAAAGTCTTTCATTGTTAAGGGTAAAGGTAATGCCCACAGCTTCTGTTCTTGCTCTCACGGCGCAGGGCGTTTGCTGTCTAGAAATAAGGCAAAAAATGTCTATACGCTTGATGATTTAATTGAGCAAACAAATGGTGTAGAATGCCGCAAAGATGAGGGCGTGTTAGATGAAATTCCTGGTGCTTATAAACCAATAGAACAAGTTATGGAAAACCAAGCAGACTTGGTTGAGGTTGTAGCAACACTTAAGCAAGTACTTTGTGTTAAGGGCTAAATTTATGTAGAGTGGGTAATGCCCACTTTTTTATTTTTTAAACGCTAAAAGCCTAGCAAATATAAGTATTAATACTCAACTAAATAAGTTTTGTATATAAAATTTATTGAAGCATTAAGTATGACATTTTGAAGTGCCGAATGTGGAATATAAAGTTTGTTTATAGTATCTTGCATAAAACTAAAAAACTAGACTGATTGATATTTGAGGGTTCGATAAACAACATTATCAAACTTAGGAACTCTAACTAAACAAATGATTGCAATATTTTTAGAAGATTCAAAGCAATGATTATCGTCATGAAATTAGGGACGCCATCAGTATAAATTGAGCGTGTTGTTGAACAAATTCGTCGTCATAGAATCACGCCAGAAATATGCCAATTGTATACATTACTGTATAGACCGTAACATCCGCCAACTCAATAACACCTTTCTCTTTTGGAAATACTTCTGGGCATTGATATTCTTAGGCGATCGCTCGCATAATATCCTCAATAAAATGTTCTGCTTCGTTTGAATTAAGCATAATTACAACATATGAGAATCGCACTTCAACTTTCCCAACTTACCAAGTATTATGGTTCTCACCAAGCAGTAAACAATCTCAGCTTGCAGATTGCAGAAGGTTCATTTTATGCTCTTTTAGGTCCCAACGGTGCAGGAAAAACTACTACTCTACGAATGATTGCAGGGTTACTACGACCAGATAACGGGGATATTATGATCTTAGGACATAGTATCCGGCGATCGCCTCAAAAAGCAAAGCAACTTTTAGCATACCTACCTGAAGAGCCTCTACTCTACAACAAGCTACGTCCGATAGAGTATTTAGAGTTTATCGCCGGACTTTGGGGAATTCCTCCTTCTAAAGCTCAATCTTCTGCCGAAGAACTCCTCAAACAATTAAACTTGTGGGATAACAGAGGAGATTTTAGTGAAACTTTTTCGCGAGGGATGAGGCAAAAACTTGCTTTAGCAGGGGCATTAATTCATCAGCCGAGAATTATTATCTTAGATGAACCGCTAACAGGATTAGATGCAGGCGCAGCCCGCTTAGTCAAAAATATGCTCACCGAGTTTGTAAACCAAGGTGGTGTGGTAATTTTAACTACTCACATTATGGAAATTGCCGAGCGTATGGCGCAGCGAATTGGGATTATTAATCATGGGTACTTAGTTGCTGAAGGTACTTTAGATGAACTTAGAACTCAAAGTGGTGAAGCAGGCGGTAGTTTGGAAAGGGTCTTTTTAGAATTAACTCAAGATAATAATGTTGAAGGTGCAAGATGAAAGTAGGGAGATTACCTTGGCTTTTGGGCTACGAATTAAGTTTGTGGTGGCGTGAAATTACTGTTAGACCTGTAGCAATATTTGTTTTCAGTATTTTTGCACTTTTGGGTAGTGTTTATTTTACTTGGTTAGGGGTTACGTCTGGTAATATTCGAGGTACGATATCATTTCATACCATACCAGATTCTGCTATTTGGATAGCGGTAGTAGTTTGGTTGTTCGGATTTTACTATAGCTTTATCCAAGCGATGAGAAGTAGCTTGATAGGGTTATTTGAACGCGGGGATTTAGATTTACTTGTGTCATCACCAATTTCGAGTCAAGTGATTTTTGCGAGTCAAGTGTTAAAAATTGCCCTGAAAACTTTTTTCAGTGGTTGTTTATTTGTAATTCCTGTAAGTTTAATCGCTTTATTACTCGGTATTCCTCAACTTTTAGGGCTTTACCCGGCTTTGATTGGTCTTAGCTTAAGCGCTACAAGTTTAGCAATGTTATTTGTTTTAGGGTTAGTTCGTGTTATAGGTGCAAAACGGACGCGGACTTTTGCTCAAGTTCTTACAGTTTTATTTATCATCACTATATATTTGAGTTCTCAGTTACCTAATCTCCTGAAAAAAACGGATGGAAACACGGCATCAATTTGGTTTCAGTTAGAACATTGGTTAGCGAAAGGAAACTTTTTGAGTGCAGATAGTTGGGTTTGGTTTCCTGCAAGGGCTATTTTCTTTGATCCGGTGTCAGTAGTGTTAGTGTTGTTAATTAGTATCAGTTTGACGTGGTTAACGGTGGAAGTTTTACATCGTTATTTTATTGCAGGTACACAGCAGCATATTACAAGTGAACATCGTCAGCTGCGCCCAACCCAAGCAACTCGCCTTATTGGTGGTTTTAATCGTGTTGCTTTACTCAAAGAATGGCGGATTATGCGGCGCAATCCTTATTTAATTTCACGCCTATTTCTGCAAATATTTCTCCTCGCATTCGCATTTTTGAGTATATTACGACAACATAACAATGGTGGTATTTTAGGGATGAGCTTAGTGTTGGCAGAAGCTTTGACATTAAATTTAGTGCAAATTTGCGTTTCTGGGGAAGAAGCACCAGATTTGCTCAAATCTTCACCAGTAAATAGTTCAAAGCTGCATCAATTGAAGTTGTTAGCGGCATTAATTCCTATCTGGTTATTCATATCACCACTGTTTATTGTTTTGATAGTCAACGGTAAACCGTGGTTTATGCCGATGGTGGTTTTTTTGGCTGGTACTACTTGTGCAGCAACTCTCAGTCTGTGGAATTCTCGCCCTGTAAAGTTTACAGAATTGTTTCGACGAAGGCAAAATAGTAAACTCGATGTATTGTTAAGTTTACTTGAAATTATTTCCTTGCTTTCTTGGGGATGGTTAGGATTTAGCTTGCAACAAGGTCATTTGCATACTGTTTTGATTTTATTGGCTGTGATTGGTTTAGTTGTGGCATTAGCCTATGGGCGTAGTCGTCAGTTAGGGCGTGTCATCAATTAGTTGTCGTATGTCACTTTGATATCAGTTTGGACATAAACTTATGTAAAGATGTGATATCGCTACATAGTTTGTCTATTAAAAATTTAAGTCTACGTATTATTTATTGTTAGCGCTACTCTACGAGAAACTGCTACTCGCTGATAGCGCTAACATTTAAATTTGGTGTCTTTTCAAAACTACATTGTCAAAGATTGAGGATTCGTCTCAATCAATTTCGCTAAATCTTGCAAGAACGCCGCAGCATGGGCACCATAAATAATCCGGTGGTCAGAGGTAATATTGACTTGCATTTGTTGGCGCACGCCAAATAAACCGTCGGGTGTTGCTACCACTTGCGGGCGGGATGCCCCGATCGCTAAAATTGAACCTTGTCCAGGCGGCAAAATCGCATCAAATTTATCTACGCCAAACATCCCCAAATTTGACAAGGTAAATGTACCACTGTTGTATTCTTGAGGCTGTAGTTGTTTTGCCCTAGCACGTTCTACCAAAGACTTCCAAGTACGTGACAGAGAATATATATCCACTGCGTCGGCATTTTGCAGCACAGGTGTAATTAATCCGCCATCATCCATCGCTACTGCTACGGAAATGTTGATATCAGAATGATAAACAATACCCTGGTCTGAGTAGCTAGCATTTAACAATGGGTGTTTTTGCAACGTTACCGCTACAGCTTTCGCCAGTAGCGCTGTCATTGTCACGCCTTTGGATTTAATTTGTTTATAAAGTTTGTCTAACCCATCAGTGGTAATTGTATAACCGACACGGAAGACGGGCACGGATATGGTGGCTACCATGTTCCGCACTACGGCATTTTGGAAGGTAGTTAAAGGCACGATTTGACCAGGAACAGCCGCTACCACTGGCGTGGGTGCTGGTGTCCGAGGTACTGGGGGTGCAACTGGGGCGCTGGTTGGTACAGGTGCTGGTGGGGCAACTGGGGCAGGGGCGGGTTGTTTGCCCTTATTAGACAATGCTTCTACATCTTCGGCGACAATGCGACCGTAGGGGCCACTGCCTTGGAGTGTAGTTAAATCAACTTTGAGTTCTTTGGCTAACTTGCGGGCACGGGGTGAAACTACAAGCCTTCCTTCTTTGTGGTTAGAACCGTTTTGAGACGCACCGTCAGGTGTGGCGGCTGAGGCTGTGGCGGCAACTGGTTTAGGGGAAGAGGTAGGAGTAGCAGCTGCGCCGCCAGAATTGGCAACAGATTTGGCAGTTTCAATTTCAGCTTCCGTTTCGGCGATGAAGGCGATCGCAGATCCTACCGGGGCAGTTTCACCAGCTTCAACTATGATATGGGCCAGAAATCCTTCATAAAAGGTTTCTACATCCATATCTGCCTTATCTGACTCTACAACCACCACTGTTTCGCCTTTTTCCACTTTGTCCCCTGGTGATTTCACCCAGGAAACGATTTTGCCTTCTGTCATGGTGGAACTCAGCGCCGGCATAAATACTTCGTGAATGCTCATAGGGTGGTTTGGAAATCAATGGTTTATGGAGTTTAACAGCTTTTGTCAGATCGAATTGTATCTTGATGGAAGAGTTTTAGACTGTTTATATTTTAGGTTGGGGATTGGGCCAAACAGTTACGTTCGCGGATAGCTAAGGTTTAGTCTGTTCTGAGTTATGAGTAAATAAGGAAAATTACTACTCAGTACAGTACTCCTGAAGGGCATAGGGTATTAGCTTTTGACTAATGACGACTAATCGATTGACTCTAGGAACCTAAATATAGCTTAGAGGTCTATAATACAGAGCTATCCTCTATGGTTAGCCAATATCTCGATCTCGTTTTAGTCATTGACTTGCAAAACCACCACGAGTTTCTCACAGATTAAATGGGATTGCTATTTAATATTCCTCATAACCACTGCTTAAGATACAGGAGCTTCTCAGGGCTAGAGGATATAGAATGCAGTTCAATCTAGAATTCAAAATTGGTAATAAACCTATTTGAAATTCCTGTTTACTTTTATGTCGGCAAAGTTAAAATTCTTTTTGATTGTGATACTAAGTATCTTTGCCACTGCTGGCGCTGGAGTTTATATTATCCAGCGTCAGCCATCTACACCGATTATTGAGACTAGTGATGGGCAAACACAGCAGGTGAGAGCAATACATCAGTCTCAAGAGGTTGTGGCATACTTAGAGCGTTCCGATTATAAAACTATACCTCTAGAAAAGATCAGCTCATCTCTTCAAGGTAGCGATCCTGCTACCCTCGCCCTGAATGCCTTTGACGACATAGCATCAGTGGGAGGAACACGAAAGGTAGAGGTAGCTTATCCGCAACGGAATCAGGCCTTTGTGACGATTACGCAAATCAAGCGGGGTGATGATTCAGTTGGTATTAAATATCGAGTTGAGATGACCACCTTTGGGCGATCGCTTTTTATTAGCTCACCTCCAGTGTGGCAAATTGTTTGGGCTGGAGTCAAAAGTTAAAAGTAGAGACGCGATTAATCGCGTCTGTACAAAAGTGAGGAGTTAGGAATTTCAACTCATAACTCATAACTCATAACTCATAACTTTACTAAATGTCGCCGCGAATTTCTTCTACAACGCCATCGCGCAGAACGATTTCGACCTGCATTTTACTAATTAGGTTATCACCAATTTCTACCCGGAAAAAGCCTTCCATTTGGAATTGGTTAACTTCCTGATCTTGCTGGAGAAACTGTACTTGCTGGAGGTTTTGCAACAATTGATTTTTCTGCTCTAGGAATTCACTTTTCTTTTGATTGACTTGGAGTTGGATATTGTCAATTTGTTGGAGGGTCTGGGGGCCAGGTGGTTGCAAACTCTGTTTTTGAATTGCCGCGATCGCTCTTTGTCCTTCGACGTCTAGCTGTTGCAGTTGCTGGTCAAGTTGATTGATTTGCGTTTGCAGCTGCTGTTGTACTTCCTCTTTCCAGAGGGGAGTAACAATGACTTTGACGTTAACGACGCGTTTCAGGAGCAAATTAGATTTGGAGACATCCATAAATATTTCACGTTCACTCTTATAGTTAGCAGGTGGAATTATCAGGCAAACATGCCGTCAATAATATCGCGATAGCGTTCTGTGACGACGTGTCGTCGAACTTTCAGTGTTTGTGTCATCAAGCCATTTTCGATGGAAAACTGTTCTAGGATGAGTTTAAACGTTCCGATGCGGTCATCCGGTCGAAAGCCTGGACGATTTTGCACTTCCCGATTCAATTCTTGCCGAAATAAATCCTGGATCATTCTACTCCCCAAGTCAATTTTTTGACTATCTGAGGAAGTAACTTGATTATTCTGTGTATCCAGGATCAGATTCTGGCTTGCTGCCCATTTTTCTAGGGCTTCAAGATTGGGGACAATTAAGGCTCCCAGGCTGCGCTGATCTTGGCCGACGAGCATAATTTGATCGATGTATGGCGATCGCAAACACACATCTTCGATCGGCTGTGGCTCGATGTTTTCTCCGTTAGTCAAGACAATCGTATCCTTTGCTCTACCGGTTAGCACTAAGTCGTCTTGTAGTGTCAGCCAACCCAAATCGCCGCTATCAAACCAACCTTCAGCATCAATTGCTTTCGCTGTCGCTTCGGGATTTTGGTAATAGCCTTGCATAATCTGCGGCCCCCTCAACAATAGCAAGCCTCGTTGTTCTACTGGTAGAGGCGCTTTTGTCTCAGGATCTACAATTTTAGCTTCGGTTGCGGGGAGTGGTAGCCCTGATGCGCCAATCAAATTTCGCCAAGGACGCCGCACATGGGTAACAGGAGAAGTTTCTGTCAAGCCATAACCCTGCAAAATCTGCACACCAATAATTTCAAAGAAATTATCTATGTGTCTGGGAAGCGCACCGCCACCGCTAATCATCTGCTTAACTTGTCCTCCTGTAGCTTCTCGCACTTTGGCATAAACCAGTCGTTCTCCGAGAGCATGGAGGGGTAATAAAGCAGATGCTTGGATCTTAGCTGCTAATCGTTCAATAGCTGAAGCATGAAGATTAGTTAAACTCAATCCTTGAGCAACTCGCCGCGCTTTGATATATTTCTCGCTATTGCTGAATAAAAAGTTAATTAGGCGTTGTTTATTGGCTGGTTGTTCGCGGAACTGCTTTTGCGCTCCTTCATAAATCGATTCCCACAGGCGGGGTACACCCACCATGTAGTTGGGTTTAAATTGTCTCAAATCTGCTTTTACCGAGCGCAAGTTGGTATAAACTTGCGTGCAACCTTGAGATAGTAAATAATATTCAACGGTTCGTTCGTAGCTGTGCCAGGAAGGTAGGATACTGAGAACGATATCGCCCACATTTGGTTGCAATACTGTGCCAAAGGTTGTCACTTGGTGCATCAAGTTGTTATAGGACAGCATTACACCCTTAGGTTTGCCTGTGGTGCCAGAGGTGTAAATTAAGGTTGCTAGAGCGTCACGATTTTGCTTAACTGGCACAAAATTATGATTTTTCCCAATTTCGAGCAACTGGGCAAAATTCAGCAACTTTAGGGTTTCGTCTGTCGGTGGTGGTTCATCCGAAAGTAATATTACCACCTGAGTTGGTAAATCTTTGAGGCGGTCTTGCAGTTTTTTAAGTGTCTTTAAATCCTCAACTACTATTGCCGTACTGCCACTATTAGCGATGATAAACAGCAGTTCTTCTTTATCCGCTTGAGAGCTACGCACCGCATCAACGCCTCCAGCAGTCATTATGCCTTGATCAGCAATAAACCAGCGAGGACTGTTGTCAGCAATTAAGGAAATGCGATCGCCTACCTTTACTCCCAGCGCCTGCAACCCAGCAGCAAATAGTTGTATTTTCTCTGCCAACTGGGTATAAGTAATCACTACTTCCGGTTTAGCATGAGGATTGCGGAGGGCGACAACATCACCAAATCGCCCAGCTGCCAAAGGCCAAATTTCTGGCAGCGATTCCACATTGGTGTAATCTACCAACCGCTTTAATGCCTGGCGTTCTTGTTCACTGATCTTAGATAAAAAAGAAGACGCGGTTTGGGTTTTTGACATAACACCTTACCTAAATATCGTAAACTAATCGTAATTCTTAGCTTATTTTGTTATTACGCTACAATAACCGTCCTTATTATCCACATTCTCTTCTGTGTATGATAATTCCAGGAATTCCATGTTTATATTTACAAAAATTTATGTTAAAGTTAATTTACATAGACTGCAAGCAATGATTGTGTTTGCAGCTAAGAACAGCAATCGCCTACGTTTCACAGGAGATGATTACCTATGAATTTGATAGACGCTATACTACTAACGCTGCTCAACATTGCTGCTTGCATGGCGTTACCTAGGCTTTTAGCTCTTTTTCTGGCCCAGAAAACCAAACTTACTGAAGCGTTGTCGAATGCTTCCAAATTACAAGTAGCTAAAATCCAACTTACCAGTTTTCCTTATTGTACGGCTTATGCATTGACAGGCAGTCAATACTGTAAATTCAGTCCTGATTTTTGTGTCAAGTGTTCTCCAAATTGATAGATTATTTGCCAGCAAAAATTACTCAGTACTTCCAATGACCAGCTATTAAATTAACTCTTTCTGCGTCAACTCTCTTATATTGTGTACCAGGCAAAGTTAGCTGCACAGAGTATTTTTTGTGTCAAATTTTGTCTTTGCAAAGCGCAATACATAGCACTAGTGCTTACCCATTTATCGTAAGTTTGTCCCCAATATTCAGAGAAACAAGAACCAATACGGTTCAGTTAAGCATTTTTTTGTTCTCTCTGTTCCCTCTGCGCCTCTGCGGTTCGTTAAAAAATTTGACCCTTCGGCTTTGCTCAGGGTCAACAGTGAGCGAAGCCGAACTGTTGACTTTGATAAAGAGTTTTAGCCTTAACCCAAGCGTATTGAAACAAGAACTCCGACTTTTCAAAGAAGTCGGGGTTCTGCTGGTTGCAATTCTCAGCTATAGAAAAAAATATATTTATTTAGCTTATATTCAATAAAAGAAATCTAAATTCTGTTTTTAAGCAATTTTACTGATTTTGCTTCAAACTAAAAATATAGTCAACACCAATTTTCAAACAGAGAAGATTAATATATGAGTTTAATCGATGGTATATTACTGACGCTGCTAAATGCTGTTGCTTGCCTAGCGCTGCCTAAATTGCTAGCGATTCTATCTGTGAAAATTCAAAATACTGCAACCTCAGAAGTTTCTAACTCTGAAATTCCCAGCTTTTCTTAATATAAGCTGACTATCTATAGATATCGCCTTGATGAGGAGAAAATTTAGTTGTTGGTGCAAGGCGATATCTTAGGATAATATTCAAAAATGAAAGTTTGATTATTTATTATTTATTCTTGCTGTAGTCATTTTAGGTCTAACAATAATAAAAAATGCGAGCAAAGTAAAAAATAACATTTGCCAAGTTACCAAATTCCAGCCACCAAGATTCCAGCAGAATAGACCAATGCTAGTACCTACAGAACCGCCGATAAAATAGGTAGTCATATAAACTGTGTTGATGCGACTATTCGATTGAGCATCAAGAGTATATATTCTTGCAACATTAGTAACTTGGGTTGCCTGCACACCTACATCTAGTAACAATACAGCAACAGCGATCGCCAGTGCAGAATTAGAAGCAATTTGAGCAATTACTAAGCTGGCAATTACCATCGATACAGCAACAGTCAAGGAACGTTGGGAGTTACCTCGATCGGCTAGTTTACCAAAAACTGGTGCCATTAATGCACCTGCGATCGCCACAAAGCCATACATCCCAATTGTGTCAGATTGAAAATTAAAAGGCGCTCCGCTTAAATGAAAAGTCAGTGTTGTCCAAAATGAGCAAAATACACCAAACAATAATCCGCTAATTAAAGACGCTTCTCTTAATAATGAAAAGCGTTTTAATTGGTGAAGTGTTGAACTTAATAATTCAAAATAATAACCCTTAAATTCATTTTTTATACTAGGCAAATATATATTTAACAATACAATAACAATTAAAATCATTACTGCCGAAAATCCATATACATAACGCCAACTCAACCATTCAGCAATATATCCACTAAAAACCCTTGCTCCTAAAACTCCAATTAATATACCAGTAAAAATGTTGCCTACGGTTTGGCCTGTAGTTACTCTATCTATACTTGCTGCTAAAGGAAGAATAATCTGCGCGGAGACTGTCGCAATCCCAATTGCTATACTCAATATCCAAACTTCGATGATGTTTTGTGAGAACGTCATGCCTATCAACAAACAGAACAAACATGTCAGTAAGCAAAGAATTAATTTTTTCTTGTTGATTTTATCGCCCAAGGGGATTAAAAAGAAAATCCCCAAACCGTAACCAACTTGCGTAAGCACAGATATGCTGCCCGCTTCGCCTTCACTGACTCGAAAAGATGATGCAATATCTTGGAGAATTGGCTGATTATAATAAACATTAGCAACACAGACACCAGATGCGAGCGCCATCATTAGCACCTGGACTTTAGTTAATGTATTACTTAAGATTTGTTTTTCCATTCAACCTAAAATTTATATAGGAAAAAACTGGTTCACAGTACAGCTAAAACCAGGTAATAAAGGAGAAATTATAATATCGCTACTAAATAGGGTTTCTACCAGCTTAAGTTGATTTTGTTCACGTCGATAGACCTCTAGTTTACGCGATCGCCAATCAGCAATCCAATATTCTTTTACTCCTCTAGAAGAATAAAGTTTAAGTTTAGCTTCTTTATCCCGTCTTAGGTCTTCCTGGCTAGCAGACAAAACTTCGACTACCAAATCTGGTGCGCCAGTTAAATGTCCCCCTTCATCCAATGTTAGCGCCAAGGTTTCTTTAGTAGCCCAAACTACATCAGGAATCACATTATCTGATTCTGAAAACAAAACGCCGGGATTGATCACAGCTTCCCCTAAATCAGTAGACTCTGACCAAACATCAAGTTGTCGGAAAATTCTGCCACAAGTTTGCTGATGTTTAAAGTGAGGTGTCCTGGTCATAAATAATTCTCCATCAACTATCTCGTAGCGCGTCCCTTCATTTTCTGCGAAGAGTTCCACATCGTGAATTGTCCAGTGTACTCCTGTCTTAAGTGTCTGACTCATCGGCTAACTCCTTTAATCTTGCTCTTGTATTTTAATCATAAAAGGATGTTTGAAAATTCACAAAGTATACTAGACAAAGCTATTTTTTTCTAGACAGAAACCGCCCAGAAAGGCTTAAACATCCATATATTTGAGATTAGAAAAAAACTTGGAGGTTAAATCATGCCTTGGGAAATAACTGCTGAGGAGTTGTTGGCTCGGTATACTGATGGAGAGCGAAACTTTGCTGGGATTGAGTTGATTCAATCCGAGGGTGTTCCCCTCGACAGTTCGATTGACCTCGAAGGCGCTATTTTGAGAGATATCAACTTGCGCGGAGCCTATTTGAGACGAGCCGATCTGTGTCGAGCCGATCTGTGTCGAGCCGATTTGTTTGGTGTTTCCTTGGAAGGCGCTTGGTTGAAACGTGCTATTGTCAGGGATGCTAATTTGTATTCCGCCAACTTGTCTTGGTGTGACTTGACTGAAGCGGATTTGGGAGGAACCAATTTGGCTCACATGAATGCTACTAATGCTCTCTTCTGTAGAGCCAACATCAGTGGTTTCGAGTTCGCTATTCTGATTAAAACTAACTTCAGAGATGCTTACATCGCTCCAAACATTATTTGGAGTTATGGTAATTTTGTTTACGATACCACTATGCCCGATGGCACTATTAAACGCGGCCCATTTTTCGGAGAATTTTAGTTCATCTCTAATTGCAGCCATGAGGGGTGCATTCGGAACAAGGTAAGAGGATATTTGTCAAGTCTCAATTCATACTAGCCCTGGCGATTATAGAACCCATTTGATATCTTTTTCTATCTAGCAGCTAGTCTTTTGAGCATCAATCTGATAAAACAAAGCTTGAGCTTGGCATTAGCACGACCGAGTGTACGTTCAAAATTTTTGACTAAACTTTTACATCGCTCTACCCAAGCGTTTGACCTTTCAATTACCCATCTAGCGGCGACAGGAACAAATCCAGACTGTCCATTAGCTTCTTTTTCAGCTTTCGATGGCTTAGGTGAAAGTTCAAACTGGATTTTGCTGATGATTTGAGGATAAATCTGCTCTAACGCTTGGGTAAGTTTCTCAGGATGATAGCCATGAATTATCAGGATTGTAATCGAATGGTAACTCAATTGGTTTGGATTGGAAATAATCCATGCTAATTGAGAGCATCTCAATTAACCCTTGGTGATCACAGATGCTGGCTTTGGTGCAATGCGTAAAGAAGGGAAAGCCCAGTAGATCAACTGCTAGATGTCTTTTGATGCCATTTGTTGCGTTGTAAAAACAAAACCCTTTGGACTCAACACTGGCATTACAAGTGTTTTTGACTGCAAGGGAAGTCAATCATTATTAGAGTCGTCCACTGCGGTTTTTTTTTACTTGTTCACGCACCCTGCCATGCAAATTGGTGATAATATTATCAAGGATACCGTCCTGGCACCAATGCTTATAGTACCAGAAGACAGTAGAATAGGGCGGAAAATCTCGCTTGCAAATCAGCCCAATTGCAACCATTCTTCAGTTGATAAAATACACCATTGAGGATTTGTCGTTTTGTCCACACAGGGGGTCTAGTTTTCTTCTTAGTTGGCAATAATGGCTCAATTATTTTTCACTCTTTGTCTGTTAAATCACTTGAATACCCCATTTTCCACCCTCACCTGCTTAAATGCACCTAATTTCGGTTGATTCTACTTGATCGCCTAAAAGATATCAAATGGATTCTATAGAAGTGATGAGGGTAAGCTAAGATAATTTTTTGTTAAAGATTGGTAGTCAGCGGTAATGACTCAAAATCAAGCAAGAAAGTTGATTTCAGTTCCCACCTTTAACTTCGTGATGAACAATATTTAAAACATAGGTGGTCTTTCTTTAGTCTTGCAGTAAACTGGAGTTTAGTCTAAACTCCAATTCTAAGTTTCGATGCCCTGATATCTCTTGAATAACTCTCAACGGTATACCAGCGTTACTCATCTGAGTTAATGCAATTCTTCTAAAACTATGGCTACTCACTCCATAAATGTCTACTTGCTGGCAAGCTTCTCTCAAAATCCTAGAAGCTGAGTCTTCGCTGATGTGTCCATCACTGCGACCGGGAAACAGATAATCATCTCCTCCCAGTGGGTAGTATTCGCTCAATAACCGCCGCAAGTCTTCAATCACTGGGATTGCCCTGGTTGCCAGCTTGCCTTTAGTGTTTGACTTTCTAATGACAAACTGCGGTCTAACGTTACCCTTGGGTGTGCAAATATCTTGAGTTTGTAGCGTACAGCATTCACGGATTCTACAGGCACTAAACAGGCAGACACCGAACAAAGTGCGATCGCGGTCATTATGCAGCCCATGACTGAAGATTAGTTGTATCTCTGACTACGTTAGAACCTTGGCGCGTCCGTGCCGATTGATTTTCATCGTCAGACTGTAGAACCTGTAACCCATAGCCTACAGCAATGTGACCCTCGATTGGTGAGAAGTTTTCGCCCTTGCTACACCATTAGCATCCCCAGTAATCGCTAGAACTGGATTTTTCATAACCTATTTGTCGCCCGTGAGGACAGAAAAGAGTTTTCCGGTTTGAAACGGGAAGACTTAGTTTATACCATTGAGGAAATAATTATGCGCGCTTTTGACACAGATAACCTAATCGGAAAAACAATTGAAGAAGCCGAAAAATTATTAGTAAATACAGGATGTAAATTATCTGTAATTACGAGAGGACATAAAGGAGGTGGTTGGGTAGCACTGGATGATGGAGCCACAATACACGTTGACGTACAAGATGGAATAATAAGCGAAACTTTAAGAAAACTGATTTAAAATTTTATACTCTCTTAGTTGTAGCGAACTGCAAACAGAAATACTTCAAAATGTTTACAGTTCGCTACACTTAGTCCTGTCAAAATATTGTTGCTGTAAAGTTCCTCAGCCCCGCCCTAAAGGTGGGATTTTTTTATTTAAAAATTGGATATCAGGATTTTCAACGTCTTTAAAATACTTTCTCAACATTTTTGCTTCATCGTTATAGACTACAAAACTACGGGTTTCTTGCCCCTGTATAGCATCCCATTTTAGCTTTACTAAAACGGGTCTTTCACTTTCTGGATAAAGCCCCGCCAATTCGCTATCAGAAAGATTTATATTAATATCGGTACATTCAATGTATTCTGTGTCAACAAAAACGACATCTTTTGGATTAAAAAAATACTGCCCAATATTTACAAGACTCATAAAATCCCATAGCAAAAATAAACCGTTTCATTATATTCTCGATTATACAGATTGGTGGATTTTTAGAGATTAGGCAAAAAACCTAACTACGCGAGTTGATGCGATACCTGGAGGAAATTACCAGCAGTCGTTGCCACCTGAAAAATTTTTCATAAGCATTTTTCATAAGTGAACGGCGGCAAGAACCCAGAGTTTACCTGCCATCAACACATAGGCAGGGTAGGCAGTAGCACAGGGCTGGGAACTGATCCTCTTGTTGCGATCGCATATCAAGAGTGGGAAAATCGCAAGCGGTTAGACGCGCTTGATAAAGCTTTGGAAGAAATAGAAAACGCGCTCATTGAAGTTATGCCAAAAGAAAATAAATATTGCATAACTATTCAAGCGATGATGTAGACGCTCGGTAGGCGATGGCTACGCCCGCCGCAGACATCGCCACCGTCAAGGGCGAGTACGCCATCGCAGGAAGCGCGATCCTAGTAGATGCGATCACAAGAGAGTGGGCGGGTACGCCATTGCGACAACCTGTTATTTATATCAAAACTAGTTATTAAAAACATCTAACCGGATAGATACGGTATGGAGCGTGCCATTCCAAGCTACGCACCTGGGAAAATTGCCAGCCGCCTCAGAGATGCTCCCGCGATCAGTAGGCGATCGCCCTGCCCTGGCGCGTGGTATTTAATCTTAAGCTAATAAACTTTTGCGACGCTGACGCTTCTTTATCATCCCGAAGCCCAGTCCGAGAATGAATAAGCCTGCCCCAGCATCCGGTTCAGGAGTAGACTTGAAGTTACCTTTGAGTGCATCTCCATCATTACCGCACTCTAGGAAAATGTTGCTAACATAGTCGCCACTGCCAATTAACGCTTTGTCAAATGCAAATCCAATAGTGTAGTCTCCTGTGGCAGAAAAATGTCCAAAATCGAGTCCTGCGGCACTCAACTCACTGTCACTGAGCATGGAGATATTGCCCACTTTCGTACCATTACCAATGGCGTTGAGAATCGGGGTGTTATCCCAAGTTGGATTTTGAGCAACTGTAGTCGGGTAGTAATAGTTGTAGACATCTTGTGCAGTCGCGAAGTCTGTGCCTTGGGTGTTATTCTGACCCCAACCCCAGTCATAATACCACTTCAAGTTACTGTAGCCACCATGCTCAGTAGTTATACTTTTGGCTGTTACTCCTTGATAAACTCCCGTTGACAAGTCACTACCGTAGTCCGCAAACTTGACTGCAAATAACTGCCCGTTATTGCTAGCAGTTTGGAAGTCTTGTCCTGAGAAGTTAAAGAACAAGTCACTCCAACCAATGTTGACAGAGTGACCCGGATTCCAATAATCATCCGGGTCGGTTGTTCCACCCAAGGGCATACCGCCAGTGAGCGCAACATAAACTTTATCACCTGACTGTTTGACAGCCATACCTTTGATGTCAAAAACGGCTCCGCCAGAGCCATCGCTATTTGAGTCAATACCGTAGTCCCAACTGTTATAGAGTTGTCCGGCATTTGCTTTTTGTCCAGCTAGTAACATTATGCTGAAAGTCAGGGTTGCTGTGTATAAAAAAGCTTTTTTAATACGCATGGATTTTTCGCAAGTAAGAATGAGTTGTTACGCTAGTCAATAGCTTACTCAAGTTGCTATAAAGTTCTTAGCTTTTAGGGGTTGAGGCTGAATAAAGATTGAGTAAAATTTAACAGATGGATTTTGTAAAGCCCTAGAAAATACGTAAGTGAAGGGGAAGAATTGATTATGTTGTAGCAATAACAAGAGGCTACAGGTGTCAAAATATTGACTACTAAAGCCAAGAGTTTACGTAAGTTTTTCGGAGCGCCGCACTTACCTTGGATACCATCGACAAAGCACTGCAAGAGATAGAAAACACGCTCACAGAGGTTATGCCAAAAAAAATAATTAGGCATAACTATTAAATATTAACAACCAGTTATTATTGATGAATTGGTTATTATAGATATCTAAAGAGAGGTAAATCCCCTGGTTGGAAGACCGGACAACCCCGACAGCGTAGAATTCGCTATCCAATGGTTAAAAAGCGTACTACTGTTTCACGTAAAGCCGCCTAAAAAACTGCTTGATTTCTGATTTTTTAATTTTTTGGCTTTGCTTGTTTTCAACTCAGCTTCCCTGAGTCATTTTCTGCTTTTTAGTCTAAAGTCCAGTAAATCATCTTTGTCTCTTGTAATGGTATGGATAGTTTTATAACTTTTTCTCCTTTTGAAAAACTGTTTAATTCCTCCCTTTTTTCCTGTCTTGATAGCAGGCATAATAAATGGAATGTCTCATGCTTGCAACCATCTGATTATAGGAGTATTAAAAAATCCTCTATCTAGGTAGAGCTTTTTTACATTTATTTTAAGGGATTCAAGTTCTGCCAATAAATAAGTAATTATTGCTACATTAGTGTCTAGTCGGCGAACACCTCTGACAGCTAGAGTTACACCTTATTCTTATTAATAACATATAAAGTTGCATAGGCATAAAATGAATGAGTACCAGATTTGGCTTGACTTCGATATATGTAAGGTAATTCCTATAATGTGGGTTTACCATAATAGCAAATTAGATTTAAATCAATCGCTATTTTTAAACAAGCTTTTTTTAAACCATCAAGGAATTCGGCTTTTCAATGCCAGATTAATTTGCGCCTCTAATTCTTCAAAATTATTGATTTTATTGAGATGATATCTAATATCATTTGCTGTCGGAACATTCTTTAATAATTTAGCAGTGTTTTCAAGACTATCCCCACTTCTAGCTGCTTTGATGAGAATCTCTTTCTAATGTTTGTTAGTCACATACCCCTTGAGAATTAAAAAGAAAAGTTTTCTACTAAGCACTCAATAACCTCTTCAAGGGTTTCTGAGTCTGTTAAAACCAGTTCTGATGATAAAACAGTCAATTTTTTTAGCCAATATGCTACACACTACTTTCATCATTTCATTTTTTGAAATCTTTCAGAATGGTATAAAAATTACTTATTATTTGAGTTAAATATAGCACGTTAAACTACGCATACTTAATTAGCGATCGCTATGCAGGGAAAAACTTTTTGGTTTACTGATGATCCTAGTGAATCAAAAACGCCCTCATCTCATTTTTATAAAGAATCTTTTCCTTGCTTTGGGGTGCATTGCTCGTGCCGTAGCTTTGCGCGGATACGGATATTGTTAGCCATTTGTAAAGCGAGGAATTATTTGACCGCAGCGACAAATAATTTGTCAAGTTCTTCAAGCTTGTAAGCTTCGCTCCAGAAGAATCTGATTTTTAGCGTTTCTGATATGAAGCTATAGAAATTGCTTGAACAAGCAAGCAATGTAGAAGAATTTCAATTGTTGACAAAAAATCTGCCGTTTTGGTCAAATAATTCGTCGCTCTACACCAGATGCCCTACTGTAAGCTGCTGTGTGTAGTTGGCTACTGTGTACTGGTAATGAGCCAAGGGCGATCGCTTGCCGCCTTTGGCGTCACTTCTGATTATGGCGAAAATGTCGGTATTTGGTAGTTAGCTGGATGTTGGAAATCCTCGTGTATTACACGATAAAGTGCGGAATGTGGGATAGATTATTTGGTACAACAATTTAATACTGCACAGGAAGGTTTTAAAGCTCCTAAATTTCAGAGACTTCAATTGGTACAGTTTTATTCCTGGTGATCGGAATATTGAAAGCGGCTCATCAAGCCCAAGTGCGTAACTTTCGGTATCACAGATCATTTAAGAGAGTGATTTTTTTCGGGGTAAATAGCAAGCAAGCACTTTGTGTGCCCTGAGTTTCTATTTCTTCAATCGGCATCCTGTTCCACAATCTGGGCTTGCAGTACCCGATTTTGTAAGGGGGAGGCAGTACGATCAACTCTACCCGCAACTACGACTGACTTTCCTACCGTAAGCGAGTCAGAGACAACTGTGCCATCTGCGGACTCAAACAAAGCAAAAGTGGTATCAACGGTAAACGTCACCCCGGCAATGATGTACTGTGGACAGGGCTGAGCTGGTTTACACACAGGTCTAATGTCAGGTGTGCGAACCGTTGCTGTCCGACCCTCAATGCTAATTACCTTACCTTGAATTACAATGAAGCGAGTTGTCAGAGTGTTTGGCGGATAACAAGGGCCACCATCAACACCAATACAAACACCGCCGGAATTGATATCGGTTGAGCCTTGTACGATTGTCAGTGGTTTAACAACTTGAAGTTTGGTTTGTTCTTTGGCAAAGGCAGGAACACTAACCATAGTAGATAGTAAAGCCAATCCGACAAAAGCTACGGGTATTCTAAGGCAGCTAATAAGCATAGTAATGTTTCCTTTTTAAATATCACCTGTATTTACTTATTACTGTCAAGCGCACAAGTTTTATGCAAAACGTGCCACTGTTTGGTGTCTGCCTGTTTAGTGCTTGCCGTATCCGCGAATGCTGTACGCTACAAACTCAAGATATCTACACACCCAAAGGTATTGTCAGACCCCGGCTGGTGATTCGGAAATCTTACACGAAGGGGAAGTTGGCTACTCTGACTGACATACTCTCACTAGCCAAACGATAGCTTTCTGCTTTGCAGCCAGATTTAAGAATTTTATGATACTCTTCCACTCGCTTTCCGTTACGTATACCAACGCAAAATTGACGCGGCATCTTGTTGGGAGAGTACAGATTCACTTATTAATAGCATCCACTCTACTGGTTCGCACCCATCAGGAGTATCAATTTCTTTTGCATAAACAGCATAAACATTGAAACGGACGGAGTTTTTTAATCTTGAAGGAGGATTTATTGAAACTGGACAAAATCTAACTTCTAAAGTTGCAGTTCTTTTTAAACGCTTTTTGGTTTGAATTATGAACGACTCTTGAAGTCTGTCCTCCTATGGGAGTTTTTAAACTAATAAATAGGTTTTCTACTTTTTTAAACGCTTCCACCCATCGGTAAGACTCTTTTTCTTCAAATGGCTTTTTTCTTTGAGCAATGCGTTTTTCTTTTAATCAGAACGTTAAGCCGTCGCGCGCGGCATGGCTGCGTTTTGTATAATTCACATTGAAGGTAAATGAGGGGGTCTCATGTCAACTGAAAATCTGGATGGAAAGGTCGCACTTGTTACAGGTGCGTCTGGCGGCATTGGAAGCGCTATCGCCAAGGGGCTGGCGGCGCAAGGCGCTTTGATCATTGTTCACTATTCGCGTGGTGCCGATGCCGCGCAAGAAGTTGTAGCCGCTATCGAAGCTGAGGGTGGGCGAGCTATTGCCCTGCAAGCGAATCTTAGGAACATTGCAGATATTCGTCGCTTGTTTCAAGAGATTACGGGACACTTGGGCAAACTTGATATTTTGGTGAATAATGCCGGTGTTGCACGAGGAGGACTTTTGGCAGAAGTCACGCAAGAGGACTACGAAGCTGTATTCGACCTGAACGTTCGTGCTGTCCTTTTTTGCTCGCAGGAAGCCGCACCTCATATCGGAAATGGCGGACGCATCATCAACATTTCTTCCAGCACGAGTGTTTACCCACACGCTGGTTCAACCATTTATGCAGCCAGCAAAGCGGCAGTCAGAATGTTCACACAAGTGCTGGCTCAAGAACTAGGAGAGCGCCAGATTACGGTTAACAGCGTAGTTCCTGGCCCAACTTCTCCTGGAATGTTCGACAACGCACCCGTGGAACATCAAAAAGTAGCGGCTCAAAGCTCTCCATTGGGGCGTTTGGGAACTCCTGAAGATATTGCTGAAGTCGTCGTATTCTTGGCATCGGAAAAAGCACGTTGGCTGACGGGGCAAGACATTGTGGTTAATGGTGGCGCAAAGATTTAGTGCAAAGAGGCAACTTGAGTGACGGCAGATCAGATGTTCATGTTGCCAACTGCCGCAAAATCGGCTTCAAAGCCAATTAACAACGCCCTAACAATGCCCCTACACACTGACCGTCGAGAGTTCATCTGTTAATGTTTAAGGCTATCTGCGGCGGGTAATGGGCAACGTTAGCTGGTTAAAAATGTGTTACGCAAAAGCGGCAGCGACAAGATGTAAAAAGTCCTTTTGCAGCTTGGAAGAGGGCCTTCCTTTTAGAAAAATCATTGGAGTTCCTTGCGGAAGGAATGACAGTCAACGAGACCGCAGATAAACTTGGTTACTCCGAACTCAGTGCCTTTGTGGCCCCGTTTCGGAAAAGGTTTGGAGTGACTCCTGGCCAATTTTTTAAGTAGCTCGCCTCGCTTCTGAGGACTCAATGCCGCAGGTTTGTACGGAGTTTTTTAATCGGTAAAAGCATTGCCTTCGGCCATTTTGACGCCTTTGAGTCCTGGATGAGTTGACACCAGGCGAAAAGGATGTTCTGTTGCCTGTAGGTTCTTACTGGTTTCAAAAAGGTGAAGAGCCACACGTGACAAAATGCTTAGTGGATTGGCAAAGCGCCGTTTTGCCCTTTACCCAAGATGTTGCAAGAGCTATTTTACTGTCAAGCTAGTCTCTGCGATTAGTCGAGGGAAGGGATACTACACTACCATCAACCAATCGCACACCACAGAGGTACACCCGCCTCCAAACTTAACCCAAATCTGCCATTTGCCCAGATACCCATTCCAGTAAGGCTCCCCATCAGCAACACCAACAGCCGAGCCGATTGTGGAGACTAACTGATTGTAGAATGAGCCAGCGCTGTCCAAGCCTTGCTGCATTTTCAGTTTCAGCCCTTTCCAGGCTTGTCCTTGGGGACTTTCCACTACCTCTTCTAATATTTGGGAGGTTGTGTCAATCACTGGTGTCGATAAAACTATATTATTAGTGACTGACACCAAACAATTCGCAGTTTGCAATTCGCAATTCGCAATTGTTTTAACTGCGAATTGCGTTAGCGTAGCGGGGCGAAGCCCATTATCAATTGCGAATTTGTTTGATGCTTCATCCCGATTTAACCACTGCCCGAAAATCGAATCACGCTGGTCATCAGGTGCAACAAACTGATAAACACACTCCTGATTTTCACGCTTACCCAACCGACCAACATAATCGAGTTTCAAATCAATCTTCGCAAGTAGTTTCTGTGCGATCGCAATCGGCGTGTGTTTTTCCGAGATACTAACATTCAGGTAATTCTTGATAACGTGCCGATGCGTTACAGCCAGCGCCTTAAACTCCAGCATCTTCTCGTCGCTGCTACGTAACTGAACGTCTGGTGTAAGAAACTGCAACAGATTCAGATTTTCAAGTAACAACACAGCCAGCAATAACTGCCCCTTGTTAAAGTCAGGTTTCCAAATGGAATTCTGCCCAGCCTCTAACTGCGCCTTAGCCCGTTTCGCATCACGATTCGTCAGAAACTCTCGCCCCAGCGTCAAATAATAGTGCATTCTCTGTTGAGGATACCAGCCATCATCATCTTTCTCGACCAAATCACGCGTAACTTCAATTTCGTAGGGACGGGACAATTCAGCCAAGCGCTGCTGGTGTCGCTCGGTTTTGGTTTTCGCCCGCTTATCTTGCAGCTTTTTGAGTTCAGTTTGAGAGAGTTCAACAGAGTTAGCGATCGCTTCACATTCAGCAGTATACAATTGCTCACTTGCAGCTTTAACCGACTCGATTACTGCCCCACTTTCATCATCCGATGCATCATCAGCATCAATAATGGTGTACCCATCCTCGACCAATCCCCCAAGTACAGATTCTTGATAGCGCCGCATCTCAACATTAATTACGGAACCACGTTTCCCCCAAGTCTGCAAAGATTCGGGCTGAAAATTCTGGTCAACAAAGCTGTAATCGTCATTGTCCGCCGCCGACAACAGCGCAATGTTCGCTTGTGTTGCGACGTGTTGACTTTTGAGTAATCCCCCTATGGATGTAGAGCCATTGCCCACAACCGACATCCCCCACTCTCTCACCCAGATATGACGGTCAACTGTCTCTCGTAATCTCGCCAACATCTGACGCACGGAATTAACCGGCTGCACTCCCTGAAAAATTCCCCAAACAGCAGTGAAATGCCCTCGAATATCGATGGATACTCCAGTTTCTAAACTTGGGGAGGCGATAACCAAATCATACTGGGTAAGAATTTTGTTCAGGTGAGCGATACAGCCGAAAGCGGCATGAGATGGATCTGCAACGGATTCGCTGTCAATTCGTAGAATCCGTAGGTGTGGGAACTTGCGACGAAAGCGTTCCTCCAATGCTTGGGTTCCCCATTTGGAAAGAGCTTTCTGAGCAGAGCAGCAGAGTAAATGATGCCCTCCTTTGGCTATCGCCTTGTCCAGTGCAGCGATAAGATTCTTCGGGTTACTGCCAGAGTAGTTGTAACAGTTTCCGGCACTATCCTGATAATTGTTGACGATTACGAACGGGTTAACCCGATATTCACCAGCGAGTAATAAAACATACTTCACATCAGTATCTGACACATCGGCACTTGATAGGTAAATCTTTCCCTGACTACTGCCCAAAATATTCTGTACCAGTTGTTTGAGGTTTTTGAGAACAGATACGCGACGTTTTTGCACTTCAGTACCAGAGTTGAGTAAATGCCAGAATACTTGGTCGCACTCGTCGATAATAATGACATCATTCGCCCAGTCATTGGGATTGAATCGCGCTTGACTCTGCTGATGCAACGAATCAACACATACACCGTATCCTAACAAATCTCCTGTTTCGGAGCCGTGAACTTCTGTGACATAATTCACTCCAAAGCGATTACACAGTGCCTCACCAAGTTGAATCCGATGGGTAATGATTAATACTTGTCTTCCAAGGTCATGCACCTTCGCTACCTCGGTAGACAGCCATTCGGTTTTACCAGTGCCTTTAGGAGCCTTGAGGATAACCAGTTTTTCACCTTCGCGAACTTGCAGATGACCCAGGAATCGTTGATTAAGTGCGATCGCTCTTGGATAAGTCAGCAGAGTAAACAGCTTAATCTCCCACAACTCCAGTGCAACGGCTGTGTTGTAGAGCGCGTCAAATGCTGGCTGACCTTTGGCGACGATAAAATCATCAACCCCTTTCTCTGCCCCCAACGGTAAATCAATCACCCGCAGGGAACAGCCCTCATTTACCAGCAACCGTCCCATACGACTGATAGCGGTTCTGACTCGCTGGACTGTCTCAGGTTTATTGTCTTGATCAAAGCAGATGTTAATAAGTCTCCCCTCTGTTGCAAAATGCTTCAAGTCGGGAATCAGGGATGGTTTACCATTAGCTGTACCGTACTCATCTTGGGGTGTGCGGTATCCAGCGTTAACGCCAGGGATAGCGATGCCTACGGCGGGCGGGTACGCCATCGCAGCATAACCAGCAGTTAGTAACGCCCCCGCTTTCTTGACACCTTCCACGATTGTCACTGGTACGTTGTGCCGCCAAACCCAGTGCCAGAAACCACCAGGATGCTGTAGGTTAAATTCTGTAATGGGGATACCGCAACGTAGGGAGACTTTCACCAAATGCGATTCGGGACTAAGAGGAAGAAGGCGCGTGTCTCTTCTCTGAATGGGTGTTCGTACTTGATGAACTTATGGATCTTCTGGCGGTCTCTTCGAGGGTGGTCTGGTTTGAAACAGCCCCACATCATCAGCACGTAGTTGTTAAGTGGGTCAACACCACTGCACACCAGCTGCCTAGTTCGATGTGCTGGTATTTTTTCAAGTCCCTGTCTCGTAAGCGCCCATCATTGCGACGAGAGATTTTGGGACTGTAGAGCAGATATTCGTAAGGTGTTGTGCCGACAAGCGAACGCACATTCGCCTTGAAGATTTCTTCGTCAACTCCACTACTGAGCCATTGGGTTAAATGTTTAGCTTGAGAAACTGTATTTGAGTCATCGCTGTTTCGCTATTTGAGGCGGGTTTTGTCCAACCCAATTTATCTTGAATCCATGCCCGAATGCCGATGGTGTTGAATGAACGGCATACTAATCGGGCTTGTTTAGTGCAGTATCGCCCTGCCTCGTAAGCGTAGTACTCTAGGATGATTGCGATCGCAGTGTCTGGGATATCACTGGTTCTCCAATCAGTTAGGTTCGCGGCATCAAAGCCCTGTTACATAAGCATTTGAGCCAGTTTGGATGGTTCCAGGTTCGCGCTCTCTAATGCTTTACCAATAGCTTTATCACTAACCCCAGCAAGTCTTGCAGTTGCCCGAAGGCTAGCTTTCGCTTGACTATTAGCCTCAACTTCAATCTCTTGTTTTATCTGTTCGATGATTTCGGCAATTTCAATTTGTGACATAACTTTAATTGGGTGATAATTTTTGTTGTGTGATTAGAGAGAATTAAACATTCACCCGCATCAAACTTTTTTTACCGACCAGTGAGAAACGATTCGATATAGTCGGTGATTTAGTTAACGTTGGGGACATCAATTCAACGAGATAAAACCAAGAATTATTCACTAGCGCTATCCCCAAAATCAGCCGTTGCTTTGTTCCTTTATCGTGAGAACAGAGCATTCATTACTCTTTCACCCAGAACAAAAGCAGGTTTTTGCACGTTGAAGGTTTCTAACTGACCTGTGGAGATGATTTGATGTTGTGTGGCGTGGAGTATTTCATTACGACAATCAATTGAATAAAGCCAAGTTTCATGTTTCCACTGAACACCACAGCAGCAACCGAATGTTTTGATGGTTCTGAGGTATACTCTCTCTAGTAAATTGACCTCAACGGGTGGAATTGTTCGACCCCAAGGAGGGGAGAGATACCAGCTTGTTTCAAAGGCAGTAATTAACTCAATCATGCATTTTTCGATTGTTGGAATAAAATTGTTTTGAGTCGGTCAAAAACCAGTGCAGCACATTGGGGAACAATGGCATTGCCCAGAGCCATCAACTGTTGCTTATGTTGTTTTCTGATGCTTTGATATTCTGCATAGAGTTGGCGATATTATTTTTAGCAATCTGGCGTAAGCGCTGCAATTTCATTACAATTGAGCCGATTAGATATCTCCAAAATAGTATATTTTGTGGTAAAAGAACATCAAGAGAAGTTTTTAATATTAAAATATGAGAGATATCCTGAATCACATTGAGGAGAATCCTAAAGAGACAAAACGGTTAATTGGTCTGGAGTATGAACAGTTACAACAATTAATCCAAAATGCAGAGCAATTACACCATGAAAAACAAGTGTTGTTAGAATCCAAGAAAGTTAGAATTATTACTGGTGGTGGAGGTCGTAAACCAAAACTATCTATCAAAGAACAAATAATTTTAACCTTGGTTTATCTGAGGCATATGACAACCTTTCAACTTTTGGGCATCCAGTTTGGAGTGAGCGAGTCTACAGCAAATGATATATTTAATTATTGATTGCCACTTTTGAGATAATTGTTACCATCGAGTTTAATTGAACAAGTAAAAAAAAAGAATCTGACTATGAAGTAGTTAAAGAAATACTTACAGATTATGAATTAATTGTAGATAGTTATGAACAAGTTAGGGAAAGACCTGGAGACAATAAAGAGCAAGAAGAATATTACTCTGGCAAGGCAAGTAAACATACATTTAAAACTCAGATAATTATCTTGCCTAATGGCAGCGAGATCGTTGATGTTGTGGCAGGAGAACCTGGACCAAAAAGCGATATAACTTTATTCAGAGAAAACTGTGAGAGCTTTAACTCACAACAAAAATTTCAAGGCGATTTAGGAGATATAGGAGAAGATTTAATTAACACTCCAATTAAAACACCAAGAAACGGGAAGTTAACAATTGACCAGAAAAAGGAAAACAAGGAGTTTTCATCTAAACGAGTATTTGTTGAACACCGAATTCGTTCTCGAAAAATATTTCCAGTTGTTCAAGAAAGATTTCGGTTAAATCCTAAAAAATATGAACAAGTAATTTTGACAATTTGTGGAGTAGTAAGATTACGAATTGGGGCACTTGTATTACCAGCAGAAATATACGCGATCGCCTGATTTAAAAATGAATGCACATAATCACGTTTTTTTGTCGGATTATTAACAATAAATATCTCAAACCCCTATTCTATCGTAGAAACTACCTGGTTGCTCTCGCTGGCGATCGCACGCTATAAGTTAGTCACAGAGATACTTGGACAATTTTCGGAGATGTCTATTGAAGCTGGGGATTGAGGCAGCACTAAGCCATCCATCAAGGTCTGGCTGTCGCATGAGATATCTGTCCATCTGCTTGGAAAACCCATCATAGCGCTGACGAAAAGTGGACTGAGAGAACGATATTTCGTACTGCCCAATTCGTAACCTTGGTTTTTGCCCCCTTTTGTTGGTTTCCTGTAATTGTTGTTGGTATATATCAAGGTTTGTCTGGGCATGATCACCGCCGCCGACAGATGCAGTGTTTGTCCCCTCTTTCTCGTACTGACTCCAGGATGTGTCCCGTCTTGAGCTTTGGGAGTCGGTAGCAATAATCCAAACTCTTTCGCGCTTGTGAATGGTCCCCACTTAGGCTGCTGAAACAATTCCCCACTCGACATCAAACCCCATCTGGGCAAATTGCCACAGTAGGGCGCGGAAAAATTCACCGTCTTCAGCAGTAATGAGTCCGGGTACGTTTTCCACAATTGCCATGCTGGTCGAATCTCGCAAATGATTCTAAAGAACTCACCGAACAAGTTGCGCTCATCCTGGGAGGCAAGCTGTTTTCCGGCGAGGCTAAAGGGAGGGCAGGGGAGTCCGGCAATGCAACTTCTGTAACTCCGACTCCTGCCAAAGACTCAGTTGTAATATCATGGATGTCCCTGATAATTGGAATATTTGGGAATCGCAGATGTAGCAGTTGTTGGCAGTAAGAGTTAATCTCACAAAATGCCACAGTCTCGAAACCACCGCAAATCTTATGACCAAGGGTAAAGCCGCCAATACCAGAACAAAGGTCAAGGACTTTTTGAGTTTTAAGGGGAGTGATTTGCTGTGTCATTTTCATCTTCCCACTAAGTATTCGATAACATCTTTATCAATTGCAGCAATGCGGTTCTTGATACGTTGAGGTGGGTTTTGAAGAAATCGTTTTAAGTCTTGACTCTTGATTTGGTGATATCTGCCAGACCGCCTATGTGTACGTATCCACCCCTTTTTGACCCAACTCCAAACAGTAGCCGAATTGAGTTGCAGAACCCTGGCAATTTCGCAGCAGTTGTAGTTATCAAGGATTGGACGTGCGGAGTATCCTAAAAAGCGCAATTTGTGTTGAATAGCTGATGTTGAGCGGATGTATCCCCTTCTTTTCAGCCGATATGCTATTTGTTTGACAGTGTTGAGACAAGCCATTTCTTCAATAATTGCGAGTTCTTCATCAGTCCATTTTGTATGCATCTGATTACCTCCCATATTTATGCAGACTTCATATCAGAATGTTCTGGGACAATCTGAGCGCTGATAGATTCAAAATCCACTTGACAAAGATTTAAATCAATCAGCATCTCACCACTGTTGTAGATGTCTGTGATGTGTTGCTTGATTGCTAATTGTGATAGTCCATCAGGGATATTTAGGTGCGCTTCACTCGTGATTTTATTGACTACTGTAACGATGACTTTTATGGCTTAATTCCTGTGTGATTAATTGAGGGTTCAGAAGTAAAAATATTCTGAATCCTGATTCTGATTTACACTGCTCCGGCTTTTGCTGTTTGTAACTGTTGCATCCATGCGTTGATTGCTGTTAACTCATCAGCACCGCTAGCAATGGCATCAACAACAAGATTTTGATACGAAGATTCAGCGTGACTGGGATACTCACACTTGTCTGCTGCCCAAGCCAAACACATGGTTTTGATTAGTTCATTAATCTGGCTAATATCAAGTAAACTTGGGCGATCAACGTCTTGAAATTGCAACCACTCTTTGACCAAATCAAGTGGATAATCAAGCAAAGTGCGAATATTTTTAACTCGTAAGTCTTGTGTAGGTACTGGTTGAGGAACGGAGCTAAGTTTTGGTGTGGATGGAATATTTGAGTCAGCACCACCTAACAGAGATTGAATGTCACGAATGATTGTTGCCCAATCTAAATCTCTACTCCATTTCCTGTAAATTTTGGTTTTGGTCACAGCATCGTAAAGATTACAGAAAACCGTATTTTGTCCCTCTTTTGTTACTTTGGGGAAAGAAAAAACGGTAATGTTATTCAACTAGCAATAGGAAAACTGATTGGACTCGCCCGAAAATTATTCATAAA
>NZ_JBALFV010000108.1:0-268792 GCF_036916735.1 Nostoc sp.
TTTATGTCCTCATGAAACTCCCCACAGTGCCTGGTTCTAAGCAACAATGGTTTATGCACTGTGCCTACTAAGGATAGAAAAAGAGTGATTTTTCAATCTGTAATAGCTTTATTGCATCAGTTTTGGGGCGATCGCGGTTGTCTCATAGCCCAGCCTTACGATATTGAGAAGGGTGCTGGTACTAAAAATCCGCAGACATTTTTAAGAGCATTGGGACCGGAACCGTGGGCTGTTGCTTACGTTGAACCTTGTCGTCGCCCTACAGATGGGCGGTACGGCAAAAACCCTAACCGTTTCCAACAGTATTATCAGTACCAAGTTCTGATTAAGCCGTCGCCAGATAATATTCAGGAAATTTATCTTGATTCGTTAAGGGCTTTAGGTATTCGTCCTGAAGACCACGATATTCGGTTTGTGGAGGATAACTGGGAAGATGCAACGGTGGGAGCTTGGGGGACTGGGTGGGAAGTATGGTTAGATGGAATGGAAATTACTCAATTTACCTACTTCCAACAGTGTGGGGGTATTGATTGCCGTCCGGTGTCGATTGAGATTACATACGGGTTAGAGCGGCTGACAATGTATCTCCAGCAAGTAGAGGCAATTACTAAGATTCATTGGACGGACAACATTACTTATGGTGATGTTTATCTCCAAGGAGAGATTGAGCAGTGTACCTACAACTTTGAAGCGTCAAATCCTGAATTGCTACTGACACTATTTAATTTGTATGAGCAAGAAGCAACGCAATTGACGGAGCGAGGATTGGTCTTACCTAGCTTAGATTATGTAATGAAGTGTTCGCACACATTCAATCTGCTGGATGCTAGAGGTGTGATTTCGGTGACGGAGAGAACTCGCTATATTGCCAGGATTCGGCATTTGGCTAGGAAAATAGCTCATTTATATGTTGAGCAAAGGGAGAAGTTGGGTTTTCCGTTGCTCAAAAATTAAAAACTAGTCATACAGCCACCTGTTTTACAGCCAGTCTTAGTACAAGCTGTTTTAGAGTATACAGTTAAATCTCGTTATCAATATATTATTGATTGGCTGTTTTTAATTCCAATTATCTCTTATGTTCTTTGGGTAATACTTTCATTGTTTTGGTAGAAAAGTTTATGTATCAAACAATATAGACCATGTAAGTACTTGTTACCTAGTAAAATGATGTTTAAAAAGTATAATTTCTGACTAATTTGGGCGACTAGAAGTCGCGGCTACACAAACAAAACCTGCCTTCGCAGGTTAGCAAACTCTTGATTTTGCATTTTCTAAGCTAGGTATATCTTGATCATGTGGCTATTGCTAAAGATCGGAAATACCATTAAATCTTGAGCCTTGAACATTAAATTTACAAGGATAAGGCCCGCCTGTGCGGGCTTTGTTTGTATAAACTAGATGGTCAACACGTGCGATTCGTTGGGTAGAAACTAGCCTTGAAATAGGCAGAGGATTACCCGCAAGGTAACTGAACCTTGACAACTCAATCATCATGGTGGTGAGAAATTACGTTTTCAAGTCCACCCCTTCAGGTGCATGAAGTGACTGCACACAGAATACCTGACAAACAGGTATCCCCTACATGGGCGATTGGGAATCGGTTGTGTAAAGCGGGGGTGAAAGCCCAAGGGCAAGCGAGTCTATATGGATAGCGAAAGCGAAGTATGCGATAACCCGTCGTAACGTCGTTAGAGGTTAAATTCCTCAAGGAGAAGGAAACAAGGATAGGTGTTGATTCTTGTTATGCACTTCCAACTCTCCCGGCGGTTAGCAACATCCTAAACTAGACAAACAAATGATGATTGGGAACGAAGTAACCAACCTTTTTGCCTCCTATTGATTGGTCGAATTAATAGGTATGCTCCCAGCAAAATAGCAAATTGGTTGTAAGGATTGAGTCAAAAGCTAATGCCTGGAATAATCCCCAGGATATGCAGACGGACTCACGGTGATGTGTAATGTAGTAATTGATTAGCAATGTAAATGTCTAAAACACGGAATCGTCCGATGGTGGAATGGAAGAACGTCAACTGGAAATGGAAAGTGCGCTCGATGCGGCAGCAACCTAAAAGTTGGAGATTTAATTGAAACCGACCATAAAATCCCCCGTTCACAAGGGGGAAGAAACAAAAAGGATAATCTTCAACTATTACATAGGCATTGTCATGACAATAAAACAGCAGAAGATAAAAATGTCTTCAATTGAAGACAAAGAAATCATTATGCTGGAGTATCCATAACAAGGAACGCATTACTGAGGAGCGGAATGATGGGAAACCATCACGTTCCGTTCTGAAAGAGAGGTAGGGAAAGCTAACTTTCCCTATCGACTCTAACTTCTCCACAACTAAGCATCAAAATTTTTCAGTGTTGCTGATTATAGAAATGAAAAACTCACGCAGAGGCGCTCTAAGCGCAGATAATAAGAGTTTGGGATATTTTCTTTTTGAATTTCATAGCCAAATTCAGCAATGCCGATTTTGCTCTATTGCTGCCCTAGCTATTTTTAAGTCAGCTGCAAATTCGGGTTGTCAGGTGCTTTTACAAAAAGTCTTATGATTCAAACCAGTGGTGTAATTATTTGTCTTGGCTACATTTTTGGGTTGCTGTTTACAGCAGTTCCTTGGGGTGGTGTGTGGATTTTGGTTCTGGGGATAGTGGGAGCAATTTTTTTTAAAAGACGCACCACTTCACGGCAATTTGCTCAGAAACCAGAAAATACTGGAAGCAAAAATAAGGCACTGCCTAGCATTTGGCAAACTACTCCCCATCCTCGAATATGGCTAGCTGCTGGCTTGGTGGGATTATTAGCAACTCTATATTTTCAATGGCGAGTGCCGCAACCGGGTGCAAAAGATATTAGTCAGTTCGTCCCGCCTGGAAATAGCAGTAATCAAGAACAACTTGTAATTGTTCGTGGCGAAGTGGCGAGTAATCCGCGCTTAACTCGCAGTCAGCGAGGACAATTTTGGCTGAAAGCAACTCAGATAGATGAAGTCAAAAATGAAAAGGGTTCAGCAGGTGTGCCAAAAGGGGTTACGGGTAAATTGTATGTGACGGTGCCTATACTTCAAGCTACTGGGTTATACCCTAGTCAACAAATTGCTGTGACTGGGATTTTGTACAAACCAAAGGCGGCTTCCAATCCTGGTGGTTTCGATTTTCAGAAGTTTCTCAAGCAGGAAGGAACCTTTGCTGGTTTGATTGGAAGACAAATAAATGTTTTAGAGCAGCAACGTAAATGGGGATGGTGGCAAATTCGGGAGCGGATTGTGCGATCCCAAGTTCGTTGGTTGGGTATTCCTGAAGGACCTCTTGTCAGTGCAATGGTGTTGGGAAGCAAAGCTGTTGATTTACCCTACGATATCCGGGACTTATTTGTACAAGCTGGATTAGCTCATGCTTTAGCAGCTTCCGGGTTCCAAACTTCTTTGATTTTAAGTGTGATCTTACAGTTAACGAGGCGGGCAAGAAAAGGAACGCAATTTACCCTTGGCTTTTTGGCTTTAATCATTTTTCTGAGTTTAACAGGTTTTCAACCTGCGGTTCTCAGAGCCGTAATTATGGGTTTTGCGGCATTAGTTGGTTTGCTATTAAAAAGAAAAGTAAAACAGTTCGGCTCATTGCTATTAGCAGCAACTCTGTTATTAGTGTTTAATCCTCTATGGATTTGGGATTTAGGTTTTCAATTGAGTTTTTTAGCAACATTGGGATTAATCGTAACAGTACCTGCATTAGTCAATCGACTAGGATGGCTACCGCCTGCGATCGCTTCTTTAATTGCCGTTCCCTTAGCTGCCACTATTTGGACCTTACCTGTGCAACTTTTTGTCTTTGGAGTTGTACCATCTTATAGTCTGTTGTTGAATGTAGTTAGTACTCCTTTCATTTCGATTATTAGTATAGGTGGAATTATCAGTGCCTTAGTAGGTTTAATTTGGATTCAAGCTGGAAGTTTTTTAGCTGCGGTGTTGCATTACCCGACTGATTGGCTAATTAAATTAGTGGAATTTTTTAGCAAGCTGCCAGGAAATTCTGTTGCTGTAGGTAGTATATCTACTTTGCAAATTCTAGCGATTTATGCACTTATTATGTTGGTTTGGTTAGTGCCTTGGTGGCAAAAGCGGTGGTGGTTTGCTAATGTGATTGCCATTGGTTTAGTATTCATTCCTTTTTGGCATTCTACAAATACATTATTTAAGATAACTATATTAGAATCTGATACAGAACCAATTGTAGTTGTTCAAGATAGAGGTACTGTAACTGTAATTAATAGTGGCGATGAAGGGACAGGACGTTTCACAATTTTACCATTTTTACAACAACAGGGTATAAATCAAATTAATTGGGCAATCGCAACTGATTTCCAAGGCAATGAGAGTAATGCTTGGTTGGAATTACTGCAACGTTTACCTATCAAAAATTTTTATGAATATTCTCCCAAGCCAGAAAATTCCATTGCTACTCAGGCAATTCAACAAGAACTACAAAAGTACCAAGGATCTTACCAAGCATTAGCAGTTGGTCAAGCTGTGAAAACAAGTTCAATAGTGGCACAATTAATCAACGATCAATTACCCATCTTACAATTGCAAATTTTAGATCGTAATTGGTTATTAGTAGGGAATATTAAGTCTAAAGAGGTACAGCAATTAGTTAAGAGTGGGAGTTTACCTCGTCCCCAAGTGTTATGGTGTGCCCCTCAGTCATTAAAAGATTTAGTTATTGCTCTGCAACCACAAGTAGCGATCGCTTCTTCTGCTAACTTTGATACAAAAGCTTTATCTGAACTAAATCAAAACCAAACGAAACTATTTTTGACAGGACGAGATGGGGCTATTCAATGGACGCCTAACGGTGAGTTTGAGGCATTTATTGAAGCTACAGAAAATAAGTCTTCTGTCTTATAACAACTCCAAAAAAAAGTAAATTAAAAAGCACAATATGGTTATTCAGCTATTATAGAGCATTTATAGTAAAATACAAGTTTATTAAACTGCATAATTTAAAACTGCTAACATTACAAAATCTCTATCCAAGCCTTTTAATTAACTTGAGTTGATTACAAAAATTTTCAAGACTGGTAAAATTTTCTATTTTTAATCATATTAACTCCAAAAATATTAAACTTTGACTTATGAATATTCTCAAAAATGACGTAAGAAATCCTTAATACCTAATGCCCTATTTGCAATTTTGTCCATGACAACACACTATAAATAATCTTAATCAAAAACTAGCTAATAATAGTGAGCACACTTTAATAATTATAATTAAAGTATAAGTATTATTATAGGTCAGTTTGTACAGTTTGTTTATAGTAAAATCACTTATTAATGTTGGATTAGTAGTAAAAATGTAGGATTTAAATATAACTTGATACAAGCAGAAACAGCATTAAAAAAGCTTTTAAAGTAAATCTAATAGTAATATTATATTAGAATTATGCTCTTGTAACTTATTCGGACGCAATCAAGCCACATAAACATATCAATATTAAAATGTGGTTTTAACTACGTTATTTCATTGAGTTAGTAAGATAAACTTGCTGTATGTATGTCATCAAACTACTTAGCTACATCTAGTAATCAAACAGGCATAAGCAATGAGTAAAGAATCAACGAAAGTAATATTATGGGAAGAAAATCAAAAAGATTTTCTAAAAAAGTTCTACGATCTCCAATTTACTCCCAGAGTCGGAGAGGAAGTATACCTAAAAAAGGAGAAATGGAAAGTAACCAGAGTTGAGCATGATGTAGAAATTAGTGAGATTAATGTCTACATGGAATTAATCAAAAAAGCCAAGCAGGATAAATCATCTAATTTTTAAATACAAGTAAATACACTCAACTATTATCAAAGGGAGGTTATTAGCCTCCCTTAATTCTGAGAATGAATAGATTCTCAGGTGTAATTTGTTAATATTTATGCAAGCCATAATTGCACAACAACAGTTGCAGCCAAATGGTAGCGATCGCTATGTAACGATACACTATAAAAGTAAAGAAATGTAAATAAATTAAATTTTGCAACCGTGGAAAACATTACATTGGGGCAAAATGGCCCAGTTGTTACACCCTTGTGCATAGGCACTTGGGCTTGGGGTGATAAACTATTTTGGAATTATGGCAGTGCCTACGGTCCAGAACAGTTACAAGAAGCCTTTACCGCAGCCTTAGAAGCTGGTATTACCTTCTTTGATACTGCCGAAGTTTACGGAATGGGAAAGAGCGAGAAATTTTTGGGACAATTTCTGCAACATACACAACAACCTGTACAAATAGCCACAAAATTTGGTCCCCTACCGTGGCGATTTACAGCCCAATCCGTCTCTGATGCTTTAACAGCCAGCCTCAAACGGCTACAACTTGAGCGAATCGCCCTGTATCAAGTGCATTGGCCTTTTGCTTTCTTTTTAAGCCAAGAAACTTTGATGAATGCCCTAGCGGATGAAGTGAAGGAGGGTAGGATTGCCGCAGTCGGTGTTAGTAATTACTCAGCAGAGCAAATGCGAGATGTACATCAAATATTGGCGGCTCGTGGAGTGCCTTTGGCTGTGAACCAAGTACGCTATTCTTTACTAAGTCGTCAAGTTGAAAGCAAAGGTATTACAGCAACTGCCCGTGAGTTGGGTGTGACTATTTTGGCTTATAGTCCTCTAGCACAGGGATTACTTACAGGCAAGTACAGTATTGATAGTACTCAAACCCCCACTGGTGCGAGGAAAGTAGACCCGCGATTTAACAAAGAAGGACTGCAAAAAATTGCCCCAGTTATATCTTTGCTACACAACTTCGGGGAAAAATACGATCGCACTCCTGCTCAAGTTGCTCTTAACTGGTTAATTGCTCAGGAAAATGTTATTCCTATTGCTGGGGTGAAGACAGCTGAACAGGTACGGCAGAATGCTGGTGCTTTGGGCTGGAGATTGAGTGACGATGAAATTGGAGAGTTAGAACTAGTTAGTCGTCCTTGGCTGTAGTATTTTTGAATTACTAAATACAGTAGACAAATTTCTGACACTACTAGCTTCCAACCTGGTAATAAGTCTGGTAGTGTCAGTTTATTATTATCCTACAAAAATATTGGTTCTTGGTTAAGTTGAGAAACTGTCAGCGTCAATTTGTCAGAATCAATCAAGATACCAACTGTACATCCAAGTTGTAGGAATAACTGAATTTTTTCTACCATTGGTTTGATGCGGTCTGACTTAGATTTTATCTCTACCATCAAATCAGACACCAGTTGCACAAAGTCGCGCTTGCTTGTTTTTAATCTATCAGCACGAACAAAAGATACATTAGGAGCGCGAAAATTTCGTTTTTCGTTATCAGCTTCTTTCCTGTTTTCAATGTCTAATGTAGGCAAAATAAATTACCCAAAAAGCTAAAAAGTCAAGAGCCAAAGTCAAAATATTGACTCCTAACTCTCAACTCTGCCAATTTTAGATTTTGGTCGCACCTTTAGTGCGCTTCCAGCACAATTTAGATTTTGGTGAAGCAGCGCGGTCTTGGGGGTTCCCCCCATGAGCGACTGCTGTTAGCGCAGCGTTAGCGACGCAGGAGCGTCACCCGAAGGGATTGAAGAAAAAATCTAAAATCCAAAATTGATTAACTTCTAACTTTTGACTAAGAAGCTGATTCTCTCGTTGTAGGTGAACCTAGCTTTTTAGGAGATGCAGAGGACTCACGACTTGTCCGCAGTTTGGGCTTGGGAGAAGAATGTTTTTCTTCTTCACCATTGCTGCTATCTGATTTCCACGCAGAACGGGGGCGATCGCTAGAAGATTCACGACGCTTACTGAGTCTTGGTTTGGGAGTGGAGGATTCCTCTTGGGGAATTTCCACGTCTGAACTCAACCAAGCGGGACGAGTTTGATCGTAAGCAATTTGCAGTGCAGCTGCGGCGATCGCTTGAGCATCGTATTCTTCAATTAGTTCGCTAACAATCGGTAAGAATGAAGCCAAACGCTCACCTGTCAAAGCTTCCCGCACCTGTTCCTGTAATTTCAGAATGTGTCGTGCTTCAATCTGGGCGCGTGTAGGAATTGACAGCAATTGCCAACTTTGGCGGTTATGACGTTCAAATGTTTGCTGCTTGCGCCGCTCAAATGGTTGTACTAAAGAAATTGCTGTTCCTTCCTTACCAGCACGACCAGTACGACCAATGCGATGGACGTAAGTTTCTACACTATCGGGTAAGTCGTAGTTGATTACATGAGAGAGTTGATCGACATCTAAGCCTCGTGCTGCAATATCAGTTGCTACCACCCAGCGAACTTGACGGTTACGGAATCTGCTTAATAACCGTTCCCGCGCTTGTTGCGACAAGTCACCGTGGTATTCATCAACACTGTGACCAGCCCCTTGTAACTGACTGGTGAGTTCTGCGGCTGTGCGTCTAGTGCGGACAAAGATTAAAGCTGTTTCTGGATCTTCCATTTCCAGAATTGGTTGTAAAGCTTTAGCTTTTGTCCAGTGGCGGGGGATCAAGTAAGCTACTTGATTAATCTTGTTGGGAGCAGCTTTTGGCTGTTCAACGGTGACAGTTGCAGGCGATCGCAAGAACTTGTTCACCAACATCCGAATCGATGGTGGCATTGTTGCCGAGAATAAAGCTGTTTGGCGTTCTACGGGCGCTTGCGAGAGGATTTTTATCACATCGTCAATAAAGCCCATGCTCAACATTTCATCAGCTTCATCTAACACAAACCACTTGACTTGATCGAGCTTTAAACAGCCGCGATCGAGCAAATCGATTACCCGTCCAGGAGTGCCCACAACCATGTGCACGCCACGTTTGAGTTGTAACATTTGGCGGTCAATTGATTGACCACCATAGATTGCTAACACCCGCAATCCTTCATTGCCAATGAATTGCCCGATCGCATCGTGAACTTGCATCGCTAATTCACGAGTTGGTGTTAAAACTATGGCTTGCACGGCTTTTTGATTAACATCTAAGCGCTCTAAAATTGGCAGTGAAAATGCTGCCGTTTTTCCTGTTCCAGTTTGAGATTGACCTACTACATCACGACCGGCTAGTAATTGGGGAATTGCTTGCACTTGAATGTTAGTGGGTTCGGTAAAACCGATTTTTTCTAGTTGTTCAACACGTTCTTGAGAAATACCTAATTCTTGAAATGAAAGAGTCATTAATTCGTCCTAAATTTTACGTAAGGATATTGGATTAGTCATTAGTCATTAGTTATTGGCTATTAGTCAGCCAAGGACAGTAGCTAAGCCTCAACTCTTAGAGAGGCTACGCCAATAAATCCGCCAGCGTTTTAGGTAAACCCTCATGAAAACTGCCATTAATGCAGCATTGACCTTAGTATAAGGATGAATCTGTAAGGGTCATTTAACAAAAGACAAATGACAATTTAGTTATTAACTACTTGACCATAGAGGTCGTATGTATCAGCGTGGTGAATCGCTATTGGGACGATGGTTCCTAACTTTGCTTGGCCTTTGACATACACCAGACCATCAACCTCTGGGGAAAATCTACCTGAACGACCGATTAATTCACCACTTTCAGGATTTTCTTGCTCAATCAGAACATCGACGATTTTGCCTACTTCCTGTTGATTTTTATTTTGAGAAATCGGTTGCTGGATTTCCATAATTTGGTATCGGCGCTCGTCCATTACCAATTGGGGCAACTGATTTGGCAACTTGTAAGCTGGGGTTCCTTCCTCAGAGGAAAAGGTGAAGACACCAACATGGTCAAATTCATGCCGTTGAACAAACTCTAGTAGATGCTCAAAATGCTCGCTTGTTTCTCCTGGAAAACCAACAATAAATGTTGTCCGCAGTACGGCTGTTGGTAGCGCCGTTTTGATGCGATCTATAATCCCATCATTTACCCGTCCTTGCCAAGGGCGGTTCATGGCCCGGAGAATATCTGGATGAGAATGTTGCAAGGGCAAATCCAGATAAGGCAATACGTTGGGTGTTTCTTGGATCGCCGCTATCACATCTGGGGTCAGTCCCGTGGGATAAGCGTAGTGCATTCTAATCCACGGTATATCTACTTTCCCTAAAGCGCGAAGTAATTCGGCTAATTTTGGCTTACCGTAAATATCTAAACCGTAATTAGTGGTGATTTGGGAAATTAGAATAATTTCCTTTACCCCTTGACTAACTAACTGCTCGGCTTCGGCGACTATAGATTCAATAGTACGCGATCGCTGGTTGCCTCGAAGATGAGGAATGATACAAAATGCACAACGATAATCACATCCTTCTGCAACCCGCAGGTAAGCTACGCCCTCAGTTGTAGTGCGATAGCGCGGTGTAGTTTCATCAGCGATGTAGGTTGGTTCGATACTAACCTGTTTAACCCGTTCGCCTTGTTCTACACGCTCAATTACATTTACAATTTTGTGATAATCACCTGTACCAACCACCGCTACTGCTTCCGGCAACTCTTCCAAAAGTTGTTCTTGGAAATGTTGCGCCATACAGCCAGTGATTACGATTTTTTTGTTTGCCTCTGCCAGTTCTACCAAAGTTCTGACAGATTCTTGCCGGGCTGCTTCAATAAAACTACAAGTATTAACAATAACGTAATCTGCTAACTCTTCATTTGTATCTACACCGTAGCCTGCTTCTACGAGCATTCCCAGCATGTGTTCTGTATCAATTCGGTTTTTCTCGCAGCCCAGGTGAGAAATAGCAATTGTTGGCTTGTCACCCATATTTTGAAAAAATCTTCATTCTTTTCTTCTTGTAATCAAACATTCTGGCGCAAAATTCAGCTTTTTTGCTATTAGCATTCTCATGAAAATAGCGTAGTAGCAAATATCCACTGTCAGTAACTGTCCGTGGATTCATAACCCTATCAATAAAATAAAAATAGAGGTCATGTTATGATATTTCTATCAATCTGTTCCCCAGGGTAAATTGAAGTGTCTTTGGGTACATTTGACACTCATAATCTTTTTTAACAATTCGCTTATTGGTATTTTACATTACCACAGCGTGTGCGTTGTTAATTTACCCATCGGGAAGCCGCCCAAGGGGCTTGTTGTGAGAAGTCGCTACCCTCCGGGAAATCGACGAAAGCGACTACGCTTATAAAGCAGTAATGCTAGCCTTGCGATTGGCAAGTCCTACGACTGGGCGCGGACAATACGCTTAAACCACGGAAAGCTGCTTCGCGTCTAGTGAGTGGCAAACTCCTCTTGTAGCCAAGTTTTATCTTAACATATCTTATGAGAGGTTGGAGGCCATTTTCCATCTAAGGAAGGAGGTAATAAACCGACTATCATAAAACACATTTGACTAGTTAATCAAAAGTCAAAAGTCAAGGGTCATGTAGTCAATAGTCAAAAATTCTGGACTCTGGACTTTGCGAGGCGGATTAAAGACGTGGACTTATATCAATTATTTAAAACTCGCTCACCGATTATTGGCGTGGTTCACCTGCTACCACTGCCGACCTCACCTCGTTGGGGAGGTAGTTTAAAAGCGGTGATTGACCGCGCCGAACAAGAAGCTGCCGCCCTAGCAAGTGGAGGGATTGACGGGCTGATTGTGGAGAATTTTTTTGACGCGCCGTTTACCAAAAACCAAGTTGATCCTGTGGTTGTGAGTGCCATGACCATTGTGGTGCAACGGATACAAAATTTGGTGACTTTGCCTGTAGGCTTAAATGTTTTGCGAAACGACGCTAAAAGTGCAATAGCGATCGCTAGCTGTGTGCAGGCGCAATTCATCCGCGTCAACGTTCTCACAGGAGTGATGGCAACCGATCAAGGATTAATTGAGGGAGAAGCCCATCAATTACTCCGCTATCGACGGGAGTTAGGCTGTGATGTTAAAATCCTGGCCGATGTGTTGGTGAAACACGCCCGTCCTTTGAGTTCTCCAAATCTCACAGTTGCCGTAAAAGACACCATTGAAAGGGGTTTAGCAGACGGAGTGATTTTATCTGGTTGGGCTACTGGTAGTCCACCTAACTTAGAAGATTTGGAACTAGCTTGTGGTGCAGCAAGTGGCACACCAGTGTTCATCGGTAGTGGGGCGAATTGGGAAAATATTGATACATTAATGCAAGCAGCAGATGGTGTGATAGTTTCCAGTTCACTGAAACGTCACGGACGTATAGAGCAACCAATTGACCCAATTCGCGTCAGTCAATTTGTTGAAGCTGCGCGTCGCAATTGGAACTCCACAGGTGAAAACAAGCCCGCAGAACAAGTAAAGTTACATTCTTAGAAAGTAGGGAAAGAGAGTTAGGAGTAGAGACGCGATTAATCGCGTCTGTACAGGAGTTATAAGTTTTAAATTAATTGTTCCTAATTTCTGATTCTTAACTCATCACTCCTGACTCCTTACTCTTAACTCCTAACTTTTAACATTCCCCATCCCCCAATATTTATGATTCGCCGTCGTTCTACTCCTTGGATTCATAAATGGTCACGTCCATTGATTGCCGCGATCGCTGGATGTGGTGCGCTGATAACAGGTTATCTCGCCATAGAAAAGTTAACAGGAGGCAGTGCAGCTTGTATGGCACAAGCTGGTGTCAAGGGCTGTAATGATGTACTTTCTAGCCCTTGGGCAACGGTTTTTGGTCAGCCATTAGCTTTGTTTGGGTTTTTGGCATACATCAGTATGGTGATATTTGCTTTGGCTCCCTTGGCATTCAACTCAGGGGAAAAGAATAGTCGCAAGCAAGTGGAAAATTGGACGTGGTTGCTGCTGCTGGCAGGTGCGATCGCAATGTCTGTCTTTAGCGGCTACTTAATGTACGTGCTAGCATCTCAAATCAAAGCTATTTGTCCTTACTGTATCGGTTCAGCTTTGTTCTCCCTAAGTCTTTTGGTACTGACGATTATCGGTAGGACTTGGGAAGATATTGGACAAATCTTCTTTACCGCGATTATTGTAGGGATGGTGACGCTGATCGGCACTTTAGGCGTTTATGCTGGCGTGAATAAATCAGATGTTACACCTGGAACTCCAGGACAACCCACAAAAATTATCTTTAATTCCAAAGGAGACCCTAACCCAGCCTTCGGTTGGGAAGTTACTACTACTTCTGGTGAGGCAGAAAGAGCCTTAGCACGCCATCTGTCAAAGGTAGGTGCGAAGGAATATACGGCTTACTGGTGTCCTCACTGCCATGAACAAAAGCTGCTTTTTGGTAAAGAAGCCGAGGAAATAATCAATAAAAATATTAAGGTAGAGTGCGCTGCCGACGGACTCAACGCTCAAACAGAACTGTGTAAAGCCGCAAAAATTGAAGGCTTCCCTACTTGGATCATCAATGGTAAAAGCTATAGCGGAGTCCAAAACTTAAAAGAACTAGCGAAAGTTTCTGGTTACACTGGTCCTGATGACTTCAAGTATTTCAAGTAATCCACCTAGCGGTAAGGTTTAGTTCACACCCAGTCAACTGGATAAATACAGCAAAGTCTGTTTCCAGTTGGCTTTTTTGTTTTTGGTAATAGATAATAGGTGTTGTCCAATATCCATTAATGTCAACTTAAGCTAGAAATAGCTTAGGGACTTCAAATAAAAAAATATCCAACTATTTATTGTGGCGTGAGCGTCTCGCCCGCCCGGTAAGGAAAGGCGGGCAAGACTCCGGCGTGAGCGGTCAGTCGAACGCTGCCTACACCACAAATGAACTCACTTTCAACAATATTTATACTTAATTTGTGCTAATAGCCACAAAAGTCCCAGTTACTGTTTGACCAAATAATTGGCCTCAATATATGGTAATACATCACAAGTACCACAATATCTTGAACAACCTGATTGAATTGAAAACTCTTAGAAACTCTATTTAGCTCTTCCTTGAACTATGTTAATCCGATAGTTAATAGCTATAGAAAATAGAGAATATTTCTCCCCAGTAGTGTAATGGGAATAAATCAGCAGTTAAACACGCGTTTTGTGAAGTTAATCTTTAAACTGAAACAATCGCTTGGTCAAAGACACAGAGAATTGATTACTGCCGCCAGCGTTGCAGTATGCGTCCTGCTTTTATACTCCATTGGATTATTACAATTTTTGGAGTTGGCAGGTTTGGATCAATTTTTTTGCTTACGTCCAAATGAACCGCCAGAACAGCGCATTACTATCGTAGTGATTGATGAAGCCGATTTAAAGGAAGTAGGTTCGTGGCCGATTTCAGATGCGAAGATTGCCGAGTTGTTACAAAAATTGAACGTCCACAAACCCCGTGCTATTGGCTTAGATATCTACCGAAATTTGCCAGTAGAGCCTGGTCATCAAGAACTTCTTAATGCTTATAAGTTAATGCCCTATTTGATTGGTATTGAGCTACTGGCAAATGTCAAAAACCTTAATGTTTCACCTCCATTAGGGCTAAATCAGGATCAAGTGGGCTTTAATAACGTGCTGTACGATCTTGATGGTAAAGTGCGTCGCAGTTTGCTATATTGGCACGTTAATAATCAGGTACACGAAAGTTTTGCTCTGAAGTTGGCTTTATTGTATTTAAAGTCAGAAAATATTACTCCCATCAAAGCAAAAAGCAACCCTGAGTATTTGCAATTGGGTAAGGCAGTATTTACTCGTTTTGAGGCTAATGATGGTGCTTATGTCGGAGCTGATGCTAGAGGCTACCAAATTTTAAGCAATTTTCCCAAACCCAAATGTCAAAGTTCGTCTGGAGAACTTTGTAATTTTCGCCACGTATCGATGAGAGATGTACTGGCAGATAAAGTCGAAGCAAACTTAATCAAAGATCGGATTATACTTATTGGCTCCACTGCACCCAGTCTCCAAGATTTTATATTTATTCCCTACTCCAGCAGTGTAATGGGTCTAGCAAAGCCTGTACCTGGTATTCAATTGCAGGCTTATTTTATTAGTGAATTAATCTCTGCTGCTGTTGATGGAAGACCATTATTGAAAGTCTGGCCTGACTTGGTGGAATACTTGTGGGTTTTTGTTTGGTCTTATCTGGGAGCCGTGATGATATGGCGGATACGAAACGCAACTAGGAGTCTTCTCTGTATCCTAGTTTCTTGTTTTGTATTGACCGTGAGTGCATACCTTGCTTTCTTGTTTGGTTGGTGGATACCTCTGATTCCCTCACTGCTTTGCTTTGGCATTTCAGCTATTTGGATGACTAGTTATATTGCTCACATGCAGGAAGAGTGGAAACGTTCCAAAGAATTTTTGTATCACGTTATTAACACGATTCCCGATCCAATTTTTGTGAAAAATGAACGACACCAGTGGGTTGTTTTAAATGAGGCATATTGTCGATTTATCGGTTATCCAAATAAGTTATTAATTGAAAAGTCAGACTATAACTTTTTTCCAAAACATGAAGCTGATGTATTTCGAGAACAGGACGATCTTGTTTTTCTGACTCAGCAACCTCAAGAACATGAAGAAGAATTTACAAATGTACATGGTCAGACTTATAAAATTGCCACTAAGCGATCGCTCCATGAAGACTCAGCTGGCAATTTATTTTTAGTTGGTGTTATCCGAGATATTACTCAGCGCAAGGTCATGGAAGAACAGCTTAAGCTTAATGCTGCTGAACTATTGTGTTCTAACAATGAATTAAAACTCAAAGAAGACCAATTGCGTTATTTAGCGTATCACGACCCCCTCACTGGTTTATCCAATCGCAAATTTTTTGTTGAACAACTTTGTGAGTCGTTACATTGGGCACAACACAACAACTTGTTGCTAGGACTGCTGTTTATCGATCTAGATGGCTTTAAGCAAGTCAATGATACTTTGGGACACAAGATGGGCGATCGCTTGCTAATGACTATCGCCGAACAACTCAGCAACTCTTTACGCGCTAGTGATACAGTTTCTCGTTTGGGTGGCGATGAATTTACTGTGATTTTACGGGCAATTCCTAATGATCAAATAGCTGCTAAAATTGCCGCAAAAATTTTAACCAGTATTAGCAAGCCGGTTGTCTTGGATGGCTATGCGATTCGAGTCTCTGCCAGTATTGGCATTAGTATTTATCCATACAACAGTCAAGACAGTGAAACTTTAATGAAACAAGCAGATGCAGCAATGTACCGTGCCAAGCATCTGGGTAAAAATCGCTACGAATTTGCTTAATTAGTCAATAGTCAAGTCCCCAGGTTTTTTTCTTTCTAGTTACAATTTTTACCTTAAAATTAGGAATGACGAGTAAAGATACGTCCAAAGGACTATCTTAAAAAAGTATGGCGTAGTACCGCTACACAGAAGTCAAAAACATTTTTAATAGTAGAAAATATACTTATACTTACTGGATTGATTACGATGTTTCATAGTTCATAGTTTTGAAAATTATTATGATATATTAATTACGTTACTCTAACTTTATATATCTTTACTAGAATTAAACTTTAAATATACATTTAGCTAAGTATTATTGAGGTTTTACCGGAATTTTTTTAAAAAAACATAGTGTTTATACGTAGACAGATTAAGACATTATTAATATATACTTGTTTAGACAAAACGCTGACAGTAATTAATCAATATATCTAACTTTTGACTGATGTAAAAATAACATATTAAGAATATCACTTAAGTAGATAAAGCTCAATTTATAAAGTTATACCATAATTATTCGTACACCATGAATAAGATTGAATTAATCTAATAAAGTTGTTTTTTACAAAAGCTAGTAAATATACGGTAGGAAATAAAAAACGTTTTTTAAAGAGGAAAATAGTAAATTTACTGAAAGCCATGAAGACTCGCTTCCGAATCAAAAAGTTTATCATATTGTCTATAGGTACTTACATTCTAATACCAAAAATTGCAGCCTGTACAGGTATGTTAAGTACTGCAAGCGCTAATGCTTTTAGCGCTACTAGCAGTAACACCTTAATTGCCCGCAAAGTCAATTCTGAAAATTTAAAAGACATATATATCCCACCAAATTATGGTGGTCCCGATAGTCAGCATGGTAGTGGCACCCGCTAATAGGAAGTTTGGATTTTAGATTGACCCCTTGCTTGAAGGCATTGTTATTAAGTTATAAACTAAGAGCTACTGTCACTTAAGTGGACTGAAATTTCCTCTTTTACCGCTTAGTGATAGCGACCTAAGAGCGTCACCCGTCCTAAACGCTGCAAATACAGAAGAACGGATTAAAAGCATTTTCTGGAGTTTGTTCGGGAAACTTTAATCAAGATAATAGTGGAGATTTCCACCAATGATGTGTTTGTACAAGTGCGTGAACTTGCCAATTCGGGTCTGGCTGAGGATAATCTAAACGGTAGTGTCCACCTCGGCTTTCGGTTCTAAAAGCAGCACTTTTGAGAATTAAATCAGCGACATCTAATAAATTGCGGGTTTCTGCCCAAAGTCTCAATTGCCGTTCAACATCTGGTATGTTAAAACTAGCTGGTTCTGCGGGACGTAAAGCAAGCAAGAATTGACTTAAAGGCAGGATAGCGAAATCTTGCTGCCAAGATTCAATAGTAGCGATCGCACTTTCTAACTTTGATTGCTCCCGACAAATACCAGCACTTTCCCACACTAGACGTGGTAACTTCTCCCTGAGTGTTTCTAGCTGTGCTTGCTGGATATGCCACTCACTAGTATCAGCACTAAATTTCTGTAATGGTAGTACTGGTGTTTCTGACGGCAGCCCAATATTTTCTAACTCAATTTGGTCCATCTGGGCCCCAAATACAATACATTCCAGCAGGGAATTACTGGCAAGGCGATTTGCCCCATGCACCCCGGTACTAGCCGTTTCACCCACCGCGTACAAACCACGAATATTCGTGCGATTCATCAGATCCGCAACAATACCACCCATCCAGTAATGGGCAGCAGGGGCTACAGGAATTGGTTCATGGAAGACATCAATTCCCCAATGCTGACAAACTTTGATGATGTTAGGAAAGCGGTGACGAATTTTGTCGGCAGGTATGGGGCGCATATCCAACCACACATGAGCAGTAGCTAAATCAACGGCAGTACGTTGTAAATGGCTGAAAATTGCTCTACTGACCACATCTCTAGGTGCGAGTTCACCCGCAGGGTGGTAGTCAAAGGCAAAACGCCGCCCTTGGTTATCGACAAGGTGTGCGCCCTCGCCGCGTACAGCTTCGCTAATGAGAAAGCGATCAGCACCAGGTTTAGTCAGGGCTGTGGGGTGAAATTGCACAAATTCCAAATCGCGCAGGATCGCCCCAGCCCGATATGCGATCGCTACTCCATCACCCGTACTTACTGCCGGGTTAGTGGTTTGGGCAAATACTTGACCGCCACCGCCAGTTGCCAATACCACAGCACCAGCCCTTACCCATGTGATTACACCTTGATAAAACAAACTGATGCCCTGACAGCGACCACTTTCAGCTTCAATCCACAAACTCAAAGCCAAAGCTTGCTGAATGATTTGAATATTCTGGCGACGTAATACTTGGTTCGCTAGGGTAGTGGTAACTTCCCTCCCTGTGGTGTCTGCGGCGTGGAGAACACGGTTACGAGAATGGGCAGCTTCTAAAGTTAAAGCCAAAGCTTGACCATGACGGTCAAAAGCAACTCCCAAGTCAACTAGGGATTGAATGCAGTTAGGGGCAAGTTGGGCGAGAAATTCTACAGCAGTGCGATCGCACAAACCTGCACCTGCCCGGATCGTATCTTCAATGTGCAGCGTGGGAGAATCTTCCGGGGCAACTGCTGCGGCAATACCGCCTTGCGCCCAATCACTGGCGGATAAAGCAACAGTTTCTTTGGTAATCAAGCCGACTCGCAAGGAATCTGGTAGACACAGCGCTGTGTATAGTCCAGCAGCACCAGCGCCGACTACTAAGACATCAAATTGGCTAGGAATATCTATTTGAGACAAGGTAATAGGGTAGTTAGAAGTGAGGAGTTAGAAGTGAGGAGTTAGAAGCGAGGAGTTAAAAACTCCTAACTCATAACTCCTAACTCATAACTCATATAATGTCCCACTCTTTAGAATCAAGAGTGGGCTGCTATTTGCTACATTAGCAACGTGCAGTTATCTATAGATGCCGTTGTTAAAGCGATCATCTCCCTCGTTAAAGGCAGGTTCTAGGTCTGTCACGGTAAACTTCTCCAAGTTGGCTTGCAGGGTTTGTTTCTGGCGATCGCTCAATCCTGGAAGATCCAATACATCCTCTACCTTTTTGTAGGGAGCATTTGTGATGATTTTCTTAGCCAAGGTGGGATAAAGCCCTGGATACTGTTGAAAAGCTCGGACGTTGGTATTATTCAAATCAATTTTTTTACCAAATTCCGTTCTTAGCTTCGCATCTGCCCGATTCTGCCGCTCAATTGCCAGAATTGGGACTTGAGGAAATGCAAAACTGTTGAAACTAGCAGCTTGGGCTATCTGAGTTGTTCCCAGCCATCCCCAGCAACTTAGTAACAAGCTAAACACTGTTAATAAACGCGCCAATCCTTTCACAATTTTCTACCTCTTTCCATCAAATAGAAATAAAAGTTTTAAGCTAACAGCAGTCATTAGTCAATAGTCATTAGTCATTAGTCATTGGTCATTTGTAAAGGACAACTGACAACTGACAAGGGACAAAGGACAAAAGCTGATAGCTTAATCAACACAGCAGTCATCAGAAACTAATATACAGCGTATTAATATCCACAATATTTGCCGTTACTGGGTTTGACTGTACTTTTGCAAAAATTTTTATCATGGTAACAGTCTCTGCATAGCTGCAATACGGTTCCATGCATGATCCTGAGCATTCCCAAATAGACGAAATCTTTTCAGGGTGGCTGATTGTAGCTCCCAACCAGATATGAAATCGTTCGATACCTAATACCGAAAACCCTAGCAAGATAAGTTGATAGTGATGGACTGTTATGTAATATTTCTTAACCTATTAATCATCTACAGGATCATTTTTGATGTCCCGTAGACTGGGCTGGAAAAAGTTTCGGTTTTGATATTACACAATTTTTTAATATTTTCTAGGCTGCGATCGCAGCTAACAAAAATAGGCTATCTACCAAAATCGTGCTTAGAACTGCGCCACTAAAGGCATACCAGTGTTTTTGCTTTCCGACTAAAGCCAAAATTCCCACTGTCAACAGGACTGAGGCGATAAATATAGCCCAACTTTGCCCCCAAGGCGTTTGTACTTGCATGAGGGCATTTTGTAATATTTGCGGTGCTACATCTGCATCTACAATCATAATTTGCCGCCAATAGGGCATCAAATCTGCTATGTAGAAATATACGTCGGTTAAGACTGTACCTAGTAAAGAACCTAAATAAAACCAGTTACCCACCTTGCCCCAATTCTTTGCCAAACACCAGCAAGCAAAGGGTAATCCTATAGACTCTACTGGTAGATGCCATACGGGTTCCCAACGTAACCAACCCCAGTAAATCGCTCCTGCTAACCAACTCCAGCTAAACCCTAAGAGCAAATCTCCCCATATATAAGTTGCAGGACGTGACATTAAGGTAAAACTTAGCCACACCCAAAATGCTGTCAGCGCTAAACTTAGACTTGGTAGCGATCGCACTATTGGTGCTTCTAGAAATACTGGTACTGTTACCAAAAATACCGCCGCCGCAAACACTAACCAAGTTTGTCCCGCAGCAATAGATAAAGGAAGAGAGGGAGAAAAAGAGAGTGTAGATTCCAATTCCCTGATCCCCTTGTGCCCTGTAACAGTGAAATCTAACTCGGTATCAATAGAAGGGGTAGAAGCAGTGTAGGAAGACAGTGTATTATTAATCAAGGTTTTTAATATTTGTTACTAAACTTTATTTTATTTAATATATCACACTTTAAAATCCCCCCCTGGGGCATTGTAATTATACTAAAACTTCCTTGAACACTGGCGCGAACCAAACAAAACATTCTGCACCAGACTAATTCAGCCTTTTCTCTCCCTTGCCTTCGTCGGCAAATGTAACGGGTAAAAAGTTAATGGCCTCAGTCCGCTAAATATTAAAGTTTGATGAATTGCCAAAATTTCATTGACTTATCGAGGTGGGTGTAAGAACATGGTCAGCGTCTTAGATGGTGTTATTGATTTAGTAAAGTGGAATTTTCTACAATATCGGGTGCAGTTAAGAGTATTTAAAATAACATATCATCAGCTAAGTAATCATGTCTAGAACAGGAAAAGGGTATTAATTGATGGAGTTTATTCAAGCTTTTATTTTGGGTATTGTTCAGGGTATTACAGAGTTTTTGCCAATCAGCAGCACTGCACATCTTCTGATTGTGACAAAAGTATTTGGCTGGAAAGAACTAGGTTCTAAAGATTTTGTTGATGCAATTCAATTTGGCAGTGTTATAGCGATTGTGGGCTATTTTTGGTCGCTAATTTATAGTATTGTCAAAGGTGGAATTGAAGCACTAAAAAATAAAGACTGGGAACGTGAGGAGTGGAAAATTCTTGTCGGTATTATAGTAGGAACAATGCCTGCCTTAATTTTCGGTTTTATTTTGAAAGACGTGCTACCAGATAGCGCATTAATTATTGCCATCATGTCAATCATCATGGCACTTTTATTAGCTTTGGCAGAGAAAATTGGCACTCGCAAGCGAGATTTTAATTCATTGCAGATTCGGGATGGTATTTTAGTTGGATTGGGACAAACACTTGCTTTAATTCCGGGTGTTTCTCGTTCTGGCTCAACGTTGACGACTGCCTTATTTTTAGGATTAGAACGCGCTACAGCAGCGAAATTCTCGTTTTTGTTAGGGTTTCCAACTCTTACCATTGCAACGCTGTATAAAAGTCTGAAAATCTTCAAGTTATTTCAGGCCCACGAGTTGCCAGATAACATTGTTGGACTATTAATTGTAGGGATTATTTCAACCTTGATTTTTTCCTACCTATCAATTGCATTTTTGATTAAATACTTAGCAACCAAAAACACTTTAGTTTTTGTTTGGTATAGATTAGCATTCGGCAGCGCTATTTTAGCTGCGATCGCAGCAGGTTGGAAAGGATAATTACATAAGAGTCATTAGTCATTAGTCATTGGTCATTAGTTATTAGTCATCAGTTTAAAGCAAATGACTAATGCCCCATGCCTAATGCCCCATGCCCAATGCCCCATGCCCAATGCCCCATGCTCAATGCCCCATGCCCAATTCCAAATGCCCTATACCCAATGACTACCATTAATCCTGCCCGAATAACCAAGGTTCTTCCAGACTCAATAGCCGCAGAGATTGGTTTTGAGGCTGGGGATGCTATTGTCGCTATCAATGGTACATGTCCTCGTGATTTAATTGATTATCAGTTTTTGTGTGCTGATGAAGTTTTGGAATTAGAAGTTTTAGACGCAGCTGGTAAAACTCATAACCTGGAAATCGAAAAAGATTACGACCAAGACTTAGGGCTAGAATTTGAAACTGCTCTATTTGATGGCTTAATTCAATGCAACAATCGCTGTCCATTTTGCTTTATCGACCAACAACCACCAGGTAAGCGCACCAGCTTGTATTTAAAAGATGACGATTACCGTCTCAGCTTTTTGTATGGTTCTTATCTTACTCTAACTAATTTGCCAGAAAGAGAATGGCAACGGATTGAGCAAATGCGCTTGTCTCCGTTGTATGTTTCTGTTCATGCTACCGAGCCTGAACTAAGAATTAAACTGCTGAAAAATCCGCGTGCGGGACAAATCTTGCAACAACTCAAGTGGTTTCGAGAAAGGCGATTACAAATTCATGCTCAAGTAGTTGTTTGCCCTGGTATAAATGATGGCAAACATCTGGAACAAACTCTCAAAGATTTAGCGTCCTTTCATAGAGGTGAAGTGCCTGCGGTGGCATCGGTGGCAGTTGTGCCAGTTGGATTGACACGGTTTCGGCCTCCAGAAGACGAACTCATACCTGTAACTAGGGAAAAAGCAAAAGAAGTAATTTCCCAAGTGCAAATCCTCTCGTGGCAATTTCGTCAAAAACTCGATTCTAGCGTTGTTTGGTTAGCTGATGAGTGGTTTTTGATTGCAGGTGAGGAATTACCCAGCGAATCTGAATATGAAGAATATCCCCAAATTGATAACGGAGTTGGTTCGATTCAATTATTTATCAAGCAATTTGCCACCGTTGCAGCAGAATTACTACCGCCAAAAGTATATCCTCAAAAAAAGTTCACTTGGATAGTAGGCAACGCCGTAGAAAAAGCATTTCAAACCATTTTGAAACGCTTAAATTCTGTTGAAGGTTTAGAAGTTAATATGCGTGCTTTATGTAGTGATTATTGGGGACAAACTATCAGTGTAACCGGATTACTAACTGGTCATGATTTGCTTTTAAATTTAGAAGGGCAAGATTTAGGTGATGGTATTTTGCTACCAAATGTCATGTTAAAAAATGGTGAATTAGTGTTTTTAGATGATATGAGTATCGAAGAATTAGCTGGCAAACTAAATACAAAAGTTTTTCCAGTAGCAGGAGCTGAAGATTTAATCAAAACATGCATTCTCAATGTTGCTTAAGTTGAGTTGTCAAAAATCAGTTGTTTTTCGGAGGTAATTTATGATTATGCTGGATGATAAATAAGAAGTAATACCTCATAACTAATTCGCTCAGGAGTCAGTAGTGAAGAATCGGGAAAAATATCATAAAAAGGCGAACTCACAAAGAAAAAAAGCCGGATTCTTCATTTTAAGTTTTAACTTTTTAATTTTAAATAGTTTTAGTATTTTGCCAGTAAAAGCGGCGACTGAAGAACCTGTATTGAGCGTAGTCTATGGCCAAGAAAATGCAAATCAATGGAGAGGGATAACTGACCGCTTACAGACAATAGGGGTGAAATATTGTGTAATTCCCCTAGCTGATGTCAAGAGTGGGGCTGATTGGGGCGATCGCCGGGTATTATTTTTGCCAAATGTTGAAACATTAACGCCAACCCAAGCGATCGCTCTGGAAGAATGGATGAGTAAGGGAGGGCGTTTGATTGCCAGTGGTCCTGTAGGTAGCCTGTCAGCGCCGGGAGTACGTCAGTTATTGCGATCGCTTTTGGGAGGTTATTGGGGATTCAGTCTCAGTGAGACAGAACAGATCAAACCTACAAAAACCAATATTTCAGAATGGGCAAATCAAACTGAACTTTTTGGCAAAGTGCGCGGCGGCGTTGTGATTCCTAATGATATGGGCAGTGAATCTCCTGCTGTTTGGAATTCCAAAGATAATTCTGCCGCAGTATTAACAACTGAGCGTTCCACCCTTTTAGGCTGGCGCTGGGGAACAGACACAGCTTCAGCTGCCGGGTTAGATAATGCCTGGTTAAAAGCTGCTCTCAATCACTATTTGACAGCGCTACCGCCATCAAATCGGATGAAAAAAGTAGCAGGAGGTTCCCCAAACTGCTCGACAACAGTGAGGGTTGCGTCGAGGGTGCAGGGGGCAGAGGGGCACAGGAGCACAGGGGCACAGGAGCACAGGGGCAGTTCATCTCCCTCATCTTCTCCTCCTAAAATTGTCACTGCTCCCATACCTAAACCGCTTCCTATAGTCAAACCCCCAAGTTCTCAAGAGGCTATTGACCAATTAGAACAAGCGGTGCGTCTGGATGTTGCACCCAACTCCAATGAGCCGATTGACAACAATCAAGCGATCGCTCTCCAGCAAGAGCTAGAAAATCTGATCGGTCGGGTGGAAAGCGCTAATTTAGCAGTGCTAGCCGATGCGGCTAATGTTGGTAAAGTAACATCTGAAAGTAAGCAGTCCTCTACGCACCTAGACACCTACACCCCCCAATCTCTCAAAGAGCAACCCACGCAATTAGCCTCAACTAAACTGGGGGCGCTAGGCATGAATAAAGAGCAAGCCTTGGCACAGGTAAGAGTAATTGCCAAAAACTTCCCCCTATTGATTGCCCAGAAAAACTATGCTCTGGCTCGTCAGCAGTGGCTGACCGCTAAAACGACTTTGTGGCACCAGTTTCCTATTGATCAAAGACTAGCTCAACCAGAAATTCGGGCAATTTGGTTAGATCGGGGGACGATTGTTCGTGCTGGTAGCAAGGCGGGACTAGCCCAGATTTTTGATCGCCTAGCTCAAGCTGGGATTAATACTGTCTTTTTTGAAACTATTAATGCTGGCTACACTATTTTTCCGAGCCAAGTGGCAAAAGAGCAAAACCCATTAATTCGTGGGTGGAATCCACTGGCAGATGCGGTGAAATTAGCCCATGAGCGAGACATGGAATTACATGCTTGGGTTTGGACTTTTGCTGCTGGTAACCAACGTCACAATGAAATTCTCAACCTTAATCCTGATTATCCAGGGCCAGTGCTAGCAGCTCATCCCGATTGGGCAAATTACGATAATCTTGGCAACATGATTCCTGTTGGTCAAACTAAGCCATTCTTCGATCCAGCTAACCCCGAAGTGCGGGAGTATTTACTCAAACTGTATGAGGAAATTGTCACTAAATATAACGTCGATGGCTTACAGCTAGACTACATTCGCTACCCTTTTCAAGACCCATCAGCAGGTCGAACCTACGGCTATGGCAAAGCTGCAAGAGCGCAATTTCAGCAACTTACTGGTGTAGATCCAGTAAATATTTCCCCTAGTCAACCAGACTTATGGCAAAAGTGGACGACATTTCGCACTGAGAAAATTGATAGCTTTGTCGCCCAATTATCACAGCAGTTGCGACAAAAGCGACCGAATTTGATTTTGTCGGTTGCAGTATTTCCTTTACCAGAACTAGAGCGGATTCAGAAAATTCAACAAGACTGGGAAAATTGGGCAAGGCGGGGGGATGTAGATTTAATTGTTCCCATGACTTATGCTCTGGATACTTCTCGCTTTCAACGACTGGCCCAACCCTGGATCGCCTCTAAACAATTGGGATCTACCTTGTTGATACCGGGAATTCGCTTACTTTCTTTGCCAACAATTGGTGCATTTGATCAACTTCAGTTGGTAAGGGACTTGCCAGTTAGTGGTTATGCACTCTTTGCCGCAGAGAATTTTAACAACGATCTACAAAAACTCTTTAGTAGCACCCAAGGTAGAATTCAATCAACAACAAGTGAACCCATTCCTCATCGCCAGCCTTTTCAAACTGCTGCCATCCGTTACACCGCGCTGCAACGGGAATGGAAATTTGTTTTCCAAAATGACCAACCACAAAAACCGACTCAGACAATATCAGATTTTAACAACCAGGCAGAAGTTCTACGCAGTGCTTTAAATCAGCTTGCCGCTTCCCCTTCTGCTAGCAACTTACTAGTGGCGAAAGCCTCTCTAACTCGGTTCCAGTCTCAATTTCGGGTATTAATGAGCCAAGAGCTTAAGTCAAATTCCTATCAAGTCAAAGTTTGGGAAAATCGGCTTGTAACTATAGAAAGGCTGTTACGTTATGGCGAACGGCGGTTGCAGTTGCGTCCTTAGTGGGGAGGCAGGGGAGGATGAGGGAGATGAGGGAAAAATTAATTTAAAATTCAAAATGACGCTCGGTGACTCGTTCATAGCGTTGCTATATCGTTAGCACAGCGTCTTGTTCGCGTTAGCGTCTTTGAAAGAGAAGAGAAGGCTTTATACCGCGCTAACAAAATTCAAAATTAAACAACTTCTGTCTCCTAGCTCCTGCCTCCTCTTTCCCAATAATCAATTTTCAACTAGCTAGATATCAGATGCTTTGTAATTCTTAACACACTTTTTGTAGTGTTTTTAAACCAAATATTACTACTTGTTTGGTGTCAAAATCTTGGAAATTACTCGATTAAGAAGCTTTGGATAACTATTTTTTAATGATACCTATCATTAAAATTTATGTAGGTGTTACCTCAGCTTCTAAGACTACAAAGCTTAAAGTCAATATTGATCCTTCGCTGCGGATGCTTGTGCCGTAAATAGCACTATTTAGATGCAATGTCTACGACGGGCTACGCCTACGCACGGATAAAAGCAGGAAGCAAGAATGTCTTATTTTCTTCATCTTCGCAGGTAGCAGAGTGCTTTACAAAGCCTGATATGGTAGTGCTTGTAGCTTCAAAAGCTAGCTTGAAAACAGCCAATATTTTTGAAGTTATGCATAACTTTGCCATAAATTAAATGTTATATTTATTACTTTAAATGTGAGGTTATTACTACTGTGTCAGGAGTTGAATCTATTGCCAGTTGCAGATAACCAAGGTTACATTGTTATTTTCATCATGCTTGAAAGTTTCTGTTAAGCAATTGCAGAAGAAACTAGAGGTAACACTATTATTGGTTCCTTTGAGGTAGAATATTAGATTTTCATTGAGATCCAACTAGTCAAGTACAAATGGTTACTAGTAAGCGTTATAGTACTTAAAGATACGACAGGCGAACCTGCTCGCCTTATTGTAGTTTCTGTGGATATTACCTACTGTGTACAGATAGAAATATTATTTCGTAAGAATGAAAGACAATTTTGCACCATCTTCAAAAGTTTCTTCCAATTTATCGGGTTGCTGATAACAAAGAATATGGTGCTAGAAGTTAACCAAACAGCACTCCACTTGGGAGAACTACAGCCACAAAATGCAGTTGAGCGTCCATTTTGGAAAATATGGTGGACGCTACTTGTCAAGCAAGAACATCTGCTATATTTACTCTCTCCCACCCCAGCAGTAATTTACACCTGCAAGAGTTATGCAGATTTTGGTAGTACATTTATTAGGGAAAATGTTGTCGCTATCAGGAGCTATCAAGTGTGGGAAATACTCAAAGGGCATAGCTTTTGGGCTAGTGAAATCCATTCGTTGCTAAAATCATTTTCTTGCACCGTTAATATTGACAATATACTAGGAATTGGATTAAAAATGAAGATTAAAAAAATGGATATATGCCTATCAAGGTAAAATGTTTGTGATAAATATATTGAAAAATGTATAATTTATTGTAATTTTTGCATAACAAAGAAAATATAAATTTAGGTAATTTATGCCAAAAGTTTTAATAATAGAAGATGAAGAAGCAGTTCGTGAAAATATTTTGGATTTGTTAGAAGCTGAAAATTTTGAAACTATTGCTGCGGCCAATGGCAAAATCGGAGTAAATTTGGCTATTTCCGAAATTCCCGATTTAATTCTCTGTGATATGATCATGCCACAACTTGACGGCTATGGAGTACTAACAGCGTTACGTCAACATCCATCAACGGTAACAATTCCTTTCATTTTCCTCACTGCAAAATCTGCAAAATCTGACTTCCGCCAAGGTATGAATATGGGTGCAGATGACTATATAACTAAGCCTTTCACTCGAACTGAATTATTAAGTGCTATCATGAACAGATTGGAAAAGCACGCTACTTTAAAAAGGTATTTATCTCCTCAAGTTATAATTAAAAACTTGTCTCCCAAGATGCAGTTATTAGAAATTAGCTTACACCGGGCTATCAAACAATATAATTTTGAAGAGTTTGAAGTTTATTATCAACCAATAGTCGATATTGCTTCTGGAAAAATAGTAGCGGCTGAAAGCTTATTGCGCTGGCAAAGTCCGGAATTGGGGCTGATTTTCCCGACAGATTTTATCCCGTTAGCAGAGTCTACAGGTTTAATTGTTCCACTTGGGAAATGGGTGTTAAAAAGGGTCTGTCAACAAATAAAAATATGGCGTAAATTTGGGATTTATCCCCTAATTATTGCTGTCAATTTGTCAGTAATTGAATTCAATCAGCCAGGTTTTATTGCTCAAGTAGTCAACTTTATTGATAGTAATGGCTTGGAACCACATTACTTAGAGCTAGAACTCACTGAAAGTATGATTATGCATGATGTAAATAGTGCGATCACTACTATGAAAAAATTGCAATCTTTGGGTATAAAAATTGCGATTGATGATTTTGGTACGGGTTACTCTTCTCTAATTTATCTGAAAAACTTACCACTTAACACATTAAAAATAGACCGATATTTTATCCATAATGTTGCAACTGATCCACAGAAATCAGCCATTACTAAAGCATTAATTCAAATGGCTCACAATCTCAATCTAGATGTAGTTGCTGAAGGTGTCGAAACGGAAGCAGAACTAGGTTTTTTACGCCAACACAACTGTAATTCTATGCAAGGCTTTCTATTTAGTCGTCCATTGCCAGCAGCAGAATTTGAAAAAATTTTATTGACTAATTAATGCTGATATATATGAAGATTGGAGATTAGGTATCCCTTCGGCTTACCTCGGCTTACTTCGACTACGCCCTTCTCTTTCAGAGACGCTAGCGCGAACGACTACCAAGAGGACAAGCTCAGTACAAGTCACTCGGTACAAGTCGGCACAAGTCGCTTAGGGCAAGTGGGGATTAGGAATGGGGAAGTAAATTAATCGGGTGACTAACTTAGAAAAATTGGACTTTAGACTGGCGACAATTATTCAGTCTCAAGTCTAAAGTAAAAAAATCGTGTCATAGTGTCTACTGCCATGAAAGTCTTTGCGCGTTTCTTGCTGCCAGTTTTTTTACTGACCCTGGTAGCAGGCTGTAACCAGACTCGCGCTTCCTCAGATAATCCCACACCACAAACATCTTTACCTTCTGCTCAACTGACACAAAATCCTACACAGTCAAAAAATATTGTTCGGACTGAAGCATTTTCACCTACGCGCATCCGGGTGAATCTAAAGAATTTACCAGCACCCTTCGCAACAGAAAGTGCCTCTAAGCAACCTGAGGTTGTGCCCATTCCGCAAAATCCGGTGTTGCGCGTACCACCAGGCTTTAGAGTTAACGTCTTTGCACAAGGTTTAGATGCCCCACGTTGGCTAGCTTTAACCCCTAGCGGTGATGTATTGGTGACTGAAACCAGGCAAAACCGCATTCGTCTTTTACGTGACAGCAACGGTGATGGTGTAGCCGACGTTCGAGAAACCTTTGCTAGTAGGGACAACGGACTCAATAGACCCTTTGGTATGGCTTTTGCTGGTAATTCCTTTTTTCTGGGGAATACAGATGCTGTACTACGTTTTGCCTATAAAAAAGGTCAAAAGAATATTACAGACAAGGGAGAAAAAATCGCCGACTTGCCTTCTCAAGGTTATAACAACCATTGGACGCGCAATGTTGTTGTTTCGCCCGATGGCAATAAATTATATGTTTCTGTTGGTTCAGGAACCAATGTCGATGAAGAACGTCTACCACGGGCTTCAATACAGGTAATGAATTTGGATGGTTCTCAGCAGCAAACTTTTGCTTCTGGCTTACGTAATCCGGTTGGTTTAGACTTTCATCCTGTAACTAAGGAACTTTACGCCACTGTCAACGAACGTGATGGAATCGGTGATGATTTGGTTCCAGATTATCTTACACACGTTAAGCAGGGGGCATTTTACGGCTGGCCTTATGCTTATCTGACACCAAACAACCTAGATCCGCGCCAAAAGACGGATGGCAAAAGTAAACGCCCAGACTTAGCAGCCCGTACCCAAACGCCAGATGTGCTGTTCCAGGCGCACTCAGCAGCATTGGGTTTGCAGTTTTATGATGGTAAAACATTTCCAGAAAAATACCATAACGGTGCTTTTGCTGCTTTTCGTGGTTCTTGGAATCGCGATCGCGGTACTGGTTATAAAATTGTGTTTGTTCCCTTCGATGCTAAAGGGCGATCGCTTGGTTATTACGAAGACTTTCTCACAGGATTTTTGCTAAATCCTTCTGTACCAACCACTTGGGGACGACCTGTAGGTTTACTCGTGTTACCAGATGGTAGTCTACTCTTAACAGAAGAAGCCAATAATCGAATTTATCGGATTCAGTATACGGGAGGTTAAGCAATTGGTGCATTCAGATATTTAAAAATTCACGGATAGGATCTGTTGTCTGGAGTAAAGTTAGAGCAGTTGTCATCAATAGAAATGTTGTGTCTGCATCTCCCTACCCAGGTTTATCCTGTTTTGGATAAATTACTGAAAAATACTAATACTCTTTTAGTTGAGAAATTAATTATGACTACTAATGAAAATAATACTCAGTCAAATATCAACGAATTGTCTTCACATTCAGGTACACGATACTGGGGTGAAGTAGAGGTGATTGAAGAGGGAGAAACTTATAGAATTAGTCGTCTTGAAATTAAGCCCAGACATGGAATTAAACCACAAATCCATTATCATCGCAATGAACATTGGGTTGTAGTCTCTGGTGTAGCAAAGGTGACTTGTGGAGAAAAAGAAATATTACTTAATCGAAACGAATCAACTTATGTTCCCGCAGCAACTCTACATAAGGTAGAAAATCCTGGACAGATTCCGTTAGTTCTTCTGGAAATTCAAAATGGTGAATATTTAGGCGAAGATGATACTGAGCGTCCTTATGACTTAAATCTGGTCAAACCTATAACTGAAGGTCAGTAAGCTGATGCGCGTCTAGATTGTACATTGCAATTTTGCAATTGTTAAGACTCTCATGCAGTCAATGGTCATCTGTCCTTTTAAATACAAATGACAAATGACTAATGACAACCTCTCCTGAAAAAGACGCTGCGCGTAGCAAGATCCCCAGAGGAGTACATGAGTAAATATACAATTTAAATTAAAAATTTAAATGCATAACAGCTTAAGTAGGGGAGGAAGAATTTTAGATTTTGGATTTTGGATTAAATTTCAATCTCAAATCCAAAATCTCAAATCCAAAATTGAATTGCCCAATACCTAAATTAAAACCGTCCTTCTTGTTCCAGGGTTTCAATCAGCTGTAAACCACGGGGATCACCCACTCCTAATAGTGAGGCTTTGGCGTCTGCCCGGACTCCTAAATCTTGGTCTTCGGCAAAGGCTTGAATTAAAGCGTCGATCGCTGTGGCATAAACTACATTAGAAGGCAGTTCACGACACAGTTGACCAATTGCCCAAGCACTGTTACTCCGCACTGCTGCCACGGGATCTTTGACTAAGGCTTCAATTAATGGTGGTATTGCCCCTATAACTGCTTCATAACCCACTTCTGCCATTTGTGCTAAGGCGCTAGCAGCCCACAAACGCACTGCGGAAATGTCAGTTCTGAGGGCATCTGCTAGGGGCGGTAAAGAACGGCGATCGCGACAGTTTCCTAAAGCCCAAACAACGCCTTTACGCACGTAGCCATTCCAATCACTGTTCAGTTGAGCAATTAACGGACTCACTGCCTCTGAACTGGGATTGCGTCCGAGTCCATAAGCTGCACTCACCCGAACTAAGGGACAGGTATCGCTTAACAGGCGAATCAGATAGGGGGTAGCACGCGCATCTTCTATATCACAAAAAGCACGCGCTGCTAACATTCTTTGCTGGGGCTGGGGACTTTCCAGCAGGGCTAGCATCACTTCTGGATCTGGTTTTGCCACAACTGATTCGGCAGTTAGCGGCTCTATTTTATCTAGGGGGCTTTCTAGCTCCTCCTCAATATCGAGTAGGCTTAGATCGTCTTCGTCATACATAATTTCATTTCAATCCCTTTTCGGGATTAACACATAATCCCCCGCGCCAATAAGTTAAAGCTTTATAAGTATTAGTTGAGTAATTATACACTTTCCTTTCATCCTCGTTAAGTTTTATCTAAACGAGAAACGCCATAACTCAGACGCTTAAGTATGTTACTCCTATCCTATAGTCTATTTTTCTGCACTCAGGAATTTTACCATCCACAGGGATTGGGTTTGATAACCTAACTGATTGTAAAGATTTAGTGCGGGTTGGTTGGATTGAAAAACTTGTAATCCAATCTGGCGATCGCCTCTTTGAATAGCCCAATTTTCCACATATCGCATCAAAGCTCTACCAATACCCCGTCGTCGATGTTCTGGTACAACGTAGAGGATAAAAATGTGAGCATGACGGTTTCCCTGCACTTGATCTATAGCATTGCCCACCCAGAGGCAGGCGATGGGGCATTGAAAAGAGGCAGAGGGGCGGGGTGCTCTTAGCAGAGAGGAAAATTCTCCCTTGCTCCCTTGCTTCCTCTCCTCCCCCTGCTCCCCTTCTTCTACCCACCATAAGGGTGTATCACTAGAAAAGTATTGCTTAACTGTTTGTTCTAGGTGAGAGAAATCCTCATTGGGAAAAAGATCCTGGTAAGTTTGCTGCATGAACTTGAGCAGCAGCGAGCGATCTAATGTGGAACCACGACGAATAATATAACCAGATAGTAGTTGCTCAGACACTTCTAACGTTGATTAACTGAGCTAGCTGAGTTTTGTGCTGCTGGTGGCAAATTAGCAGAAGTGGGTTGATAACTTATCCCCACTTCTTCAATTGGTGCGGGTGCTGCCATATCGGATGGTAAAAAGATCCGGGCGCTAACTGCCACGAGGGCAAAGACAAATACCAAAACGACAAGCAAGGGGGCGATGTACTGACGAAAAATAGCCATATTTTAATTGCAGGGAGAGCTATGAACTTTTATGAGAGCCTAGCTAAAGATTTGTGAAGTATTCTTGATTGATTTTAGCGATTTTCTGTGTATTGATAATGGAGAATGGGGCACAAAGCTTGAAGCAGATGGGAAAGAGCTAATTTTTTATCGTAAATTAAAGGGTTTAAGACCCCTAAGTCTACACTTAGCGCAAAGTCGGAGCCACTTTGCCTTTTGGCATTTTCAGTCGGGGTTTAAATCCCCGTCTGAAAATATCTTAAATTTTGAATTTTGAATTTTGAATACTTCGGCTACGCTCAGTACAAGTTTTGAATTTTGAATTGTTAATCTGCCCCCTACTCCCCCTGCTTCAGCACTATTGGCGATCGCGCTCTAAGTCATCAAGGACTCTCTCACAATACCAATTTTCCGGCATCCCAGGATAAGTCTCCTTTGCTTGTTCAATTAACCGTTCGGCAGCAGCAGTGTCACCGGATAATTTAGCGATTAACCTGTTTTTGAGATAACTATCAGATACACCATCGTCTACCTGATTTCGCATCCCTTCATTTATAGTTGATGGTCGGGACTGATCTCTCCGCAACTGCCAAAATAAAACGTAATAAAGTGTACCAAAAATTAAAATTAGGCTAAGTGTTCCGAAAAAAGTTAGGAGGTTAAATGCTAGAAATCCTAGAACTAACTGCGACAGAACATACCCAAGTAATAAACCAGTGAGTAAGAGAATAAATGTGCCGACAGCAATAACTACTTGATTCCCCATATATCCTCTTTTTAGTCGTCTAATCCTGGTCTGGATAATACTACCACTGGCTTTGGATTCCAAGGGGCAAAGAATGGCAATAATACTAATCCCGGCAAAGCAGCTATTGCTGTGAATAGAAAGAATGTAGACCAGCCGATGGTTTGTGCCCATGTACCTGCTGGAGCGGTGAGAATATCTCTACTAAAAGCTTGCAAACTCGAAAGTAAGGCGTACTGTGTAGCTGAAAAGCTTTGGTTACAAAGACTCATCAAAAATGCAACAAAAGCAGCTGTTTCTAAACCGGCACAGAATTGTTCTATATTAACGGCAGCTAACATTAGATAAAAGTTTTTACCTACTACTGCTAACGCAAAGAAAGCCAAGTTGCCGACAGCTTGCATAATGGCGAATATCCAAAGCGAGCGATTAACGCCAATTTTGGTCATGACTGCTCCTGCTGCCAAGGTGCCAACAATAGTGGCGAAAATTCCCAATGCACCAGGAAATGCGATATCGGTTTGAGTGAAATGTAACCCTTTATCTAACAAAAATGGGGTGGACACATTCTTCAGTAAAGAATCCCCCAACTTGTAGATTACAATGAATATCAGGATTAAAAGTCCTTGTAGCCAGCCATAACGCTGGAAAAATTCAAGAAAGGGTAATTTGACTGCGGCAGATAAAGTCTGAGGCGGGCGATCGCGTAAAACTGGTTCTGGTGCAAAAATAGAAGTTACCAGTCCTACGAGCATCAACAGCGACATCAATAAGTAAACAGCTTGCCAAGGAATTCTGTCTGCCAAAAATAAGGTGACATAACCGGTTACTAGAATGGCAATGCGATAACCCAATAAATAAATAGATGCTCCAGCACCTCTTTCTTCTACTTCCACTACATCAGTACGGTAAGCATCAACTAAAATGTCTTGGCTAGCGCTCAAAAAGGCAACGGTAACAGCAGCAATTATTAAAGGTTGTAACCCTTGGGATGGGTGTTGTAGAGCCATTGCAGCTATACTTAACAGTAATGCTACTTGTGTAATTACCAGCCAACCTCGACGCCGCCCCAAAAAAGGCGGTACAAATCTATCTAGTAAAGGCGACCAGAGAAATTTTAAAGAATAGGGCAGCTTTACTAAACTAAAAGCGGCGATCGCTGCCAAGCTAATTCCTTCTTTGGTCAACCAGGCTTGTAATGTCTGACTGGTTAAATACAACGGCAATCCTGATGAAAAGCCAAGAAATAACAAAGCTCCCATCTTCGGGCTGCCAAAAATTCGTAGCAGCGATTTATTTACTTGCACAATCTTGAAGATTCCTTTTTATTTAATTGAATTGCAGTTATCTTGCCATAACTGCTGTCAATTTGGTGTAAGCACACAAACCTGCTAAGATTTACTTTATTTAAGATACATATCAGCAATACTCTAACAGTGTGATTATTCCTTAATTTTCCTTAATGGAATAAACCTGATGTCCCCTTATTTCTACCCCGTGTTCAGCAAGGCATTTTTCCCAACCTTCACGCGTACCAATGTCGCTTTTTTGGTTCAGCAGCCCTAATTCCTGTTCTTGTTGGGTGAGTTTAGCAAATTCTTCGTAACCAGGGTAGTTGTTGGTAACAAATGTTTCCTTACGGTGCAAAATCGGCGGATTTGCTCTAGTTTTGTAGTCTCGATGAGTGACGAAGAGAGTTTTTAAATCAATACCGATACTGGCTTTTAACGCCGGATGGGGATCAGTGTCGAATTCGGGGTAAGACAGATAGGATATTTGCGGTTTATCAGTGTGATATTTGATTAATGTGGCTTCATCGACACGCCCAATGGTACGACTAGCGCAACCTTCACAAATTCGGAGTATAGGGTCAAGTGCAGCAAGTGCCGAAACATGGACGTAAAGCGCACCGCGTGTATGTTTACCAATTTTGCTTTTTTCGCAGGCAGTTTGAATTACCCCAGGTTTACCTAAGCTGAAAAGTTTTTGGTCGGCTACTTGACAAGCTTCCTCATAGCTACTAAAAAAGGCTTTGATATCGTGACGTATTTCTGGGGCTAGTTTTTGCCATGCAGGGCGTCGATCAAAGTGGGTGAGGGCGAGATAAACTTGGATATCGAGAGAACGACGGTAAGCGATCGCATCCCATTCTGCTTCGTCGGTAGCTTGTAAAACTACCCCAAAGGCGCGGCGAAAGTTACCAAATTCGCTTAATAACTCCTGTTCATTTTCCAATTCGCCTTTTACAGGCAGTCTACCGCGCTTGGTAAAAAAAGCCATGAGAGGTTGCAGTTGTTCTTGATAGTCTTCAAACCGCTTAACGGGGATGTGGACTCGCGGTGTAGAAGTGGTAGAAAAAAAGCGGATAGCTTTGTAACTTTCTTTTTCAGTTTCATCTCGAAAAACAAAGTAGACACCTAAAGCGATCGGTACTGCATCGACATTTAAGACTTCATCGATATAAGTTTTAAGTTCTTCTTGTTCGTAATATTTCTGAAAAGTATTGCGGCGTGTCACAATGCCATCATTGTAAGCAAGTTGGGTTTTGCTGGGAGCGTTAATTAAAATTTGAGCCGCGACAATTAAAACTTTCCCAGTAAGTTCCCAAGCTTGGATTAGGCTTTGACGACGTTCCTCTGAGTCTTCAATGACATTGAGGACATAACCCAAGTTAACCACATCGGCTGCGGTGCGTGGTACATCGGGATGGTAGTAAGGGTCCCAGCCTGCACTGGTGTAGCCTAAGTTTTTTACTCGCCAGACATCACCACCGTAGCCGCAACCGTAGTCAAAAAAAGTGGTGTCTTGATGTAGGATTGCCCATTCTATTGCCAATCGCACGGGGCGAGATAAATCAGTGCGAGCGATCGCAGCTCTATGACGCTCAATTTCTAGCGCTTCAGGCATAATATTAGTTGTCAGTTAACAGTGAACAGTTAACAATCAACTAATATCCTTTCAATTTTTAACCGCTAGTTCAATTAAATCTTCAATTTTCTTGATATTTGGATCGCCTGCTAAGTAACCAATACCGCGATGTAAGTGCAGACGGAATTGGGTGGCGAGGGTTTCTTTGTCGGTGGGATAGCCGTCATTGTGACAGCGTTGCTTGAGGACGAGGAGGAGTATATCGGACATTTCGCCGCCAAAGACGCGCCAAGTCATTTCGACGTTGCTATCCTGGGGAATTGGGACGGGGGAGGGTGCGGTTACTTCTGCTAGGGAACGACAAAATGCCCAACGACATAGGATATTCCATTGGTCAATTTTTGTGCTGCGTTTAAGTTTGGTAAGTTGGTCTTTGGCTGTTTGGGATAGGCGAATACGTTCGATTGGTGATTCCATAATCTTCCTAAAAATTGAAGTAGTTTTTGTTTATAAACCCAAATATATATGTCAGTTGATCCAAGAGGTAAATTATGGAAGATGAAAGAAAGTTTATTGAACGGCGAAAGTTGCTTAAGAGATATGCGGCTGGCGAGAGAGACTTTGCTGGGATTAGAATCAGTTCGTCCGGGTTGGATGGAGAAGATTTGCGAGAAATTGACTTGAGCGGAGCCGATTTGATAGGTGTTGATTTGAGTGGCTCCAACTTGAGCCATGCCAACTTGAGTGGAGCTAAAATGCTTTGTGTTAACCTCACTAATGCCAATCTCAGTTATGCGAATTTGCAAGGAGTTGACTTGAGTGGTGCTGATTGCATTGAGACTGACTTCTCCAATGCCAATCTCAACGATGCTATCTTGACTGCTGCTATATTTGATGGGGCTAACCTCTACAGGGCAGCGATTAGTGGTACTGCAAAATTCATCAAAACTGACTTCAGGGGAGCCAAAAATTTCCCTTTTGTCGGAGAAGGCGTTTTGGTATTTAAAACTTTTTGGGAGGACGGAAGTTTCTTCAAAGGACCTGATTGGATTGAGTGAAGTGGAAACCAAACGTCTATAGATAATACTAAAACTGGTCTTGTTCCTGCCTGTTCTCGACCCAGCACTGGATTAAGATTAACAAAATAAATTTGTCCTCTCTCGATGCTCACAGTTTTTCTAAACTATCCATTTCTGTAACACCAAATTCATTATTGATAGAGGTAATTTCTGTTTTGATATCTAAATCACTAGCTATTGCAGCTAATTGTTCATTCATATATTTCACATTAGTAAATTTATCTATAATTTGCTTCTTTTATTGCACTTTTATTGTGATAATTTTTAATATCCATTCTAATTATTCTAATGATAAAGTACGTAGGTCACGCTTTATTTTTAGTAAATGCGGTGATTTCATGATTACTTATCTACTTTTCAATGGTTGTTAAACATATTGTAAATATCTTTTTTAGACGATATCTACTACCAAAAATATTGATTTTTTATGACTGTTGTTTGACGGCTGGAGGAGTCGTATTTGAGTAGGTATTCACGAGCGATCGCTTCATTTTCTCTCAGTGTTTCAACTTCTTTCTTTCCTATCTCAGTATCCGTAGATAACAAAATTACTTGGTGACTGGCAGATGGAAAGTAACGTTCAACTAAGTTACTGCGGTGAGAGGAGTCTAGTCTACCTAGTGGCGTATCGATTGCTACTGGTAAGCGGTGTCCAGAGATTTTGGCTAAACCCCAGAGGAAGGCGATCGCTAGTAGTTGTTTTTCGCCAGCCGAGAGGCGATGTTTAGGGACTGGTTTACCATTGAAATCATACAAGTAAAGTCCAAAAGTATTGCTATCAATGGCAATGCGATGTACTAAATCTGATTTGTGGAGGAGATAAAGGAAGCAATTTTTAACTTCTTCCTCTAATTTATTGAGCTTTCTTAAGGTTAGTTTTTCCCGGAAAATCTTAAGCGTTTCTTGAACTTTAGCTGCTGAGGTAATAATATGATCTTTATTTTTACGCTCAAGATTTTCTACAGTATATTCTTGTAATTCTTTTTTGGTCTTTTCAAGGGCAGTTGCTAACTCAGCTAACTTCTGGCGAGTTATTTCATAATTTACTTTAGCTTCAGAAACTTGATTTTGTGCTTCTTCCACAGCTTCGCGCAGCTTTTTATAGGCTTCTGGTTCTGCTGCTGTTTGCACTTGTCTTGCTAAATTGATAATTTCTTCTTCTAAATTTTTGAGAATATTTAATTTTTCTTTTGCAGTATTTAAAGCATTTTGCAAATAATATCTGACATTATCCAATTGACTCAAGCTTTCCTCATCAGCTAATAACCAAGGTGATTCAGATTGAGAGTTGGCTGTATATAAACTATCAATATCTTTAGCTAAAAAAGAGTTAATTTTATCAATTTTTTCAGATGCGATCGCTAATTCACTTAGCCAGTTTAGTAAGCGTTTGTCTCGTTCAAGTAAAACATCTCTAGCTAACTGTACCTGTTGATAGCGAAATTCATTTGCTCCCTGTGCTTGTACTTGATTCAGTAAATTATAAATTAGCTTCAAAGGTAATACATCAGCTGCTAATTCACACATTGACTGCCGAATGTTTTCTGCTGCGGCAGTTTTCTCTTTTTGTTGTTGTTCTAGTTGATTGCGTTCAGCAGCGATTTTACCTCCTTCCGAAACGTATTTATCTAAAACTTCTCGCTGTATGGTTTCTAATTCTTCAAGTTGATTTTTAAAATGGGCTAATTTTTCTTCTTTAACTAGGTAATCTTCTTGCTGCTGCGTTAACCTTTTTTCAATTTCTTCTATATTAGCTAAATCTTTAGTATCAGCCATTTCTTTACGTTTGCGGTTAACTAAAATCTCCAAATCAACTGCTAAACGATCAGATAATTCTAGCCCTAAAAGTCCGCGAATAGCTTCAATTACAATTAGTGGTGGTGATTCCTGTTCTGCAAGGTTTCTTACTTGTTCACCATCAAAGAGAAATAAATTAGAAATTCCTAATGGTAATAGATTTTCTATATAGTCATCCCAGGTATTCACCAAAGATTCAACAGGCCAAGTATCATCATCGCCTAAAATTCCCAAATAATCTTTACCATCTTTAGGATTTTTTTCCCAAGTTCTGACAATCCGATATTTTACTGGTTTATCATCTTCAATGTGTTCAAAAACTAATTCAATCCGGGTTTTTTCGGCAGGGTTAGCTTTACTATTAACACATTGGTTCAAAAAATCGTTATAACTCAAATTCCCACGGGTAGAACATTGAGCGCGATGACCATAAAGAGCTAGGCGAATAGCATCCATCAGCGTAGTTTTTCCCCCGCCATTCATCCCACCTAAAAGGATAATTGGGCGCGGATTTTCATCTTTTCTTGGGTCAAGATTGATTACTTGTCTTCCAGAGTAAGGGCCAAAGTTTTGTAGTACAAGTTCAAGAAATATCATTGATATTTAAGAATAAAATATATGGCCAATGGAATTCATTCAACATTGTCCCGTTATTTTTATAGGGTGTGCATTGCCCACCCTACCATATTTTTTACTAGTCGAATTACAATCACGTTGTCATAATGTGCCTAGTTAAAATACTCATCACTTCTCCAGGGTTGGGACTAGGTAATAAAGGACTCCATTCATTAACTTGAGCAAAACCCAGCTTGTAAAGGGTGAAAATTGTGTTACTAACACCTGTTTTAAAACCATAAATTACTACTTTTACAGACTCTCTCCTTGGTGTTGTTTCTTGAGATTCGTTGGCACAAACAAGCGGCGAGGTGGTTGAAAAGGTATCTGCCAAAAAGCTTTTAGTCATTGGAACTCACATATTTTGCTAGAGATATTTATGTCCCGTATACGGGACATAAATATCTTACACCTTTTGTCGCTTATACGGGACATTTACTTGGTTAAAAGCCTTTGACACAATCAGAAGCATGGGAAAAGCAGGAAAAGCTCTGAAACAGGTATTAGAGACACATGGCATTAGCCAAAATAAGTTAGCAGTGACAATGGGAACTGGACGCTCAAATGTTAATCGCTGGGTAAATGAGATAATGGACCCTGTAGCTGAGGGGGTGCTAGAAATTCGGGATGCACTGAAGAAAATTAATCCAGCCGCAGCAGAAGAGTTTATCAGACTGTACTTGGCAGATGCTGACAAAGATGAACAGCAAACTTAAAGCTTCGTCTCTCTATTTTTAAATTTTATATTTGCCCAAGTGTTAGCATCATCAGCAGATTGTGTAGTATTGGTTACGTCAGCTTGTGCATTTGTGACGACAAAATCTGCTAAAGTTAGCTGCTTAACCTTTTCAATATCACCTTGTTCAACTGCTGTTTTCAAATCCCGTTTCAAATGAGCATTTTTCACTGCTTCATCTTTAGAACGCGAACTAGTAGTAAAACATTTTTCTAGTGTGTCATAGATTCCCACGCGCCGCGACATTTTACGAAATTGGCGTTCTGTATCTAACAATTTCGCCATGAGTTCCAAGTGCATTGCGTCACCTTCACAGATTTCTTCTAATACAGCCCATTCATCGCTACCTAATAAGCTAAGGTCAGCACCAGGACGGGGGTCTTGAAATTCTTCGCCAGTTACTTCTTGATAAATGCGGGGTAAGCTATCATCAAATTCGTGTCTTTCTTCTAGCCAAATGCGGCGAATTTCGCTCATCTCTTCTAAAGTAATTAGGGTGATATCGCGCATATTTTCTGGCGCTATTTGACGAATTTGTTTTTCAACTGTAAGCAATTTTCTTAACCAATCTTCCCGCGCTTCTTTAATAAATGGGCCAGGAATAGGTTCAATAGATGTCCCATCTTCTAAGTTACGTTCATAAAGTTGGACACCACCATTTCTACGTCTGAAATCTCTTTTATCACGGGTTTCTTCAGCATCCAATTCTTTACGGAAATCAAGTAAAGGTTGCATCCACTCTTTCTCTTCATCATTTTGAATCATCGCCGCCAGCGATTTATCTTGACTAACCAGTGTGCAAACCCAGCAACCAAAACGAGAGCTACCACAACTAGGGGTAGATGTATCGACAACTAAAGGACATTCATTATCAGCAGAAGCACCTCGATACATGGTAAATAAATCTTTATTGCTGTACCCCCAAGGGTTATCCCACTGCATAAGATAAATCCAGACTTCATCATTTTGCCAGTCTTCAATAGGGCTATAAACCAAAGAATTTGGCAAATTCATATTAGGACTGAGGCGATCGCGTACCCGTTGGGCTTCCAATTTTTTCATTCGGCTAGCACGTTTTGTGCTTTCAGCTTTGCGAGTCCCCAACACAACGATTGCTTCTCCGCTCGCTCGAATCACATCACGAATAAAGCGGTTAGAGGGATTAATTTTCAGGCGTTCTGTACACCAACGAAATTTTCCTCGCGGTGCTGGATAACCTTTACCAATCAAACCTACCCAAAATGTCTCTTTAAAATCTGGCTGTAGCAAATGGGGTGCAAATGGTAATCCTTGTGTTTCAGCTTCAGATTTCATCTGTTTTAGAGAATTGCGTACCCAAGCAGCAACGATTGGATTTTCTACCAGTGTGTCTGTGGTGATAACGTATATTGTTTTAGTCCGCTTTTCGGGTGGTAGTGCTGCGATCGCATTCCAGACTATTTGTAGTACGCATGAACTATCTTTACCCCCTGAGTAACCCACAACCCAAGGTATCTCATCTAAACAGTACAATTCTTGAATTTCAGTGGTAAGAACTTTGATATCTTCCACTAAATCTGCTACAGTACGCGTTTCCTGAACTTTATTTTCTGGTTGTTGTGCTGTAGCCATTTCTCTCCTCCCTATCTGAACAAGCATTTTCTTTAATTCTTTTATATGGGCGACCGATAAACGCCCTTCCCACCAAAATTTACTGGCACACAAACAAAGTCCGCCTACGCGGACTTTGTTTAGATTTTATCTGTATTATATATAACCGCTATAACTGAAAGTTGCAGTTATTTGTTGTTTGATGATCATCTTTTGAAAATAGCATTTTTTAATAATTTTTAAAAAGTAAACATTCGTATTTAATACTTTAGACAATGTAAACTGCTTTATATTCTTTAGTTTTTAAAAATTAACATGAAAGACTCTGATCCAACTGCTGATATCGCTAGAGAGTACCTGGAACGAGAAAACAAGGAAAAACAAGTACTAGCTTTACTCCTAGAGAAGTTTTTAGGGAAAAAAGATCAGATTCTCGTTCAAAAAACCGAGATGGGTGGTACTGAGGCTTATGTTAGCTCTGTTACACTGGAATGGTTTGCAGGTCGGGTTCACTTCGCCTCTGGCTTACCTCTGTTTCAGAAAAAGTACAATCCTGAGACTGAGAATGTTGAGATTGACGCAGATACTATTGATGAAATTCAGCAGCGTCCCCTTGATTGGTCACGTCAAGCGCCGTTAGTGCAGTATTTAGCAGCTCGACAAAATCACAAATTTCCGCCGGTATTGGTAGTAATTAATCAACCGTGGGTGGATAATCCCAAAGCTGCTGAATGGGATAGTGAAGGGCGCGCCACAAAGTCTACTACTGATTTTATACCTTTAGATAAAGACAGTAAAATAGGTCTGCTAAATATTTCTGAGGATGATGTAACTATTTATGCACTAGATGGTCAACACCGATTAATGGGGGTGCAGGGATTAATGGAGTTAATTAAAACTCGCAAACTCCAGCGCTATAAAAAAGATAAAGCTGCTGATGACAGTTTTATTACAGTCAATGATTTGATAGAAAAGTACCAAGTAGACCTTGCTTACTTGCAAAATTTACCCAAGGAAAAAATTGGTATTGAATTCATCTATGCGGTAGCGGCTGGGGAAACTCGCACTGAAGCGAGGCGGAGAGTGAGATCGATTTTTGTTCATGTTAATCTGATGGCTGCACCCTTGACTAAAGGTCAGCTAACACAGTTGAATGAAGATGATGGTTTTGCGATCGTTGCTAGAAAAATTGCAGTTACACATCCACTATTAAAACAACGACAAGAGCGCAATCCTCGTGTTAATTGGAATAGTGCAACAGTGGCTTCCAATTCTACAGTTTTAACAACTTTGCAAGCTCTGCAAGATATGTCTGAGCGATATTTGGGTCAAAAGTTTCCTCACTGGAAACCCTTGGAGAAAGGTTTAATTCCCATGCGTCCAGAGGATGAAGAACTTGAGCAGGGAATTGAGGAATTCAAAAAGCTATTTGATTCTTTAGCTGGTCTTCCCAGTTATAAGATTTTAGAACACGAGGATACACCAGCTTTACGGCGCTTCAGCTTTGAGAAAGATGGAGGTGAAGGAAATATGCTTTTTCGTCCAGTTGCTCAAGTTGCATTAGCGCAAGCTATCGGAATTTTGGTATTTAAAAAAGGTTTCTCTCTGTTCGATATTTTTAAGAAGCTGAGGAAGTTTGACCAGCAAAGTGGTTTTAGTGGTATGGAATATCCGCAATCTATTTGGTATGGGGTTTTGTATGACCCAAATAAAAAGCGAGTGCAGGTTGCTGGACGAGATTTAGCGGCAAAGTTACTGGTTTATATTCTGGGTGGAATTCAAGATCAGATGGAACGTGCTGAACTTCGTAAAGCTTTGGCAGATGCCAGAACTATGGAAGATAAAACTATAGGTTTTGATGGCAAGTTTGTTGAACCAAAAGCTGTAGGACTTCCACATATCCTGAACTAGCAGAGTTGGGTAGAGATTTTGCACTGTGGTTTTTACCGATGCTATAGTTCATAAGGGTTGCATATCATGTTTGCTAACATCTACTAATTTTTATTAGGTATTTATATGGCTCAACCAAATGAGGATGGTAGTAATAGCATTTCCCCTCAGATAAAAGCTCAGTTTAGCTCCTTTATTGAGCCATTCTTCTCACAATATCATCGCGATCGCTGCTATCCAGGACTTATTTTTAGGCAAGGAAAGCGCACAATGCTGCAAATTAATGTACCTGCGAGTGACTTTTCTGGTCTTCTGCAAGCCAAACCATCCACTGGGAATGATCCTGATTCTGGTAAAAATCGCCCAGAGGTTAAAGGTCATGCTGATGAAATTCAAAAATATATTGTTGAACGTTCCCGAAAAGGAAAACCTTGGATTGTCGGAACTCTGACTGCTAATGTAGCTCCAAAAGACATAACAATTCTTGAACTGGGTAGGGGCATTTGTCTGGTTGTTATTCGTCGTGGAGTCAAGTTAGATATAACGGATGGACAACATCGTAAACGTGCAATTCACGAATTAATAGAAAGTACTGAAAGCCACTTAATCAGTGATGATGATTTTGCAATTACTCTAGTTTTAGAGGGTGACTTTCAACAGTGTCAGGCAGATTTCAGAGACATGGCTCAAACCAAACAACTAGATAAATCATTGTTATTATCATTTGGTGAGTTCTCTGGTCGAGTTGGCATTACTAAAGAATTAATAAAACGAGTGCCAATGTTTCAGGGTAAGACAGAAAAGATTAAATCAAGTCCTGCAACAAAACAAAAGCTGATTTACACAACTAATTTTATAGCTAGGTTTGTAAGTTGCGTTTTTACTAATGATCCAAGTAATCAACTTCGAGATTATGATGTTTATCAAGCATCTGATGCTTTGGTTATTTGTCTTAATCGATTTTTTTCAGAATGCAGTAACACTGAGTATATTGCTGATACAAGTGTTGAAGAACTAACAACAGATGAAATAGCTGCATTTAAAGAAGACTGTATTTTAGGTGTAAGTGTGGGACTGGAAGTTTTAGGGCGTTTATTGCACTATATACACGAATCAGAAAACAATTCTTTTAATGAAGAAAAAGTTTTACAACTAGCACAACTAGATTGGTCAAGAGAAAACGAACTTTGGAAGGATAACGTAGTTAGAATAGATCCTAAACCTAAAAACCCAGATAAACCTTATAAGTTATCTACTGCTGCAAATGCTGTAACGGATGCAGTCAAGATAGCAAAAATCCGACTGGAATGGATATAAATCATTACTGATAAACAGCACTTAAAAATTAAGAGAGGAACTTGGTAAGATCAAATTCCTCGTCCTGTTGCTCTGTATTAGTTCGTTCATAATTGAGAAATAATAAAATTCGCTCTGAGTAATCTACTGAGCCACGCAATTCATTTTGTAATATCTCTAGTCCACCGTTAGCATATTCTTCAAAAATACTGTTGCGTTGTCTTTCATATTCTTCTTCATTGAGAGTTAGGGTTTTGATATCTTTAGTTTCATTAATTGCTAATAATTTTATTAAAATATCATTTCCTATTGAGGCAAAATACTCTATCCTGATTGGCGACGGTTCTCTTTTAGAAATCTCTCCCAAAGCCACCCGCTTTTTATGCTTTGCACCCAAAGCTGCTGCAAACACAATTACATCAGCAAAAGTATTAAAAGGCCCTGTTCCACCATCTGAAGATGTTAAATCCTTCACCAACTCAGCCTTATCTTTAGCAACCCTGATTCTGCCAGTTTCAGCCATTGTTTTAATATCTACATTGTTACTATTTTAACCAAAATCTCAAAGCGATCACACTTATAACGCATTAATTTATACTAGTATGTGGGCGATCGCTATTTAAATAGGAAACTGAACATTTTCATACATCAAAGATATCGGAAAGCGGAAAATCAACGCTGGTTAAATCAACCTCATCCCCTGCTTCATAAGGGTGTAACTTCCAGAGTCCTCTATCATTTAAGCGGAAGCAATCTAAACCAATTTTTTCAGCATCGATGAGGACGTATTCTTGCAAAGTCTGAATGCGACGATACCGCGTAAATTTTTTACCTCGGTCGTAAGCTTCCGTACTTGGGGACAGAACTTCAACAATTAAACAAGGATATTGGAGAAATTGAATAGCTTGTTTATCCCGTTCATTGCAACTCACCACAACATCGGGATAATGAAAAGACCCGTTTTCAGATACACCTACTTTCCCATCCGCCATATTCACACGACATCCACTTCCTCGCAGGTGACTTTTTAACACTGAAGCTAAGTTTAAAGCAATATCATTATGGGGAAGAGTACCCCCAGTCATGGCGAAAACTTAACCATCAATATATTCATATTTAATTTCTTGGCCTTGTTCCCATTCCAAATATTCGTAGGGAGACATATAATTTCTGTCTGGACTCGCAACCATAACCTGATTCCTTCTCAAAAATCACTTTTCTCAACTTTAACTAAATGGAAAATCGTAGACGCAAAGCGGTGAAGCCGCGCGGTCTTGGGGGTTTCCCCCATGAGCGACTGCTGAACCCGGAGGGCTTCCCGTTCGCGTAGCGTCTCTGAAGGAGAAGGATACCACAGAGGGACAGAGAACACGGAGGAATAAGAGTTTGAGAGGGATTTTACATCAGTTCTGTAAAAAACCTTTGCGCCTACTCTATGAGAATGCCTAACAGCGAATGCGCGAAATCATCAGATTCCTTGCAAAAGTCTTTCTCTGCGCCCGTGCGTAATAATTACCTATCCTGTTCAACTGCGATAATTTCAGTATATTCAAACTCGTTCGGACTTTGTTTCACTAAAGGATATCTTTCTCCACCCAACTCAATATAATCTTGTTCGCAATCTGGTTTAGATGAGTAATACGTAAGCACATATTCTCTACCAATTCTATTTGTCATTTCTGCTTCTACTTCACCCCGCCACTGAGTCTTAGTAACTAAAACTATCAACTGATTCGCTAATTGGGGAATTGTTTTGGCAATGTGTCGCCGCGAATTTTCATCCAAACTACCAAACGGTGAATCCATCACAATTGGGAAAGTGCTACTATCGGGAATCATCATCATTTTTCGTTTCTCACTCCATTCCCGTACTTTGTCTATGATGCTGGCAATAAAGGATAAACTGAGAATTTGATTCTCACCCGTGGATGCTGCAACTGGTGCTTCTATCCCTGTAGTATTTTCTACTAACGTCAGTTCATATTTTTCACTAATTTTAGGAATGTATGGAGTAACAGAAATCTCCATGAATATTTCTTGTACTCGCTTTTCTAGTTGCAGGCGAAATTGTTGTTCTTGACGATTTCTAACTTCCGTTAACCGTTCGATTGAATCTTGAGTGGCATTAATTCGTCTCTGTGCTAAAGTCTGCTTATCTTCATTCAGCTTTTGTTTAGCGATTTGCTTGTTTAAACCTTCAATTTCAGTTTTGAGTTGAGCAATTTGCTGCTGATTTGCACCTTGTTCTCGATTTAATTCATCAATTTTACTTTCAATTTCATCTAAACGTTTTTGTAAACTGCTAATTTCTTCATTAGCATCTTTTCGTAACCGTTCTTGAATATTGTCTAAATCTCCTTCAATTTGAGATATGCTTTGCCTTAACTGATTAATCCTAGTTTGTTCTCTATCAACTTCTTCCCAAAATCGTATCGCTTGCTTATCAATTTCATCTACTTGTGCGCTCATCCGAATTGCAGTTTCTTCCACCGCCGAAGAACTTGCTTTGTTTAACCACGTACTCACATGAGTATGAGAATGATTACCCTCGTGTAATTCTGCGCCACAAATACAGCGTTGAGAATTTAGTAAATCATTCACAAATTCTCTTGAAATTCCTGATGTTAACTCGCCGCGTTGCTTAAAATCATTGATAATTTCTCGGAACTGTGCTGTAGTTTCTGAGAGTAAAACTGTATAACCCCGTGCAGAAATAACTTTTTTGAGCGCGTCTTTCGTTTTTTTATATTCTTCTTGATTCGCTATTTTCTGCGATTCTAAATCCTGCCATCTTTCTTGCAATTCTTTAGCAGCACTCAGTTCTCGTAAACGGTTACTTGTCTCTTTTTTAAAAGTTTGTTGATATTCTAACTCTTCTTTTATTTCAGTTTGTCGTTTGGTAATGCGTTCGCGCTCACGTTCTATCTTTTCTTGCTGTCGTAATAGTTGTTTGATTTGCGAGTTACCAATAGCCTGTAACTCATTTTCTAAAGTTTTTTTAGCATCTCCCAAATGTCTGATAGAACGGTTGATTACTTCCACACCCAAGAAAATTTTTGTAGCTTCAGCAATTTCAGCTTTTTTATCAGAACGGACTATTTCTTCAATTCGTTCGCCGTCAAAGAAAAAATATTGATGTAAAGTAGCGGGTAAAATTTGATTAATTATATCGTCCGGTTGCTGAATTGGTATATTCCATTTACCATCGTCGCCACCAACCCACATGGTTAATTGAGTTTTACCAGTGTCAAAATCACCTTCGTTTTTATAACCCCGACAGGCGCGTTTAACTCGATAGCGTTTACCTTCATGTTCCCAGCCAATCTCTACCCAACATTCTACAGCTTGACCTTTTTGAGCTTCTGCGATCGCCCGCTTATTTACCAACTGCTCTATCGATGCAAAGGCTGCACTAAATTTCTCATATAATACCCAAGTAAAGGCATTCAGTAAACTAGTTTTTCCAGAGCCATTATTGCCATGAATAATCGTTGTGTTATGAACATCTCCACCTGCTAAAAGCATCTCTGGTGTCGTACCATAAAAGGAGCGAAAGTTGCATAGCTTGATTGAAGTCAGCTTCATCGCACCTCTTCCTTAATTATGTCCAAAATATTATCATTTATATGGCTGTTAATCTTTTTATCTAGCCTGCCTTTTTCTAGCTTCCATACCCGCTCAATAATTCGCCGTACTTCTGGCGGAGCCTTGGTTATTGGTTCCTGCACATCATCGATATTCGCCTCTTGTGACATCTTCAGTTTGGAAATATAGTTTTTCTATATTTTAACTTCCTTTAGTAGTGCATTTACCTCCGTAAAGCCACTGTTAGCGTTATCTTTTATTTTGCAAAAACTATTTTTTCACATTTATAATTTTCTTGAAAAAAGACTTTATTATTGAATTGTCTTCTGGTATTATTAATATTAACAATATAGATCATAATGGGATGTAAGTAAAATTTTTAAATGCATTTAAATCCGATTATAATAAAACTCATAATTTTATTATCTCATATTTAATACTTATTTTTTAAAAACTTGAAAAATTTTACAAAATAATACAACTATATAGTTGATCATCAAATATCTAATAAACCATATCGCTTTTGTAAATCAAGTAACTTCATTCTTGCTTCCCCTGCGTTATCAGCTAAATCAGCGAACTCTACAAAGCGACGCAATTCCTTTTTCAAAAGATTACGCTCAACTTCTATAGTTTCTCTATCTAAATCTGGTGGTAAAACAATCATGTCAAATATTGTTGCGCGTTCTTTAGCCGGATGAGGACGTAAAACTCGCCCCCGTCGCTGAATAAATTGGCGGGGATTACCAGAACTTGATAAAATCACTGCCGTTTGAATTGCCGGAATATCGACACCTTCATCTAAACAACGAATTGCCACCAAACCTTGCAATTCCCCACTTTCAAATTGATGCCGTAAAATTTCCCTTTCTTGTAAAGTTGTTTGTGCTGTATAGGTACTTACCTTATACCCTAAATCCACTCCGAGAATTTTAGCAACAGCTTTAAGTTGGCGTAACGATGAACGTTGTCCCGCGTCTTGGGAACCATCACCACAATAAAAAAGTGTGTGAGTAGTTTCGCGGCGATCACTCATTAAATCTTGCAAAGCGGTTAGTTTATTTTCCGCCGCACCAATTAACCTTGCTCTTTGCATCAATAATGGCTTTAAATCTTCATTGTTTTCAAATCCTGCTTGTCCATTTTCTCGTTCTCTATATAGTAGCGATCGCCCAATTCTTTTAGTTAGCTTCAAATAAGCAATACTTTCTGCCTCGGTTAATTCCACTAACACCGGATAATAGAGATAATGTACCAAAGCACCTTGAGCGATCGCATCCCTCAAAGTAAATTCTGGTTGGAGAACTGGACCAAAATAATCAAATAAAGATTGCGTACCAAAATCATCAAAATACCTCTCCGGTGTGGCAGATAAAGCCAGTCTCAACCCAACACTGCGCGGCAAACTTTCTTCTAACTTGGGTGCGCCTAAATTATGCGCCTCATCCCCAATAATTAAAGTTTTGGCGGGAAAATATTTGAGTTGAGACCCAAACCCATCTCCAATTAAAGTAGAGTTGGTAGTAATCACAGTGACAAACTGTTGAGAACCAGAACGCAGATTATAAATTTGGGTGGAAAGTTGACTTTGCCAAGTGCGTAAATTCTCAAAAGCTAAAATAGGTTGCAAATTAAATTTTTCACATTCTCGCGCCCATTGAGTAACGAGATGACGATAAGGACACACTACCAGCAGAACTTGTAAATTAATCTGTTGGTAGAGTTCACAGGTGATCGCTAGTGCGGTAATAGTTTTACCGCTACCAGTAGCCATTTTCAGCGTCCCTCTGCCATTGTTGGTAAACCAGCTAGCGATCGCTTGGCGCTGATATTGCCGCAATTGCAGAGATATAGGCATTCTTGGGCATCCTGGTAATGGTTGCAAAGTGTAATAACTGCCCTTACTTTCCCTTGCAATTGGTAATTTCAACCGGAAAGTGGGCAGTTGCTGCACTGGATTTTTCGTCAGGTACATAGTGAAAGTTAGGAGTTAAGAGTTAGGAGTTAGGAGTTAGGAGTTAGGAGTTGGGAGTTAGGAGTTAGTAATTTAAAACTCATCACTGATCACTCATAACTCATCACTTTCTTACTACTCAGTTGTAACCGCGCCAAACACCAATGAGAGAACCTTGCACCTGCACTTGTTGAGCCATGACTTCAATGGGATTGTATTTAGGATTTGCTGGTTTGAGGGTAACGCGATCGCCTTGGCGATAAAAACGTTTTAATGTTGTACCAAATCCATCGACTCTGGCGGCGACGATAGTACCATTTTTTAAATGATTTGGTTCAGCTACTGGACGCAGAAATACCACATCGCCATCAGTAATTAAATCTTCAATCATGCTATCGCCAGCTACCCGCAAAGCGTAAGTTTGGGCAGGTAAATCGAAATTAGAAAAGTCTAAATGATCTACAGCATCAGTAAACGGTTCTATTAAACCACCAGCAGCGATCGTGCCCAAAATTGGTACACCTTGCTTCACAGGACGCAAAATCCGAATCGTTCGCGCTTGGCCTTCAGTCCATTCTATATATCCTTTAGTCCGTAAATGTTCTAAACGACTTTGAATTGGTGCTGGTGACTTCAAGTTCATCGCTTGCATCATTTGCCGAATAGAAGGCGAATGCTGGTGCGATCGGATGTATTCTGCCAACCATTCGTAAAGTTCTTGTTGAGCTTCTGTTAGACGTTCCATAAACAAAACGGGAAGTAATTATAAATGTCTCTAGAACATTAGTACTACAAAAAACTCCCCATAACAAGAGAAAAGTAAAAATATGAAAGGTAAAAGTAAGAATATTCTTTTTTCTTTTATCCTTTTATTTTGGATTTTTTATCAGCAAGTAGTCAGGAGCCAATCGCACACTCGCTATTTTGACTCCTGTACAGACGCGATTAATCGCGTCTGTACTTTTAACTGCTAACTCTTTTCATTTTGCCCCTAAGACACTAGCAAGTAAAGCTTTTTGGGCATGCAAGCGATTTTCTGCCTGTTCCCAAACTCGTGATTGAGAACCTTCAATAACAGCTTCGGTAATTTCTTCACCACGATGGGCAGGTAAGCAATGTAAAACAATTGCCTGTGGATCGGCAAGACTTAATAGCTGCTCTGAAATTTGATAAGGCTGGAAAATTGGCATTCGGTTATCTGCTTCTGCTTCTTGTCCCATACTCGCCCAAACATCAGTATAAAGTACAGCAGAACCCTTAGCTGCTAATTTTGGATCGTGAGTGACGAGAACTTCCGTTTGGTTATTCGCAATCGCTCTTGCTTGTTCTACAATTCTAGAATTTGGTTCATAGCCGCTAGGTGTAGCAATTCTAACATTCATTCCCACCAAAGCACAGCCCAACATCAGAGAATTAGCCATATTATTCCCATCACCTACGTAGGTCAAAGTTAACCCAGCAAGGCTGTTAAAGCTTTCTTGAATCGTCAATAAATCAGCTAATACCTGACAAGGATGTTCTGTATCGGTAAGCGCATTAATTACCGGAATCTTAGCGTAGTGAGCAAAAGTTTCTAAATCTTCCTGTGCAAAAGTGCGGATTGCCAAAATATCCAGATATCGGTCTAACACCCGCGCCGTATCTTCTAAAGGTTCACCGCGACTAACTTGAGTAACATTAGGGTTGAGATCGATTACCTGTCCACCCAATTGGTACATCGCCACAGTAAAACTTACCCGTGTACGAGTTGAAGCTTTGGAGAACAACAACCCCAAAACTTTATTACACTGCAACTGCAACTGTTGTGATTTAAGTTGAGTTGCCAATTGCAGGAGTTCTTGAAGTTCCATAGAACTGATGTCCGCTAGACTTAATAAATCTCGTCCGAGCAATGCTGCCATGCTTGTAATCTGTAAAAAATAATTATATATTTCTGTCCCTTTATTCAGCTGTGTTAAAAAAATACAGTTTTAGCTATAACCGACAGAAGACACACATCTCACCGCGTTCGCGTTAGCGTTCCGAAAGAAAGCAAGAGTGTGGGATGAATGGAGAGGTGATGACGAATTGACCGACAACCAAATCAATCCGCTATTCCTTGGATACTAATTTATCAACTTTATCAGCGATCGGAATCACTACAATTGCAACGCCAACTCAACCATCTAAACATACAAAAGCAGCGATATTGCCATCTCTCGTCTTCTAGGCTTATTTCTGAAGAGGGAGATATTTTTTAGCAATTACAGCTAGACAAATAGATTATTTATGGTAAAATAATAAATTGTGGTTACTACTTGAGAGTAATCAGCAAAATTGCCAGCATAGCACAGTGGTAGTGCATCCGACTTGTAATCGGAAGGTCGCGAGTTCAAATCCCGCTGCTGGCTTTGATTGAAAAATCATACTTTCTTCAGCTAAAGTGAGTTTTAGTTTTTTATTTGTTGCGAATATTTTGATTTAGGACATTTAATATTATGGCAAATTACCTAAAATTGTACTGAATTGCAAAACAAAATAGTCTAAGTTTAGTTCGGGTGTTGTAAATAAAATGGACGGTCGAAGCTGTTAACAAAAGACTCAAGGCTGGCAAAACAGGCGATCGCAAATAAACTAAGGATGTTGTCAAACTCCAAATGAGACTTAATTGTAGGTTGGGTTGAGAAACGAAACCCAATATCTACTTTGGTTTGTTAAGTTTCCCTTCGCTGATCTCTCAACTCATATCTCAACAGAAATAAATTGACAGCTTTCTGGCTATCCCAAGAGTATTGGGATAAAACTGGTGACTTATGTGTACACCGTAGCCTTTTAGGGGAGAGGTCAAAATTGTACCTTACTGGGTCGAAAACCGCTATATCACGTCTTTGTGAATTAGATGAAAGGCTTTGCAACTTCAAAACTAGCTTTTGCGACTTCAAAACTAGCTTTTGCAACTTCAAAACCTGCTTTTGCGACTTCAAAACCTGCTTTTGCGACTTCAAAACCTGCTTTTGCGACTTCAAAACTAGCTTTTGTGACTTCAAAACTAGCTTTTGCGACTTCAAAACCTACTTTTCTCAATGAATTTCAGCAAATATACGTGCATTTATCTAGTTGGCTAATGCCATCCAATGCTTTTATAATTCTGTAACTTCACTGTGGCTGGTGCATCGGCTTATTGCGTATTTTGATGATATATAAATAACTCAGTGTATAAAATTAGGGTTATTTATAAATTAATCCAAACAGGAAAACTATATGACGCAACGGAAACGAAACTCCATATCACTGACCAAAGCTGAACGACGGATTGAAGGAATGCAGACAATTAACCCTGGGTTAGACTTTAGTAATGGGTTTTCAATTGCTACTTACAACACTAAAGTAATTGAATTACGAGAAAAGCTAGCCGCTTATAATCAAGCACAAACAATAGTAGATAAGACACACAATGCATTAATAGAAGCAGAACGTGAGTTGAATACTTATTCTGAGCAAATGCTGTTAAATGTTGCATCTCACTATGGCAAAAGTAGTGATGAATATGAAATGGCTGGTGGAACGCGCAGGTCAGACCGCAAAAAAGCACGTCCAGTAGTAAACCAAACAGTGACATCTGTGAGCTGATTGTTTGGACTCGCCGTTTCTTTAAATAATGGTGCGTTGACCTTTGTGACAACGCACCATTAAAACAATTCGCAATTCGCAATTCGCAATTCGCAATTCGCAATTCGCAATTACGTTGCTATGCGGTTATGAGGTATACAAATCTTGCCAACTGCTGAACAAGGCATCAGGTGTGTCATACTATGTCAATCTTTGACCAATACATTCACTCCTATTTACATTGTCCGCCTCGATGAACAAACAGGTAATGTGTTTATTTTGGCAGGAGATAACATAGAGGTAGAAATATATCGCAATGGTTTTTGGAGGTTCTTGTGATTGAACCAGACTTTAGCAGCATGAGCAAAAACGAGTTAAGAGCCTTCGTCATTGCTCACCCCGACAACAAAGCAGCGTTTCGTGCTTTTGTTGACCGCTTTACATCTGAAGCGTCTCCAGAGACTTTTGACATCCCAAAATCGAATGCTGAGATTGAAGAAGTTGAAATTTTGATTAAACAAAAATTAGAACAATTAAAAATGAGCTAAATTTTAGAAGTTTCTTTTAAATGTCGCATAATTAATTGAGTCGAACAACTGTTCGGTTTTGCAACCTACCAAGCTATCCGACTCGGTTTGATATTCGGAGGTTGTCGCCTTCCTCGCTGGTTCAATTCTGGACTCCCTGATGTACGCTCGATAAATTCCCACTTACCAACTCTGACATGGGGAATACTCACGCCACAGCCACTGCCACCACGCGAAAACCAACATCATTGTTACGACCCGTTCGCTGATTACCATTGCGAGGGGCAGAACGGCAATACCTAGAGTTGTAGTCCCAACTCCCGCCACGCAGCAATTTCATGTTATTACTTTTACCAGTTAGCCACGCACTACCATCTTTTGGCGCACTCTGGTAATTGTTATTATATACATCTTGACACCATTCAAATACATTACCATGCATATCGTATAAACCGAAAGAGTTAGGCAAAAATTTTCCTACATCTGTTGTTTGTTGACGATATTCCCCTTTTGGTGCAGAGCCGTAAGGAGAGTCACCCTTGTAGTTAACTAAATCTATGGTAATTGTTTCACCAAAATAAAATGGGGTCTTGGTTCCAGCACGACAAGCATATTCCCATTCGGCTTCACTAGGTAGTCGATAGGTTTTTCCTGTCTTTTGGCTCAATTTTTGACAAAATTCTACTGCATCATCCCAACTGACATTTTCTACAGGTCGTTTCTCACCTTTGAAGTTGGAAGGATTATTACCCATAATTGCTTGATATTGCGCCTGGGTAATTTCATATTTACCCATGAAGAACCCCTCAACTGTTACTTGATGCTGTGGACTTTCATCTGACTCTCGTTGCGCTTCCCCTGGTGGTGAACCCATCGTAAACTTTCCCCCCGGTATCTGCACCATTTCCAGGGTGACACCATTCCCTAAGTCTTCTTCAAAATATTTCGCTTCCTCTTTACGGCGGTTGGTGATATTTCCCTGTGCATTGACAGTCACCGTTTCAAATGGAAAGGTTTTTAAGCTATTGGAGGAAACGCCAAACGGGTTCGGGTTACTAAAAAGTTTTGTTATTTCTGGTGTAGTTGGTGGTGTAAATGCTGGTATAGATGCTGGTGTAGTTTCTCCTGCAGACCGCCAGATGCGAGGTACTACAATTGCCAAACCCAACCCAGCACTCGCAAACCCAACAGTTTGAATCATCCTTCGCCGTGACCAGTTAGGTAATATTGGGTTTTTTGATGGGGTTGAAGGTGTTGAAATTGTAGATGTTGCAGCAATATCAGGGGAGTCATCAGAGAAGAAGAATATCCGCTCAAATCCGGCTTCATTGGCCAGAAACTCTTGCATTAACAGTGCATCCCGCTTGGCATAGTTTAGCGGTTGCAGATAATCATACTGGTTAATTCCGATCGCGATCGCCCAATTTTTTGCCATCTCACTGTGATTCTTGGCGCTTGAACTTCAGTTTAATTGCTCCTTTACTTCCAGCTTTAGCACCATTGCCAATTAATTTAACTTCTCCTTCGGCACTAATTTCCACCGATAGCTCAATTTCATCTAGCTGCATTCTGGAGTTGACTTTCGCTTGCTGTTGGGCTTGACTAAACAAACTTCCCACTAGTTTGAGAAAATGAGTCATATTTTGCTCTAATTTTTGAGCGCTAACCTTAACGGCATCTCCTACCCCTTTGCTACCAGTGCTTTCCCTGATAGTTTCGTCTCCCCAACTCGGTGTATTAGTACTCCCGCCTTTAGCACCATCAGGAATTGATATTTGCGGCGTTTCATCGGTAACAATCCAAATGCCGTCATCTTGAGGTGTTTCTGACATATTACTTTAAATATTTACATGAAATTTCCCATAAATACAGATACAACGATAGAAATAGCGATTCCGATTACTAAGAAATTTCACTGAGCATTTTAGACATCTCCTTTGCAAACCTCTGCGCTTCCCTTTGCGCCCCTCTGCGTTAAAAAGTTTTCTCTACTCAGGAATTGCGTAGGCAAACTCCGCACTTCGACATGGTTCGACTGCGGCTCCATCGAGCGAAGCCGAGATGCTCACCAGCCGCTCAGTGACCATCGTAAAAATCGTACTCAAATTATCTCAGATTGGGTGCGATCGCTTTCTCTAAGTAGTCCAATCAAAAATCTGAATATCTCTAATCCAGTCTTAAGTACAATTATTTGATAACTTTCAGTGCGTTTACAACCCCATGATCAAACCCGCCGATGTCATCAGCACCAAACGCTTAATCAGCCTTGCACCTGATAACTGGGTAAAATGGGTAACGCAAATTCCTGATCTTGTTGCTAGTGAAATTCTCAACTCAGAATTTCAGTGGATAAGTCGAGAAAGTGATGTTTTAATCCGTGTCGAAAGTCCCCAGTATGGAAAATTTCTCGTTTTTAACGAATTACAACTACGCTATAAACCAGAAATGCCCCGCAGGATGCGTGCCTATGTAGCACTTGGAGAAGAAAAATATAATTTGCCAACGTATCCAGTACTAATTAATATCCTCAAGGCAAGTGACGCTGAAATACCGACAAGTTATGCATTAAATATTGCTGGTTTACGTGCTATTCAAGATTACCGTGTCATTAACCTGTGGGAAGTTGATGTCGAAATTGCTTTTCAACAACCCTTACCATCCTTACTTACGAAGTTCTGATCGGAGGAAACCTCCGCTCAGACTTCTCGCCCTTTGTACCCATTCTTAAAGGAGGTGATAATGAGTCTACAATTCGGGACGCATTGCGAATCTTGCGTGCAGATGAACAATTGAATCAACTAGAAACAGTATTAGGATTTTTTGCTACGTTTGTATTAGATAGTGCAATAGTTCAACAAATTCTCAGGTGGGATATGGCACTCATAGAGCAGTCGCCTTGGTATCAAGAAATTTTTAGCAAAGGGGAAGCACTCGGAGAAGCACGCGGAGAACTGCGAGGAAGAAAGGAGGAATTATATTCAGGGATTGAATTGGCATTAGAAATTAAGTTTGGCAATCAAGGTTCAGAATTGATGCCGATAATCTCTCAAATTACGGATTTGCAGAAATTAAAAACAATTCAGCAGGCAATTAAAACTGTAAATACAGTCAATGAATTACAGCAAATTCTATCAACTAAATTTACATAAAACATCAAAAACATAACCCCTCTCCGCCACCGGAAAGAGGTTAATCACTATCGAAACTAAGCACTATATTGTACAGACGCGATTCATCGCGTCTCCATTCAGCACTATCTAATAAGCGTCTTGCAACTCATAAAAATCAGGCGAGATGTAATCCTTCCGCAAAGGCCAACCTACCCAATCTTCCGGCATCAAAAGCCGCTTGAGATTTGGGTGTCCTTCGTAGATAATGCCGAACATATCGTAAGACTCGCGCTCTTGCCAATCTGCGGTCTTCCAAATCCAGTACACAGAAGGTACTACAGGATTTTCCCGTGGTAAGAACACCTTTAAGCGTACTTCTTCGGGGCGATCGCTATTATCACTCACTTTAATCAAGTGATACATACTCACTAATTCTTGTCCTGGGCCAAGGTCAATACCACCTTGACACTGGAGATAATTAAACCCATAAGCATAAAGGGCTGTAGCGGTAGGAAGCAAAAAATCTGCCTCTAGCTTAATTATCTCTACACCATTCTTGTCTGGTGCTAAAAACTCATGGTCAAAGCCATTTTCCGTCAACCACTGAGAAACTTTACCCGCTTGTACCAATGACTCTTCTTTGGCTGCTGGCACTGGTTTAGACTCTTCTTCGGCTGCTGGTACTGCTTTAGATTCTTCTTCAGCCACGGGTTTGTTCCTCCTTTTGTGTCTTTGCTGTCAGTAGTGCAGGTGGTATTGGCATACCAATCGCTTCCGTCAATTCCTTCGGTGGTACAGAGCGAGTTTCTGACTGCAAATACTTACCAGTTAAGATTTCATTTACTGGCTTCAAATTATGAGTTGTGCTGTAGTAGCGGTGGGTTTGCTTAATTTTATGCCGCTCTTGCATTGATTCATTGGAGATTTTCTTCCGCAGCTTAATTATTGCGTCGATAATTGCTTCTGGACGGGGAGGACAACCAGGCAAATACACATCTACAGGAATCAATTTATCGACTCCGCGCACTGCCGTAGGGGAATCAACGCTGAACATCCCGCCAGTAATTGTACAAGCTCCCATCGCAATTACATACTTTGGCTCTGGCATTTGTTCATAAAGACGCACCAGTTGCGGAGCCATCTTCATCGTAATAGTCCCTGCCGTAATAATTAAATCGGCTTGGCGGGGACTAGAACGGGGAATTAGCCCAAAACGGTCAAAGTCAAATCGGGAACCAATTAAAGCTGCAAACTCAATAAAGCAGCAAGCAGTACCAAACAACAACGGCCACAGACTAGAAAGCCGTGCCCAGTCGTAGAGGTCATCAACCGTAGTCAAAATGACATTTTCTGAAAGGTCTTGAGTGATTGTAGTCCGCTCAATGGGGTTGATGATTCGTTCTTTGCCCTGGGTTGTTAAGTTAGAATTCAAGACCATTCCAAAGCTCCTTTACGCCATGCGTAAACTAAGGCGACTACAAGAATTGCAATAAAGACTAGTGCTTCAATAAATGCTAATAGCCCCAAACGGTGAAAAGCTACCGCCCAAGGATACAAGAATACAGTCTCCACATCAAAGACGACGAAGACCAAAGCAAACATGTAGTAGCGGATGTTGAACTGAATCCAAGCTCCCCCGATGGGTTCCATGCCAGATTCGTATGTGGTGTGCCGTTCTGGGGTGTAACCACTGGGTCGTAGAAGCTTGGAAGCTGAGAGCGCTAAGGCAGGTACTAGGCTACAGATGATGAAGAAGCCTAGAAGGTACTCGTAACCACTGAGGACAAACACAATGAGTATCTACCGCTTATGGAGTATTTAAAGTAGGGAGTAGGGAGTGGGAAGTGGGGACTAGGGAGTGGGGACTGGGTACTGGGTACTGGGTACTGGGTACTGGGTAATCCTTCTGAATCTCCAATCCCTTATCCTTAATACCAAATTCTTTATTTGTAATCCTCAGTCCCCAATCCCCAGTCCTCAATCCCTCACCTGCGTTACTTTCTTTTACATTATATCTGTTTGGTTTTTCTGAAATCTGGGAAACAGATACATTTCAAGTATTTAATTCGCTTTTGATAGTGATAGAAAAGCCTAACAATTATGTCATAATTTTTAACGTATATTTCAGATTTCTCCTCTGCGAGGCCCTAGCCATGAGCGAACCAGCTGTTGAGACTCCGGTGTTAGACCGCTACGAGTGTCGAGCCTGCGGTTATGTTTACGAACCTGAGAAGGGAGACGACACGCATGATATTCCTTCAGGGACAACCTTTGCGGAACTACCCATAGATTGGCGCTGTCCAGTTTGTAGTGCTAAGAAAACCGCTTTTGCCAATATCGGGCCTGCGGGTACTGCATCCGGCTTCAAAGAAAATCTCGGTTACGGTTTGGGTGTCAACAACCTAACGCCAACCCAAAAGAATATTTTGATTTTTGGTGCTTTGGCTCTTGGCTTCTTGTTTTTTATCAGTCTCTACGGCTTACAATGACAGCCGTTATCTTAGAAACAGAAAGTAGTGAGTAGGGAAAGAGATTTTCATGATTGATTGTGTGATTATAATTACACAATTATGTTTTTATACTTATTCCTACAGCGTTTAATTAAGCTAATAAATGCTCACTTTTTTACATTGATTAGCAGTGTATTCTCTGATAAAATATCAGAGATTCAGGTGAGAATCCGTAACGTCAAGCAACCTCTATACTGATAAGTTGCCTCTGAGGTGTTACAGCAAAAAATCGCAAATATATTGCTTCTCAAAGCAAGAATCACGCTAGAAGCAAACAAGTAAGAGTGCATATAACTTGTTTTTATGCATCGATTGATACACCTTGGTTGAGATTGATCTGCTCAACTTATGTATTTGTTAGCAAATGCTAGCAAAGAAGTATCAGTAAACCTTTTAGAGAACAGCTACACAAATTTAGAAACAAGTTAAGAAATACTAATGCATTCAATTGTGAAAGGTTGGCAACGAATAGCTACCTTGTTGATAGTAGTCCTCATGTGTATAGGTTGTAGCAAAACTCCATCTGTTAGCTACAACCCCTGGAAAATCATTTCTGTGCCAACAGACTCGAATCTCCTGGATATTGCTTTTACTAAAAATCCTGAGCATGGCTACTTAGTAGGTAGCAATGCTACCCTATTGGAAACCAATGACGGTGGTGATACCTGGAAACCAATAGCACTACAACTGGATGAGCAAAAGTATCGCTTTGACTCAGTAAGTTTTGCAGGAAAAGAAGGCTGGATTGCTGGAGAGCCTGGACTGTTGTTGCACACTACTGATGAGGGTGCTTCTTGGTCGCGGATTCCCCTGAGCGAAAAGCTACCAGGTAGCCCGATCGCAGTTAAGGCACTAGCAGACAAGACAGCTGAAATGGCTACTGATGTAGGAGCCATATATAAGACCACAGACGGCGGCAAAAACTGGAAAGCCCAGGTGGAATCAGCAGTTGGTGTAGTGCGTAACTTAGAACGTTCTCCTGATGGTAAATATGTTGCCGTTTCTGCTAAAGGTAGTTTCTACTCGACTTGGGAACCGGGACAAAATGCTTGGGTACCCCATAACCGCAATAGTTCTCGGCGCGTAGAAAACATGGGTTTTGCTGACAATGGGCAATTGTGGTTGCTAGCTAGGGGAGGTCAAATTCAGTTTAGTGACCCAACTAAACCTGAAGAATGGCAAGAGGCAAAATATCCAGAGTTATCCACCAGCTGGGGTTTACTGGATCTGGCATATCGCACACCTGATGAAATTTGGATAGGTGGCGGTAGCGGTAATTTATTACGGAGTCCCGATGGTGGCAAAACCTGGGAAAAAGACCGTGAAGTAGAAGAAGTTGCTGCTAATTTGTACAAGATTGTGTTCTTAGAGCCAGAACGGGGATTTATAATTGGCGATCGCGGCGTATTGCTCAAATATCTGCCAAACCCTGAAACAACTTCTCCAGAAGCCGCTTAATGGGGACTGGGGACACTTCTCTTCTCTAGGAGAGGCTGCGCCAACGAGACGCTTTGCGTAGCTTGCTTCCCCAAAGGGGTACGACAAGCGGTAGTTGAATCTCGACTCCGCTCGATTACCGCAAAGTCGAAACTTAGTGCAGCGCTCTTTACTGGGGACTAGGGACTGGGGCGTGTTTTCAAAATACTCGTTTTACCCCATAACTTTTTAGATTCCCCTAAACCCCCTGATAAATTAGGGGACTAAGTAAGAGTTTTCCCAATCCCCATGCCCCTAATCCCCACTCTGTGGGGGCCCCGAGTTCCCCAATCTCCAATCCCTAATTTCTGAGAAGAACTTTGCAACTTGTAACTCTTTCTTAACTTTGTAGGATAATAAACTCAATAACACTCTATGTATAAGGTAGGGATCTAAATGTCAGGTACCACTGGAGAACGTCCGTTTTCGGACATTATTACTAGCGTTCGTTACTGGGTAATTCACAGCATCACCATTCCGGCATTATTTATTGCAGGTTGGCTATTTGTCAGCACCGGGCTGGCTTATGATGCTTTTGGCACACCTCGCCCCGACGAGTATTTCACACCAGCGCGGCAGGAAGTGCCCATTGTGAAGAACCGTTTTGAAGCTAAAAAACAAGTTGAACAATTTATTGGAAAGTAGTTTGAGATCATGACTAGCGGCAATAACATCAATCAACCAGTTACCTATCCAATTTTTACTGTTAGATGGCTGGCAGTTCACACCTTAGGTGTACCAACTGTATTCTTTTTAGGCGCGATCGCTGCAATGCAATTTATTCAACGTTAGGAGCAATTATGGTAGAAAGATCCCCCAATCCCAATAATCAGCCGGTTGAACTAAACCGGACTTCTTTATACCTGGGACTACTAATGATTTTCGTTCTGGGTATTCTGTTTTCTAGTTACTTCTTTAACTAATTAGAAGTACTGTTGTTAATTTTGGTTTATGAACGTGTGTTGATTAGTTGTTAAGGGAGGAGAGAAGCTGTGTCTGGAAGTGGGAGAATTCCCCTGTGGGTCGTCGCTACGATCGCAGGTTTAGGTATAATTACAGTCTTGGGCATTTTCTTTTATGGTGCCTACGCCGGACTTGGTTCTTCGATTTAACATCAGTTAGTTTGAACCGAACGCTATAAGTTAGAATTTTCTAGCATTTGTTGAAAAATCAACGTTAAAAAACCGCCTGTCTATATGAGATGGGCGGTATTAATTTTGGTCAGTTGTCAGTAGTCATTTGTCCTACCTTGCAGGAAGCCACTGGCACGTCTTAGTCATTAAATGACTAATGACTAAATCAATATCAGTTAATATCGCTGATATCGTCGCTTTCAATGTATAAAAACAGAAACGCGAAGACTATACCTGGCAAAATCCAACCAATTATGGGAACTAAGAAAGAAGACAAGTACGAAGTACTAGCCAAGATAGAAGGCAAAAAAGAAACTGCCATAGTAAAGGTTCCTATCAAATCACACTACAATTCAAAATGAGCTTACTGCAAATTCTGTCAAGATTTTTGAAATTCTAAAGATTGTTAACACAGGCAATATGGGGAGTGGAAAGTAGGGGAAGAAGCAAGGGAGCAGGGAGCAAGGGTGAATTTTCCCCTCTGCTAAGAGTACCCCGCCCCTGTGCCTCTTTTCAATGCCCGATCCCCAATGCCTCTTATCCCTGACCAGAAAGAAAAAGGTACAGAGCAAGTAAATTTATTTATAGGGTTCTTACTTTTGACTTCCCCGAACGCGAGTGCGTCCCGTAGGGAGGGGGTTGACTTACATACCCAAGAGTTCATCTAGCTGCAAGTCTGGCAAGTCTGGAGGAATCACAGTTCGCACTATTGTAACTTTGTGACTCTCCTGTTGGGTTATTAGATCAAGTGCGATCGCTTCTAAGCGAATTTCCAAACACCCCAAGGGAATATTTAATTGCGTCATCACTTCCAATCCTCCCAAAGCATTAGGTAGTAAATTTGTTAGTAAATGGGGCCCCTCTAGTAACCAGCGAGTTTGACAATCTTCAAGCCATAACTTGACAACAACTTGGGGAGGTACTTCAGGCAGTACTACGCGCACTATGATAATTTTGCCAGCAATTAATTCTCCGTCTGGTACATGCAGTTGTGGAATTGGCAAAGGCTCAATGGCTACCGCAGTTATGGGTGGGGAAGAGGATAAACCTAATAGTGGTTGCTTCTCTTCTTCAAAAGAGTCATTCTTCGTTTCATTGGCTTCTAGTTCACTATGTTCACTATATGTATCATCTACAACGATTTCTTGCGCCAACCAAGCTGACGCTATATTCATTCTTATTGGAGGTGGGGGCGGTAGTTGTGTTACCACCATTGAGAGTGTTGATTTGGATACTTCTACTACCGTATCTTCTCCTGTTTCTAGATCGGTTTCCTTTGCTGTGTCTACGTCTTCCCCAAAGTTCCCTAGATCAAAAACTGACTCTTGAACTTCTTCTGGTGTCTGTGTCTCAGCATCCAGGTTTAACAGCAAGTTGACATCAACATTGGGAGTTTTAGCACTAATAGAAAGCTCAGTTTGCTGGGCTGGCACATAACTATCGTGGTCTTCAGGTTCTAGATCATTAATGGATTCAGGTAAAGAGTATCCTTGACTGTATATCCACTTCTTAAGCAGGGGAGATGAATAAAGGTTACCTGTTGTAATGAATTGTGCATTTGGCTGGGCTTCTAGTTCTGCAACAGATTCTTCCTGGAATTGTTCATTTGGCTGGGTTTCTAGTTCTGCAACAGATTCTTCCTGGAATTGTTCATTTGGCTGGGTTTCTACCTCAGCAACAGATTCTTCTTGAAGGTGTGCATCATCTACTACTAATTCCAGCGTGTTTTCATCAGCTACAGTTATGTCCAATTGTGGTAAGTCTTCATCTGCTGAAACTTTCACATCTGGAGCATTGTTTTTTACTTCTTCTGTATCATCTGGCAAAGCTTGCAGCCGTTTCAAGTATGGCAAAGTATTGTCGAGTATTGGCATTCGACGTTGCTTGATGATCAACTGCTCCAAGTTGATGGCAACCATAGTAGCATTTTTTTCCAGAAATTCCTCTTCTGTAGGGGGTTCTGCAACAACATCTGTGGGAGTGTTGGCATTGGTTTGAATAGGGGGCAGCTTCGGCAATTGAGGCGAAGTGCCTGAATTTTTTAAGTTAGATATCCGCAGGGTAGTTTCTCGCAGAACTTGTAAGTTAATTTGTGGTGGTAAAGGTGTATTTTGGGATGGATTGAGTATCTGAGACTGGTCTGTTTTTGGAATCTTAACCAGATCGAATAGTTTCAAATCTATCCTAGCGGCCTTTGGTTCCGTGACAGCAGCAGACGAGTCCGATGGTGCTATGGAGTTATTTAAGGATGTACTAGGTGTTGCTGCGGCTGTGATTGCCAGTAATTCTGTTACATCTGCTGTAATGGTGAAGGACTGGCTGGCTAACCGGATAATTTCATCAACATCGGCGAATCGACCAGACAAAGTGATATCTGCCAAAATTAACTTGGATTCAAAGTCAGCAGAAATATCAATTGAGGTATTGATGGTGAAGGGTAACTCCTGATCTGGTAAGGGTTGCCGTATCTGGGTCAATATTTTCGAGTTTTTGGGCGATCGCAGTTCAATTTCTAGTTCAAGCGCCCGCAAGCTTTTGGAGAATAATGTTTCAGTCTGATCTAGATTTATTTTTTCTTTGAGTTCTACATGCCCATTGATTGTAAGAGGTTGTCCCCAACGAGCAATGTAAGTATCCCGATCTAAAGTTAGCAGTAATGGAGGCGGTGGTTGTGTTGCTGGAGAATCTGTAACCTTTTCATCATTAAGCAGGGCTTCAGAATTAGGTAGAGCGAAATCTATTAAATTTTGTAAAATCTGCTCTGCCGTCTCACCTTTGAGCCACACTTTATTCACAGGTTCATCGATATCTTTTTCCGTTTCATCCAGCAGAACAGTGGTATTAGGGTTGCTGTCTGTAGTAACTGACTGTTCTGTAGTGATCGCTTGATCTAAGTTAATTTTGGGTTCTGCTGGGGCAGTATCTTCTAAGTTCTTCTGATCTGGCACAACAATAATAACAGGGTTGCTGTCTGTGGTAACAGCCTGTTCTGTAGCGATCGCTTGATCTAAGTTAATTTCGGGTTCTGCTGGGGCAGTGTCTTCTAAGTTTTTTTCATCTGGCACAACAATACTAATAGGGTTACTGTCTGTAGTAACCGCCTGTTCTGTAGCGATCGCTTTATCTAGCGCAATTGTGGGTTCTGCTGGAGCTATAGATTCCAAGTTTTCACAAACAGTATCTAGCTGATTGAATGAATTTGATTCTACATTCTCCCCCTGCTCCCCCTGCCTCCTCTGCTCCCCCTCTACTTCCTGGCACAATACTTGAAGTTGGACACTGTATTGCCAAGATTTACTGAGTAGCTCCGACATGAAATCGCTGATACAGCGCAACTCCCAAACTCCCGGATCGAAGTAGGTAAAGGGAATGATCGCCATTAAGCCTTCTGAATTAGTGCGACGCGATCGCTTAAAAATTCGCCGCTTTGGTAGAACTTCTTGGGTTGAAGAGTGAGTTACCCGCACTTCCACGTCTGTATTAGGAAGGTTAGAACGAGCCAAAACTCTATACTCTCCTTCCAAAATTTCCAAATTTGGCGATTCTAGGATATGCCAAGAGCGATCGCCTTGTTTCTGTATCAGAAATTGCCAATGTTCCATTGTGAGTGATGCCCAGACCGATCAAGCCGCCCAATTATATTGTGTATTAACTTGCTTGCAAGTTTACCCTAGTATTTTGTAAATGCATCCCTTAAATGGCTATCTAGTTAACTCAGTTTTACTTACTTGCCTTCTGGCACTTTAACTAGTCGCATCAGGGGAATTTTAATGGATCGCCATGTTGCTTGTGCGTAAAGCTTTTGTTGTTTTCTCAATATTAAGTTTGACCAGAAAGAAAAAGGTACAGAGCAAGTAAATTTATTTATGGTTACTGAGTTTACGGTGAGCATCTCGGCTTTGCTCGAGGGAACCGCAGTCGAACTGCGTAGCCGAAGTATGGGCTTGGTAAATTATTGAATGCGTGAATGCGTGAATGCGTGACTTCCCCGAACGCGAGTGCGTCCCGTAGGGAAGGGGTTGACACTCTCCAGTGTTAATTTAACAGGGATGCAATAAATATTGTTGGCTGTATATGTTCAATTTATTGTAAAAAACTTTTGTATGATTTTTTACCAAAATGTCCATTTGCCATAGACACAACATACAATAAATGTAAGATTCACTTGACAATTTTTATTAAATTGTGATTGCCCACATTTTTCTTACAAAGAGTTAGGATGTGGCTCTTAAGTGTCCTCTGCGATCGCCAACGGCGGGCGCAAAGCGCCATCGCAAATCACAACACTTAACCACGTAGCACACGCCCAACCTACTTGAAACGTTTCTTTGAACCTCTACAAAGCGTATCCTCATCTAAGTAAAATGTCGGTAACAATGAGGATTTACAGGAGGGATTCGATGCTACCAACCAACTACTAGCGGCAAGCCAAGTAATCGAGTTAACAATGAGGATTTACAGGAGGGATTCGATGCTAGTCATTTTAATGGACGAGCAAATCCTTGCCCCTGAGCAAGTTTGCCAGTCTTGTTTACTCGCTGACAGGAGCGGTCAACCCCGTTGGCGTGGGGGTCAACTGCGTTGTGGTCAAGCCATTGGCAAACTCACTCAACAGCAGCCAGACCAGTATGAGTGTGTCATGGGTTTTCGCATTGCCCATATAGAATAGTGTAAATTTGCCAGCAAGACCAAGCAACTGCGTTATCCTAAGCTCAAGTAACTATTAAAAATTTAACCACAGGAGAACGCATAATGTCTTGGCGCGGGTCTACAACAGTTTCAGATCGAATTTTTGCTTCCTTGCCTTATTTGCTGCCCCTAGTTGATGGTTTAGTCTTCGGCAGCTTTTTGTTAAATCAGTTTCCACCATTACGAGTTCTGCTTTTACCACTGCAACCAGTGCTAATAATTTACGGTAGTTTAGGACAATTTGGACAAATAATTGTGTTCTTTGCCTTGTTCCTATTAGTGGTAAGAAATGAAAAAATCAGTCACTTCATTCGTTTCAACACAATGCAAGCAATTCTTTTGGACATAGTTATATTTTTGTGTTCCATACTCGTGCAAGTTTTAGGACAGGTTCCTGGTACTGGCTTTGCAATAGAAACAGTAGCTAACACCATCTTTCTAGGCGTTGTAGCAGCAGTTGGATATTCTGCCATTCAATCTCTACTGGGACGTTATGCGGAAATTCCGGCGATTTCCGATGCAGTGTATATGCAAGTGCGTTAGAAATTAACGTGGTGCTACGGTGTTTTCCAGGCGACCAATACCTTCAATTTCGACGCGGACGCGATCGCCTGGATGCAATGGATTTATACCCTCCGGCGTACCTGTAAGCACCAAATCACCAGGTAGTAGCGTCATAACCTGACTGATATAAGAAACTAAAACATCGGGAGAAAACACCATTTGATCGATACAGGCAGATTGGACTGGATTGGCGTCGTCATTCACAAAAGTCTGCAATCTCGCTCCTGGATTTAATTCCCGCACGATCCAAGGCCCTAAAGGACAGAAAGTATCAAAACCTTTGGCTCGCGTCCATTGACCATCGCGTTTTTGTAAATCCCGCGCTGTTACGTCATTAGCAATGGTGTAGCCCCAAATTTTGGTTTGGGCTACCTCTGGTGTACATTCAAAGGCGTAATCGCCAATCACTAATGCTAATTCTCCTTCGTAGTCAACTCTTTGTGACTGGGGAGGATATTTAATTTCCCTCTCGGATGGAATGATCGACGTGGGTGGCTTGAGAAAGATTAGTGGCTCAGAAGGTACTGGAGTTCCCATTTCGGCTGCATGATCTGCATAATTCTTACCCACCGCCACAATTTTTGAGGGAGCGCAGGGAGCCAGAATTTGGTAATTTTCTGGTGTCAAAGTTAAATCAGTGGGTTGTCCTTGTAGCCAAGGTGGAGCATCTAGCACTTGCACATTCAGGGATACTTGTAGTAACCCATAGTAAATTTGTCCTTCTTGATTTTGAATTCGCACATAGCGTTGCGCCATAACTTTAATGAATATCCTTTTATCTGCTTTTTTGTTGCTGTGAGCGGGTAGGAATCATCAGTTAGTTTTTTAGCGAATCGATTCAGCCTTGAGCCTGAAAGCGATTATTCGCTATAATATAAGTCCCCATCAGGTTCGGTTAATATGTTTGGTTCTTGGAGATCCCCTAACCCCCAATTTATCTGAGGTCGCCGCAGGCGGGGGGATCTTAAGCCAACCTGATATATGTCATTGGAGAAACACACCTCTTGACAAAGCTGATAGCTTGGTGAATCTTTTTAAAAAAAAAGACTACCTAGGTTCACTGCCGTCTCATCATTCCCTTGCAGGTGAGTCAGAGGTTTCTTTTGGAATATAGTTAAAGAAATCTAGGTGCTGGGAAGCGACCTAGTTTTCATTAGGGACATCCAAAAAATTCAAATTTCGGCGATTTGGCTAATGATTCAAATTTAAAACTGGTAAGATTATAGTTCCTTGTTGCTTCAGATGTTGATTAATACCGACATGTTGATTTAAATTAGGTATAAATTAGTATCAGCAGCCATTTCTGTCCATAAGGAGACTGAAAAATATGACTACAAGTTACGAAACAATGTACATTCTGCGTCCTGACCTGGGAGATGAACAGGTAGAGCAAGCAATTACTAAATATCAGAATTTGCTTCGCGACCAAGGCGCTGAGGATATACAAATTCAAAATCGTGGAAAGCGTCGTCTAGCTTATGAAATTAAAAAACACCGTGATGGCATCTACATTCAGTTAAATTACACTGCCCCTGCAACTGCGATCGCCCCCTTTGAACGCGCCATGCGTTTGAGTGAAGAAGTGATTCGCTATTTGACAATTAAGCAGGAAGTCGAAGAGGAAAAACCCCCTAAAGAGGAAAAAGAAAAACCCACTAAAGTGGCAGCAACGGTATAAGGAATAGGGAGTAGGAAGTAGGGAATGGACATGAATCAATAATTCTTCTTTCTCTACCTCACCTGCTTCCCCTGCTCCCCTTGCTCCCTCATCCCCACTCCCCAATACTCCATCCCATTCAATAAAATTTTGTTTTTTCTTTTTTCATGACTTGCTTAGGAATGCTAAATTAACAAATACTTGCCAAAGGTAGTACTCCCGCAGTTATACCTAAGAGTGGACAAGATTCTGAATGGGAGCTGTAAGCTACTGTGAGCCAATCTGATACACCCAATATTCAAGTTCTCTCTACGGAAGTATCGCAGCTACGCCAAGAGTTGCAACTTCGTGATTCCTTAGTACAACAACTATCTCAAGAACTCTTTCGGCTGGTAAAGGGTAACACTAATTTTATGCTTCAGCAGCCTGATCTTGAGCGTGATACGACCCAGTTACAAGCTTTGCAAGAACAACTCCAAGCTGTAGAGCAGCAGGTGGCGTTCTACCAAGAACAAATTACAACTCGTGACTCCGAAATTTACCAATTGCGACAGTCAGTTCAAGAACTCACCGATCGCACTCGGATGTTGGAGCAAGTAGTACAAGAGTTACCTCAAATTTACAGACGGAAGTTTGAAGAACGGATGACGCCTGTGAGAGAAAAGGTAGCAATGCTACAACGGGAAAACCGCCAACTACAAGCAGAATTGCAAAGTGTGAGTTACCGTTTAGCACTTAAAACTCGCAATGCTAGTCATAGTGGCATTGATTTACCTAATTTTCCCCGTCCGGCATCCGAAGAAACTAACATTTCGACTCCCCAGAACGCCTAAAGTTATCATTATCGTGGAATAGAATAGGTAAAAAATTGCTGTAAAAAAGTGTTTTGGATACATCAAACTAGTACACCAAGGCATTAACAATCCAAAATTCAAAATTAAAGACCTTTCAGATAAAGATTTAAATCCTGACTGAAACGGATACTATCGCAATCCTAAATCAGTTGTGAAAAATTCCGCAACGCGCAGCGTCTCGTTAAAGAGAACACCATCGCAAAGTGTCTCCTTAGAGGAGGATGCAAAGGGAAGAAACAAGGAAGAGATATAATTTTCACAAATGATTTAGGACTGCTATATATGTAAAGATAGGGTTCTTAAACCCTTTAATTTACCAGAAATAACAACTATGGAGTTATAAATAATGTAAAGGCTGATAGATAACCTTTCTCACCTTCTGCTTTTTTGCACTAGTTACGTCGGTTATAGAACAATTAGTTTAGAGTAATTTCAAAAGCCAGGGGAGTTTCACAAATAATTGCATTGTTTTGACCGATTTTAATCAATTTTTACTTCACTGCTTTAAATAGTACAATGTCTAAGTTAGTAATGAAAAGTTTGTAGTAAACGCAAAGCGTATTTAGAACATCAGGACTAAAGTCCTTACTCTTCTTCTTGATCAGAAAGAAAAAGGTACAGAGCAAGTAAATTTATTTATAGAAAAATAAAAAATGTATAACGAGTGGCACAGCGCCAGAAATATAGCGCGAAGGCGGAGTGTCTTTGCCTTTGCTCCTTGTTACAAGCGGCTAAATTTATTTGTGGGCTTGGTAAATTTTTGAATGCGTGACTTTTAAATTTTGACTTCCCCAAAGGGGTTGAGGGGATGCTACGCGAACGGATGAGCCTCGTTCGCGTAGGGTGTCGTAGACAAGACTCGCTCTATTAGTAGACGGCTTCCAACAAGTAGGTTGATTGATCTGCTTATTAGTATTATCTACGTCAAAGCCATAAGTTTCGCTCAACATTCTTCTTTAAAAAAAGAAAATTAGCCTGCTAGTACTAAATCATTCTCTTTGAGAATATGAAAAAATGCAAATATTGCTTGACTTTGCCATCCATCTATAGGTAGATTGATCATTTAGCCTGCTAGCACCAGACTTTTATCTTTAACGGTAATAAAAATGTCTTCGTAAGTGGGAAAAATTTCAAACACTGAATCTAGTTGGGTAAGTTCTAAAATTAACCGTACAGGAGCTTGCACGTTGCATAGAACCAAGCGACAACCACTCTGACGTGCAGCTTTCAACCCTTTTACTAAAGGGACTAATCCAGAACTGTCCATGAAATTAACTTCTGCTAGGTCGATAACCCAGAGTTGATAAGCTTGGGGCACTACTCTAGCCATCTGTTCACTTAAAGTCTTACCGCCTTCCAAATCTATGCTTGCTTGGGGTTTAAATAAAATCACTTGAAGTTCTTGTGTGAGAATCATGAATTTAACAGGGTAGTTGGAACACTTGACAAAAAATTGAAAAAAGACATCAATACTTCTTCTCTTTCAACAGCAAAATTACTGTTTTACCCTGATATTTGGGTAATTGCAGTCGTGCAGTTGAGAGTGATTTTTTCAGTATTCATGCCGTATAATTTGTGATAACTTTCATCAATATAGGCATAAACGCCTAACAATTTCGGTATCAACCGTATCTTTTACAAGATTTTCATCATTTAACAGGAGATTTATAAATTTTTTATAAATATTTTAATTTGTTTGTAATAAATGATGAACTTGTGGTACGAAGGTTTAAAAAATGCATAGTTAATAGTCAAAAATTAATAGTTACCATAGACTATATTTTTTGGATTATTTAAAATTAAACTAACGACTTAATGGCTTTATGTAAGGTTTTAATTGACACCTCGCGTATAGACAAGCAAAGATATAATAAAAGTAAAAATTTGTAAAGACGGCGGTGCGGGATGTCTTTAGAGCTGGTTTCACTAGAAAATATCCAGGAAGTCGCCCACATTTACGGGTATTGGGCAGTTTTTTTAGGAATTTTGCTAGAAAATTTAGGCATTCCCCTTCCTGGTGAAACTGTGACCTTAGTAGGCGGGTTTCTAGCTGGTAGCGATGAACTGAATTTCTGGCTGGTTCTGGGTGATGCAATTATGGGTGCTGTAATTGGCGGCACTTGTGGTTATTGGATTGGTAGAGCTAGTGGTTGGCCTTTTCTGATAAAAGTTGGTAGCATATTTCGGATTTCTGAAGTGCGGCTGCTGGCTATCAAAGAACAATTTAGTCAAAATAGCGCTAAAGCAGTATTTTTTGGACGTTTTTTAGCATTATTGCGAGTTTTTGCTGCACCACTAGCTGGTATAGCCGAAATGCCCTTTGGAAAATTCTTTTTATACAACTTTTTAGGAGCAGTTGCTTGGGCTAGTTTGATGGTGACATTGGCTTTTTTTGCTGGCAAAATTGTTTCCTTAGAACAATTGGTTGCTTGGGTGGGTCAATTTGCGATCGCAGCCTTACTGATTCTCGCTGCCTTAATTATTGTGCCTTTGTGGCTAGAGTCTCGCCAAGTTAAAGAAGCGAGTAGTAAAGAGTAAAAAGTGAGCAGTGAGGAGTGAGGAGTAAAGTAAAAAGTTATTTTTTAATTTTTACTTCTTATATTTTGCATTTTTAACTCCTGACTCCTGTACAGACGCGATTAATCGCGTCTCTTAACTTTTAATTTTCTGTGACCAAATGCGAGTCGGTAGCCCCCAAACGTAGATAAAGCCTTCAGCAGCTTTGTGATCAAATTGGTCTTCGGCGCCGTAGGTTGCCAAATCGGGAGTATAGAGAGAATTGTCACTCGAACGCCCAACTATTGTAGAGTTGCCCTTGAACAACTTCATTCGCACAGTTCCAGAGACTTGCTCTTGTGTCTTTTGAATAAAAGCATCCAGAGCAACTTTGAGTGGACTGTACCACAAACCGTTGTAAACGATTTGGCTGTAAGTCTCTTCAATCCCACGCTTGTAATGGGTGACATCTGCCGTCAAAGTCAAACTTTCTAAATCTCTATGTGCTTGAATTAGCACTAACATTGCGGGTGATTCGTAGATTTCCCGCGATTTGATGCCTACGAGACGGTTTTCAATCATGTCGATCCGTCCGATACCGTGATTTCCTACCGCCTGATTGAGTTCTTCAATTAGTTCAACTGGCTTTTTAGCTATACCGTTGAGGGTTGTCGGAATACCATTTTGGAAGCCAATTTTGATGTAGTCTGGCTCGTTGGGAGTATCAGCGATCGCTTTGGTCATTTCATAAATTTCTTCTGGTGGCTCAAATGACGGATCTTCGAGTAAACCAGCTTCAATACTACGACCGAGCAAATTTTTATCAATGCTGTAGGGAGAGGATTTTTTGACTGGTGAGGGGATACCAAACTTTTCCCCATAAGCGATGGTTTCCTCACGGCTCATGCCCCATTCTCTGGCTGGTGCGAGGATTTTGAGGTTAGGGTTTAAGGCAGTTACAGAGACATCAAAGCGAACCTGATCGTTACCTTTGCCGGTGCAACCGTGAGCGATCGCATCAGCACCATATTTTTCAGCCGTCTCTACTAATACCTTGGCAATCAGTGGACGAGCAAGGGCAGTTCCGAGAGGATAACGATTTTCATAAAGAGCGTTGGCTTGAATTGCTCCAAAAGCGTAATCTTTAACGAAGCTGTCTTTGACATCCGCCACGAGGGATTCACTTGCACCGGATTTGAGAGCTTTTTCTCGAACTGGCTCTAATTCATCTCCCTGACCTAAATCTGCTGCTAGGGTAATCACCTCTTCCACACCCCACTCCTGTTTGAGGTAAGGGATGCAAACGGAGGTATCTACTCCACCAGAATATGCTAGGACAACCTTTTTGGCGCGACCCATTAATTTCTCCAGTTAGGAAAACAAACAATGAGTCATTATTATATCTAAACAATCCATGTATATTTTATTCATGCAACAACTAATAAATTAATTAACTGCAAACCTAGACATTACCGTTAACTCTTGTCTGATGCTAAAGGATCATCAGCTTCAGTGTATGACTGACCACCATAGCTAGCAGAAATTTTTAAACCTTCTGCGATTGTTACTTCTTGATCGTCTGCTGCTGCTTGGTCGAATGAAAAGGTGCCGATAAGAGTTTTATCGTCGTTAGAAAAATTATAAGTTAGGGTTGCGGCTCGAGCAGGAATAGTCTCCCCTAACGAAAAAATCAAAGCAGTTCCTACCGTTGCAGCTGCTAACTTCTTGAAGATGGAGTTAGTCATTTTTTCCCTTGATAAAAGAACAGGTGGAAAAATATCGCAATAGTTTTTTGACACAGAGACGTGTGTTAGCACGTCTCTGCAATACATCAGTTAGTGTTTAGTGGAACGGTGTATTAATTTCATGGACATACAATCGCAGTTTTCATAGCTTGGAAGATATGACTTTGGTCAACCACGCCCCGAACACCAGGTACAGTATAAGTTCCAGAGCTATCTTTAATCTGAAAACCTTGTCCTAGCGATCGGGTCAGAGTTGATGCGTAAGCACCTTGGTAGTAAACAGGTACAACGCGGCGGCTATGGCTACCCCAGAGATATTTATAATTTGGATCAGACCCCCAGAAGTGCCCAGCATCAGTAGGATTGTGCTTGACGAAGGTGATATCCTTGGCGTTATACTTCAAGCCTTTAGCCTGATTTGGGTCAGGATTGGGAGTCAATTTAGAGGCAAAGTCATTATTTAGGGTTAGATAGTGGTCATGGTCAGCAGTAACCAGTAGCAGGTTTTTGCTCCAACCACCATGATTCTCTACCCAACTAATGACCTGCTGAACTGCTTTATCAAAATCATTCATGGTTCCGATGAGGTTATCCATGTTGTTGTCATGAGCAGCCCAATCGATATCGCCTCCCTCAACCATCAACCAGAAGCCATCTTTGTCTTTACCTAAAACGGTTAAAGCTGCTTTGGTTAAATCAGCCAAAGTTGGATTTTCGTTAATTTCTTTAGCGATAAAGCTGGCATCAGTTTCACCAGGAGCCAGAGGACGAACAGTATCGGGTGCAGGAGCATTAGGAGCGATGGGATTACCAGCTGCATCAATGACAGGAACACAATCCCCAATACTACCAGTTATTATCTTCCCTGATGGACAGGTAGCCGGAGTTCCAGGCTTGACAACAGAGGTATAAAGTGTGAAGTTACCCAGACCTGTACTGCTGTAGTCGCCTTTAGAGGAGCTGGTAGGAATGTTGCCATCTTGTCCACGCGCACCATACAGACCAAATAATCTGCCTCCCTTATTGGGGTCAATTTTAGCAGCCGTTTTTAGGAGTGTCTTCGCTGCATTAGGGCCGCGTTCCAAAAAGGTATAGCCATAACGATTGGACGTAGGATTATTCTTCAAATGCTGGTAAGTGTCTTCTGTAATATACGTATACTTAAATACGCCATTGACTGTACTTGTACTGTCTTGATTTTCAAAATCTTTAGGATGACCACCACCTAACAGAATATTGGGCTGAAAGTTCAGCAATGTCTGTTGCAAAATGCTGTCTTGGTTGGTCTTGCTGGGGTCGTAAACACTGTCGTACTTACTACGACGATTTACGAAAGAAGCGGCAGCGCCAGGTGTTGCATGGCTTACAGGTACAGAAGTTACCAAGCCTGTAGACTTACCTTTTTCTTTAGCAATTTCCAGGATGGTTTTCAACTTCTTCTCGTAAATGTCTACCCCCATCGCGTTGTTAAAGCTCTTTACTCCCGTATAGAGAGTTGTAGCTGTGTTAGCAGAGTCGGGATAACTGTACTTGATGTAATCTTTGTCATAAGTACCAGAATTAGCAGGGGTTAAAGGAACCCAAGGAACAGGGCCACCCTTACTGATGTCATAACCCGCAAGATTACCATTCTCTAAGCTATTGCCATCAGCTCGATTGCCAGGGTTAAAAGGAGTAGGCTGGAATGAGAAGTTGGGACGAACAGGACTTGCACCTGTAAGTGGATTAGACCCATCTAGAGCAGAGTTACTTGTTATATGGGGCTGATCTGTTGGATTGGCTGGTGTATTTCCCTGAATCGTTGTGCCGTAAGTAGTCACCAATCCATATCCGGTTAGCTTTTGGAAGCTAAGACCTGAGCCTTTACCACTTGTATAAAAAGGAGCGCCTTTGGCAACGGCTGCGGCCCGTGCCATATTCCAACCCATACCATCGCCAATCATGATAATTACGTTAATTCCATTACCAGCAGCCATAGTCGGCTGAAAAACAGAATTACCAACTACCAGTAGAATGGTGCAGAGGAAGCCAGCCATAGTAAAGGCTAAAAATCGCTTGTATTTTTGCAAAAATGAAATCATTGCAGTGTGCCTTAAAGTTAATTGAGTAGGTGTTAGCCGTTAATACTGATAAAAATTTGGTTCTAGATGACTAGCACCAAAGTCTGAGTATGTAGCAGTCACATCTGGCACAGTTGAGGCTGTAGCTTGACTTTGGTCAGAGGCGGTTGCTGGTTGTTGATTTGATGTTCCTAAAAACAACAAAGCTGCCATAACCAGACCAGATATAAACCAAACCAAGGCACGTTTGTACTGTTTCAGTAATGAAATCATTTTGGATTTTTGAATGAAAGTCATCATCAGAAAACCTCTTAGTAAATAAGGAGTTACAATCAGTGATCGCTATGCTTTGACAGTTAAAAAAATGCCAATAAGCATTATGTTTAAAAGTTATTTAGCAACTAAGTATAAACAAAAAATTTGGAGATTATAGTAATAATTTGCATAATTATCTATTTAGCTATGTTCCAGCTTTGAATTTATTTTGCTTGCAGATAACATTAAAAATAAATCTTGGTTCAATAAAGGATGAATTTGCATATCTAAAGGTTTTTTACAGCTAGTTAGCTGCAAAGTTATCTCAGCAATATTAAAAGTTTTGTGGATGTGAGTTTTCAATTTATTGAGTAAGCGATCGCATTCTTGGATAGTTGTACATTCAACTGTCAAATTGGCACAAAGCATTACCTTGTCTAAGCTAATTGTCCAGATGTGGAGTTTTTCTACTTCAACAACACCAGGAAAAGATTTGAGAGATATTTCCACCTCAACAAGGTCTATTGATTCCGGTGCATACTCCAAAAAAATCTTTAAACTTTCTTGCACTAAAGGTAAAGCACTCAAACCTGTAAAAGTTGCAACGACTATACTAATAGCAACATCTGCCCACCACCAATCCCAAAGATGAACTGCTAAAGCAGCTATAATTACACCAACAGAACTAACAGTATCGGCGATGACATGAAGCAAAGCTCCCCGCAGGTTTAAGTCGTTGTGAGTGTGGGGATGAAGTAAAGTAATATTGAGCAGATTGACGATTAAACCTAATACTGCAATTGCTAACATTGGTAAGCCTAAAATTGCTGCTGGATGTTGCCAGCGTTGAATAGCTTCCAATATGATAAAAATAGCGATCGCAAGTAAACCTAATCCATTAAACAAAGCTGCTAAAACTTCGATTCGCTGATGTCCAAAGGTTGCTTTTTTCTGATCTGGTTGCTGTGTTAAAAAACTAGCTAGTAGCGATATTGCCAAGGCTGTAATATCCGATAGAATGTGTCCTGCATCTGCCTGCAAAGATAAACTTTGACTCCATAAACCTACACTCCACTCAGCAACAAAAAAAATAGCCAGTAAACCTACCGTTATCCACAAAATTTTTGCTTTTTGGGAATTATTAACTACTTTTATTGGATTATCTGCACATTCACAGCATTGAAGTGAAACCATTGATAAAAAACCTTTTTACAGTACGTGAGAGCTTCAAAAATTATCACCAACCGTATTTGTGGTTAGGATTTTCTCAATTCAGAATTTATATTTTAAAATTTTGTCTTTGAACAAAATATGCTGAAATACTTTATTTTCTATGCTTTTTTATAAAATTATTCACCAATATCTTCTAAAAATATGTTTTTTTAGATTCAGTAATATGCGAATACTATAAAAAAATTTATTCCACTTAATTTAAGAAATGGTAATGCTTTTGTTAAAAATAAAAAATTAAAGTAAATTAACACTTATAATTTCCAGTAAACCTAGTAGAAATCATTTTGTTATTAATTTGTTACTAGTTATAGATAAGTTTATTGGTAATCAAAACTTGCGATTAGCCTCCGATTTAATTTTATAGAATGATAATCATTATTTTTTAATAATGATACAGGTAATAAATACTTTTTTGATACGCGAATAGATATCTATAAGATGCGAATACAATTATCAAGTATATGAGCTTCTAATTTGCATATTCACTTATTACCAATACAGTTAGTTTAATCATTTTCATTCTTCAAACTTCCTTCCGGTTCAGCCTGTCTGTACCAGAACCTATGACTTTTGGTGGTATAGCGATCGCTGGAATTTCCGTAACCAGAATTATGTAAGGAACAGTGTCAGCGTCACATCTGTCCTATCCTGGAGATGGATAAATAGTGTTGTGGGTGAGACTGTGTTTTTCAGCGTTGTGATACCGACTTATAATCGCCAACCGATTCTAGAAAAGTGCCTCCGCGCTTTGGAGGTGCAGGAATTAAGTAAGTCAAGTTCGGTTACTGATTACGAGATTGTCTTGGTGGATGATGGTTCTACTGATGGCACATTGGAGTGGTTAGCAGCACACAAAGAAGAGTTTCCCCATGTGCGCTGGTTTGAGCAAGATCATGCTGGGCCTGCTGCGGCTCGAAATTTGGGTGTAGAACAGGCGCAGGGAGACACAATTATCTTTATTGATAGCGATTTAGTGGTACTGAAGAATTTCTTGCAAGCTCATGCTGAGGCGCTAGTGCAAGGGAAAGAGAAATTAGGGAGCGATCGCTTTTTCACTTACGGTGCAGTTATTAATACTTGTAATTTCAACAACCCAACTGCTGAACCCTATAAAGTCACAGATTTTTCAGCAGCTTTTTTTGCTACGGGAAATGTAGCAATTCCCAAACATTGGTTAGATAAAGCAGGACTTTTTGATACTAGTTTTCAGCTCTATGGTTGGGAAGATTTAGAATTAGGTGTGCGGCTAAAAAAACTAGGTTTGACACTAATTAAATGTCCAGAAGCGGTAGGATATCACTGGCATCCAGCATTTAACTTAGAGCAAATTCCCCAATTAATTGACCAAGAAATTCAACGCGGACGGATGGGAGTTTTGTTTTATCAAAAACATCCAACATGGGAAGTGCGAATGATGATCCAAATGACCTGGCTGCATCGCTTACTTTGGGGGATTTTGTCACTTAATGGTGCGTTAAATGAACGGACGATGGCTCCATTTTTGCAATGGCTAATTAACTTAGGTAAGCCTCAATTAGCTTTAGAAATTGCCCGAATTTTCCTCAACTGGTACAACGTGAAGGGTGTCTATGAAGCCTATGCTCAAATGCAGCAAGTATTGTGATTGAAAGTTAGGTGTTAAAATTAACTATCAACAAAATAAGTATTTAAAAAAGAGTAATATCAGTTCTCTAAGCTGTTTAGGGCAGAATACCTCTCAGTTCAATTTGGCTATTCTTCAGCCTGTTAAACAAACATAATATCAATCGTGCTGTTTTTTGCCTATTTATTAGTATTTTTACGTGTTTCTTTATAAGCTTGCATCCAATCTGTGTAGCTACAGTTATACAAATGACAAATTTTATCTAATTGCTCTGGTGTCAGCCTGGGAATAGTTCTGCCTTTTTCCCAGTTCCGTACTGTAGATTCTGCCACTCCTATATGATAGGCAACATCTATAATTATTAGTCCTGCTGCTTCTCTCAACTCTTTCAGATCCATACCAAAAGCATACCAGTAAGGTATATTTTTAATGCTAAAGCTTGACTTGTAAAAATATTAACGCTAAAGTTTTAACGGTCAAGCGATGGAATATTTTTTTAAATTTGAGTTACTAAAGATGACAACTATTGCTATTGACCTTTTTTCTGGAGCTGGTGGATTGGCTGAAGGGCTTGAATCTACTGGTATTCATGTTGCTGTAGCTGTTGAGCTTCATCCACAACCTGCTTTGACATATGCTTTTAATCATCCAGATACAACTGTTTTAGTTGGTGACATTCACCATCTTGACATGAACTTTCTAGCTCAATGTATAAGAAGAAGAATTGGTAGCGATAAAGTTGATATAGTTGTAGGTGGTCCACCATGCCAAGGATTTAGTACAGCGGGAAAAAAATTATTTGATGATCCACGTAATGATCTTTTTAATCAATTTGTGCGTGTCATTGAGTATTTTCGTCCACGAATGTTTCTCTTAGAAAACGTGCCTGGTTTTAAGAAAATGTATGGTGGACAAGCATTTAACAAAGCACTTCAAATGTTTACGGAGCTTGAATATCAGTGCATTGATTCAATTATCGAAGCATCTTATTATGGAGTGCCTCAACGTCGGACACGTTTTGTAATGGTCGGTTGGCTTCAAGACAAAGCGAAGCCATTTAAGTTTCCTGCTTATACTCATGAAGATTATAAAAAAGTTGAGCAACTGACCATATTTAACGAATTAACTACAGAATCAAAATCATTTGTTACTGTTTACGAAGCTTTAAGTGATCTTGAATTTTTAAATCCAGGATGGGAATCTCATCAATATCAAGAAGCTCTACAATCAGATTTTCAATCTGCTAGACGTAATGAATGTAATCTATTATTTAATCATTTAGCAACACGCCATCGACCAAAAGGAATTGAGATGTTTTCTTACATTCCAGAAGGAGGCACAATCTCATCAGTTCCTTCTCATCTCAAAATTGCAAAAAAAACAATGGCTCGTCTGGATCGTAATAAAATATCTAATGCAGTATTATCTTTACCTGATGATTTATTGCATTATCATCATCATCGAATTTTATCAGTACGAGAGATGGCACGACTTCAAACTTTTGATGATAATTACGTTTTTTTCGGAAAACGCACTTCCGGTTTTGTGGAACGGCGTGTAGATGCTCCTCAATATACACAAGTAGGAAATGCAGTACCTCCGCTTCTGGGACGTGTTCTTGGAGCTTCTTTACAAACTGCCTTGTGCAAGACAATACAAGATATTCGGAGTTTAAAGGAACGCCGAAAACGTCACCAATGGGTTTGTGGAAGTTCTGGCTTTGCTGGATATATGCTAGATCCAAAAGCTCAAGGACAAATTGATTTATTTAATATATTTGGTGAACCATTAATTCTCCCAGTAACAACAGAAGATATTCCTGTCTATTTAGCAAATTCGTCATACGATTGGACAAAGAAAAAAAATCTAAAGCGTGGTCAGTGGGCTCCAGGAATAGAACCTAGAAGTGTACCTGTATATATGCAGCAATCTCAATAAAGAGTTTTTAGCAATTTAAAAAAACAAAACCAGAGCTATTAGTAAGTACAAAGCTTAGAAAAAGCTACTCTGTTAACTTGTAATAGTGCGATAGTCTCTTCAGTAAGACAGCAATTTGGGAAAACTGGTTCCAATCCGGTGGTGTGATTGCTATTCCATCATTGCGTGTTGTGAATTTATGTTCAAACATATATGTATTACTTTTAGTTTGTCCTGAATTTAGTTCTCCTTTTTGATATCTTAAATCATGAAATTTAATTTTATATATATTAGCAGTAACTATTCCATGATAAATCTTGTAAGCAGCGGCTTGATTCATCATAATTCCAAGACTACGATAAACACACTCTTGGTTTTCTCGCAGTCTACAAGGATTCATCGCGATATCGAAATAAATTTTCCAACGAGCAGCCTGACCAGCACGATCTACTAACGAGGTTTTTACAGATAGAAGAAGTATAGGTTCAGCACTTCCTAAATTTTTATTCCAACTAGCATTTTTTAGTACTATATCTACATCTGGTTTGATAATAGCAATAGATTGACCATCAGTTTTATTTTCTTGAGTTTCTGTAAAATCTAAGCTTAACTGAGTATCATCTTCATTATCAATATTTGTATTTTTATCGGATTCTTCTTCTGGGTTGATGGGAATACCAGCTGTGAATTTTATAGCAAGGGCTTCTGTTAAATCCTTTGGTACCGGAAATTGTAAATACCAAGAAGAGTTAACTGTTATTAAATATTTAGCTAGTGCATATGAAACTAATGTCTGGTAATTAGTACCTGCTGAACGTAGAAGCGAGTTAGTGACTGATCTGCTAACTTTTTCTAAATCATTTTCCCATTTACGCCTCATTTTGTTTTCAATCAAATTTTGAGTATCATCAGCAGCATCAAGGAATGGAAATGTGAGGTTATCAAGCAATTCGATAGGATTACTACAATTAATCTTGTAATTCTTATATCTGCTTAAGCAGGGAGCAACAACACTATCCGGTTTTAATGCTCGTTGCTCAATTTTCATAACCACTAGTTCGTTCTGTTTCTTAGCAATCATAAATTTTACAGGCTGCATTTGTGATTTTACTTAAAAAATCGTATCAACCTTAACACAATTTCCAAGTGAGTAGCCTCCTGCCTCCTGCCTCCTGCTTTGTTTCTTAGGAGCAGATCGGCGGCGATCGCCACCCGCTATAGAATGGAAGAAACAAGTCAAATCCTCTTCCCTTCTGCCTTCTGCCTCCTGCCTCCTGCCTCCTGCCTTGTTTATTCAGAGAGGGATAGTAGCTGTTCATCATCAAGACAAGATAAGTTAAGTCAAAATCGCCCCACCCATCAACCGCTCATACCGATACTTCAACTCTTCTTTCATCAAATACCAGCGCTCTAAAGTAACATCCATCTCTATTATTTTCTCCGCTGCTTGCCGCGCTAAAAGTAGAACTTCTTCATCGTCAACCAAACTCGCTAAGGTAAAATCTGGCACTCCAGATTGACGAGTTCCCAGTACTTGCCCTGGCCCACGAAAACGCATATCCATTTCGGAGATGAAAAAGCCATCCTGAGATTGTTCCAACACCTTCAACCGTTGTTGAGCATCAGGACTTCTAGAACTACTCATCAATAAACAGTAGGACTGAGCCGCGCCCCGACCAACGCGCCCCCGCAGTTGGTGCAGTTGCGATAAGCCAAATCGTTCTGCATTTTCAATAAGCATTACCGTAGCATTAGGTACGTCTACACCAACCTCAACAACAGTAGTAGAAACCAAAATTTGCGTTTGGTTATCGCGGAATTTGGTTATGGCGTCGTCTTTTTCGGCTGAACTCATGCGACCGTGTAGCAACCCAACTTGAAAGTCAGGAAAAACACTCTCTTGTAACTTTTGATGCTCGTCAACAGCCGATCGCAAATCTAGTTTTTCTGATTCTTCCACCAAGGGCAAAACCACATAAATTTGTCTACCTTGGACAATTTCTCGCCGGATCAGATCGTAAGCATGGTTGCGTTGCTGACCTGACAATACTGTTGTCTGAATTTTTTGCCGCCCCGGTGGTAGCTCATCAATTTGGCTCACATCCAAATCCCCGTGTATCGTCAGTGCTAAGGTTCTGGGAATCGGCGTAGCTGTCATAGTTAACACATGGGGTTGCTTACCTTTTTGCTGCAAACGCGCCCGTTGTTCTACCCCAAAGCGATGCTGCTCATCAATCACTACTAATCCCAGTTGATGGAAGTTTACAGGGTCTTGAATCAAGGCATGAGTTCCCACTAACAGAGGTAATTCACCAGTTCCTAACTGAGAATGTATTTGTCTTCGTTTAGCAGTTTTAGTAGAGCCTGTCAGTAATTCCACTGGTAAATGCAAGAGGTTAAACCAGCTAACTAACTTGCGATAATGTTGTTCTGCCAAAACTTCTGTGGGAGCCATCAGCGCCGCTTGATAGCCAGATTGAATTGCTGCCAGGATAGCTAACACGGCGACGACTGTTTTACCAGAACCGACATCGCCTTGCACCAAACGATTCATTGGCACAGGTTTTTGTAAATCGTTGAGAATGTCGTTAAGAACTCGTTGCTGTGCTACTGTAAGTTGAAAAGGCAGTATTTCGTGGAATTTCTCTACAAGTTGACCGCGTGGAACGAGGATGGCGCTGGTTTGAATTGCCCTTGCTTGCTGCTGACGTTGCAGTAACCCAAGTTGTAGGTAGAAAAATTCATCAAAAACTAGGCGACGACGGGCAACTTGTAAGACGGCGCTATCGCTGGGAAAATGGATATTAGCGATCGCATCTTTTAATTCCATCAAACCATACTTTTGTCGCAAACCACTTGGCAAAGGGTCTTTCAGGTGAGCCGCAGCAGGTAAAGCAGCTATTACCGCCTGTCGCACTGTATTCGCCACCACGCCTTCAGTAAGTCCATAAATTGGCACTACCCGCCCAATATTCAACGACTCAATGGTATCTCCTGGATTTGCCAAAACCTCTAGTTCTGGATTATCCAGTGTCAAGCCGTATTTACTTTCTTTTACCAACCCACACGCTGCTAAAATACTACCTACTGGGTAACGGCGTTTTAAACTTTCTTGCCAAGCGCGACTGCTAAAGCGTGTACCTGCGTAAAAACGACCAATTTTGATTTGACCACTGTTATCTTTGACAATCAGTTCTAAAATTGATAACTTCTGATTTTTAGGGCTAGTAAAGCAGTTGCAACGCTTGACTGTAGCCACTATTGTCACCGTCTCACCCGCCTGTAACTCGCGGATATTCACCTGACGTGCATAATCAATATGGTCACGAGGATAGTAAAAAAGCAAGTCGCGGACGGTGTGTAAACCAAGCCGTGCCAAATTATCAGCTTTTTTGAAGCCTATTTCTGGTAAATCACTGAGTTTTTGGTCAATGTTCGGTGCAAGCCTTCGACTCACTTCAGTGATAATTTTAGATTTTGGACTTTGGCTACGCTCAGTCGAACAATTTTGGATTTTGGATTGATAAATTCTCCCTTGCTCCCCTGCTCCTCTGCTCCTCTGCTCCCCCTGCTCTCCCTGCTCCTCTTGCTGTAATTGAGAGAGATACCTACGAGTCTCTGCTACTAAATGTTGTCTTTCTTCCAGTGCTAAATGTGGATAGCTAACAAATTGCACCGCTAGTCCTTGCCAACGGCGGCGTTCAATTTGGGGTAAGCCTATTGGAAATTTACCCAAAGTTAGGCTTAAAAATTCACTGAAACGGTATTCTCTGCCCACCAAGTCTGTAAAGCCGCGTTCGGCTTCTATTGCCAAGGCTTTGTGCAATCTTATCCAATCTGGTTTTTCATTAGTCATTGGTCAATAGTCATTTGTCATTTGTCATTGCTCATTGGTCATTTGACTTTGGACAAAGGACAAATGACTAATCCTCAAACCAACTAGCACGCCATGCAGCTTCAGCTTCTGCGATCGCTTTTTCTCGATGTTTCTTTTGATACTCTCGTTCTTGCTTGTTTAGCTGAACTAAAATACTGCGGATTTGCCTACGTTCAGAGGAAAGTGTCACATCAGCAAATTCAATTTCTCCTAGCCGCAGGTTAATAGCCATGATTTGCGTCAGTCCAGAATCTTCTGACTGTTGCTCATTTTCAATTTCAATTACTAAGTTTAATAAGTTGGGTGGCCCTGGCATTACCTCACCAGACGTTTCTGATGCTGCCGCAGCAGCTGCTAAAATCGGTTCTGGTAATTTTTTAGGTAATACCCCAGATTTTTGTATTAAAACATTAGCATCATGCGAAAGTTTTTTCAGTATTTCTTGCGTGACCTCTTCTAAGTTCTGTTGCCATTTTACTAGTTCTATCGGATTAGAGGTATCGGCGGTGAAAGACTGAGAATTAGAGGTGTCCAGAAGTCCAGAAGATGAAGAAGATATTACGGGACCATCCCCCTCATCTTCCTTAACTTCCTCACTTTTAATACAAGCAAGCAACTGCTCCGATGCCACTTGCCCCAACTTGCGGATGGCTTGTTGCAATTGCTGGCGCTGATTCAACGATAAATGCAGAAAGTTTTCAGGATATCCTTGAGTACAAAGGTGATAACTCGCCAGAATCAACTGTTTTCGTACAGCTAGCCCCAAGGTGTTTAAATAACTAGCATAAGCGTTTTGTAATTCTACTGCGATCGCCCGAATCGCTTCTTTTATTGCTGCAATATCCCGTTCAATTCGCTCGATTGCTCTTGCCATATCTTTTCATTCTTGTCCATGTGAACTATTAAATAGTACAAATGTACAAATTTATTTTAGGATAACTTTCCAGAGGATTTTATATTTTAAATTAAATGCCATATTTCCCGTCTTTACTAAAAAAATACAGGCCAGGCTATTTGCTTGACCTGTCCTTTAAGCAGTTAGGAGTTAAGAATTATAAGTTATCAATTATGAAACAACTTCCTAGAACCTATCCCACTAATAATATATTTGCTACAAAGCTTAAGCTTATTGAGAACTGAAAACGAAAACTCAAGGTTTTCAAGCACATTTCCCGAGAAGAAATAGGGATTATTAGAATAGTGGGATAGGTTCTATTAACTTCTGTACAGACGCGATTAATCGCGTCTGTACTCCTAACTCCTAGCTAATATTACTTAGTACCCATTTGTGCAGCGACTTCATCAGCAAAGCTAATTTCTTGCTTTTCAATGCCCTCGCCCAGTATATAGCGGACAAAGCGGGTCACTTGAATGTCTTCGCCTAATTGGGCCTTCGCTTGCTTCAAGAGGTCTTCCACGGAAATACTTTGATCGCGAATGTAAGGCTGATCGAGCAAAGCCAATTCTTTCAGGCGTTTTTCAATTCGTCCCTGAACAATCTTTTCTTTGATGTTATCTGGCTTGTTCGCCAAATCATCCTTGCCCATTTCAATATCTTTTTCCTTTTGGGCAACTTCGGGGGGGATTTGGTCTATGCTCACATACTCGACATTTGGACAAGCTGCAACTTGCATTGCAGTATTCCGTGCCAAGCTTTGGAAGTCTTGATTGGTAGCTGCTGACTCAGTTTGAGAACCCAGTTCTACCAATACACCAACTCGACCGCCAGTGTGAATGTAGCTATCTACTACACCTTGAGTGTCTTCTGCTAATGCAAAATTGACAAAGCGACGCACTTGAATGTTTTCACCGAGCGTAGCAATGGTTTGCTTGATGAATTCTTCTACACTCACGCTTTCATTATCAATATAGTATTGAGCCAACAAAGACTCGACACTATCAGCAGTTGCTGCTTGCTTTGCCAGGTTCTTAACTAAAGCTTTAAAAGCCTCGTTACGAGCAACAAAATCGGTTTGGCAGTTGACTTCTATGAGTACACCTACCCGGCCCCCAGGCTGAATGTAAGTGTCTACTAGACCTTCTGCTGCAACGCGATCGCTCTTCTTCCCCGCTGAAGCGATGCCTTTTTTCCGTAGCCAGTCTATAGCTTCTTCTACGTTACCATCAGTCTCTTTCAGCGCCTTTTTGCAGTCCATCATGCCGGCACCAGTTTTTTGGCGTAGCTCTTGGACGAGTTTTGCAGATATTTCCGCCATGTTGCCTCAATTCCTAACTTGACCTTGAGTTGTAATCGCTCACGGGTGTTGAGTATTTCTATCTTACTCAGGGCTGGGGTAGAAAAAATAATGAAGTTATCAGGTATGACTTTTTTTGCCTCTACCTTAGCCTGCGATTTGCCGCAGGCTAGGTGGCTTGCTGCTACTGTGCCAGCCACCACCCTACTTCGGACAGTTTTTTGACCCCTGCTTTACTTATTCCTCTTCTTCCTCATCGGGAATCATGGCGTCAGTATATTCAGTTTCTTCGTAGTCTTCATCATACTCACTACCGTCGTAATCTTCGTAATCCTCTTCAACATCCAGCTGACCGTGACGACCTTCATAAATGGCATCCGCCAATTTTCCGACTATCAGCTTAATTGACCTGATAGCATCGTCGTTTGCCGGGATGGGGATATCTACTACATCTGGGTCACAGTTTGTATCCAGCATTGACACAATGGGAATATTCAGCTTTTGGCATTCTTGAACTGCGTTATATTCCCGCCGTTGGTCTACAATTACCACGATATCAGGCACTTTCCGCATTGTTTTAATGCCGCCTAAGTATTTCTGAAGCTTCGTCATTTCCCGACGTAGCATTGATGCTTCTTTTTTTGGTAATAAATCTAGTGCGCCAGTTTCTTCGCGGCGTTCTAAATCTTTCAGACGGTCTACCCGTGTTTTGATGGTTGTCCAGTTGGTCAACATTCCGCCCAACCAGCGTTGGTTAATATAGTGGGAACCACAACGGCTGGCTTCTTGGGCAATAATTCCAGCTGCTTGGCGCTTAGTGCCAACAAAAAGAAATTTCTTTCCTTGTTCTGCGTGCGATCGCATGTAATTGTAAGCATTATCCATCAACTGGGCAGTTTGCACCAAGTCGATAATATGCACACCATTGCGGGAAGTATAAATGTAAGGAGACATTTTTGGGTTCCAGCGCCGGGTCTGATGCCCAAAGTGAACCCCTGACTCCATCATTTGAGCCAATGAAACTACTGGCATATATTTTTTAACTCCGATTCGGGTTAAACCTCCATCCAAGCGTATTTCCCAACTGGGAAACACCCGAATTCTCAGATGTGCGAGATTAGTTAACCATACTAGGTTAACATATTCTGATGAGTTCTAGTTGTTTGACCAAGTCAGGTCAATAAAATAGTGCTGCCTACTCAACACTCGGGCAGCACTATACTTGTAGTAATGAAAATCTTGCGGATAAGTTTTTCAAACCGTCTTGCAGAAAACTATACATAACGTCAGTTCGGGTTAAGGAGGTTTATTTAACTTTAACAGCCTGAAACGACACAAGTACGTTGATATATCCTAAAATCAAACAACGGTATAATAAGGGTTTGAGCTTATCCCGAACTCAGGTTAAAATATTTTGGCTTGGAAGTAGGGACGAAGAAGGCAATGTTTAGCACGGGCGTAGCTACAGTCACTTCTGGAATTACACCTTGCGGGTTACTCAATAGTATCGAGGTCTAGATTGAGCGATCGCAACCTTGCCTTTAACTGTTCTATTTGCAACTGTGCCTGTTGAGCTCGTTGGTGTTGTTGTTGAGCTCGTTGGCGTTCTTGTTCTACTAGTTCTTCTGCCTGCTGTCTTGCTAAAATTTCTTGCCTTAAAGCCTCTACCAGTTCATCAGGTATCAGTAATTTTTCCCCTGTATCCTCTCGGTAAAACCCAATTAGGCTTCCCTCAACTACCAAGCGTAATTGTAACGGTTCACTGCATCCATCTTGTATTGGTTCGTAAATTTCTCCCCGCAGGCGATAGCCACGTAACTGTTGTTCTATCCACTCGCCTTTAGGGTCAAATAGCCAGTATTCCTTGACACCTAGCTGCTCGCTCATAGAGGGTCTTTTTAAACATTTCATCTTGTCCTTTTGTACCAAAGGATGTCATTTCAAAAATAACTATGGGTACTTGACCCTCTTCCCAGATTTTATAGTTGTCCCGACCACCGGGTGCAACATCAAAAATCACCATCACATCTGAGGCTACCCGCAACTTGGGAAAGCCTTGTGCATAGTAAAGAAATTGATTTGCCAATACTGTGGCCTGACGATGTGCCAAATACTGTTTCAGGACTCCAAGGTAGTTAGCAAGGCATAAAGGTGGTCGTAGGTTTCTGCCACTGGTTGACCATCAGCGCTGGGGTAGAAGATTTCTGATTCGATACCAACTCTTAGAGTAGCCGTCATGGTTGTAAAATCAGTGCTACGAGATTATTGTAGAACAACTCTACTTCTCCCTAACTTAAGATGTACAAGCTTTTCAAAATATAACTAGATAATTCACAAAATCCTTCCCCTTCGGCAGCAGTGGTAATATAAGCAGGGTGATATTTCAACTGATTGATATATTCCAGGACATTCGCCACACCTACAGAAATAGGAAAATAATGCCGATCAAATAAACTTTCATCATTAGGGCTATCGCCAACAGTGACAATTTGTTCTGGTGAGTACTAGGGCAAATATTCGCGCAATACTTGCAACAATCCCACAGCTTTATCTAGTCCTTGGGGTTTAATGTGACACTGCACGTTGCTATAGGTAAATCCCCAACCCATTTGTTGACAGAGACTATCTAGGGTTTGTAGTTCCTCTTGACACAAACCAGCTACATCAAAAGTCCAATCGGTAATGCGAAAGCGATTATCAGCAGATTCTTGGATTTGGGGAAATTTAGTTTGTAAATTCTCAAAAGTCGTAGCCAAGTGCTGGCGATGTTTAGCTAAATCGGGAATGGATGTTAAGACTACTGGTTTCTGGTTCCCAGGTGGAAAGTACAAACCACCATTTTCTGCCATAGCACCTGCCACTGGCATAATCGCACTCAATCCACTCACCCATCCAGCAGAACGTCCTGTGACAATCAGCACCTTAATGTCAACTGCTGCTAAATCTTCTAAAGCTTGCAGCAGTGCGGAAGTAAATTTTCCTTGTCTAGTTAGAGTGCCATCCATATCTGTGGCTATCAGACGAATATTGCTGAAGCTTGTAGATGAAAACTCAGACAGGGCAGGGATACTCTGATGTCTGGACATACGTAATTTGTGAAAGGCTGTAAAAAATATTAATGATACAGCAAGATGGCATTGAAAATTTGGGCATCCTAAACATCAGGAGTCAAGTTTTTCAGTTTTCAACCATGTCCACTTCGATATTTCTTGCCCAAACCCCAGGAAAGCCCAAAAAGGCATCACAGGAAGTGCCAGCAAGTAATTTTCAAATACCACCATTATTGCTGGCAACTTCTGGAGGACTGGCAATAGCTGTGATTGCTTTGATTGTGTATAGTAAGCTCCAGAAGAATAAGCTGGAGAAAAAACTTAAGTTTGAACAATTCCGGGCGCGAGAATTAGAGAAAAAGTTTAAGCTAGCGCTGGAAACGATTCGCAAAATGGAAACTAATCCCGATTTGGTAAATTCACGGGACTTTAACCTGGATTATCTGCGAATGCGGATGGCAGAAGAAGTGTTTCATTTTGCAATCTTTAATCAAGTGAAGATTCAGATCAAAGAAAAAGTTACTCAAGCCCTGCGTCCAAATCAAGCACAACTTGGATCAGTCGGAATTGCTAATAGCGCTGCACGGCAAGTAGATGAAATTTTTGATGTAGAGTATGAGACTGGTACTCCGCCGAACTGTGCAAAAAGAGTATTATTTCGGATTCAAATCCGGTTAATGAAGTTACCGACGCAAGCGACTTCTGCAACTATTAGTCAAATTATTGACTGTATAGAAACTTACCTAAGTCCTCTGGAAGATGAAGATAGTTGGCAACCAACAATTCAAGGTCGGATTGCTACTATGCATTGGGATCAAAAGGCTAAACCTACGCCTCTACTGGTGTTGGAGCAATCTAATGAAGGCGTGAATGTGACTTTTCGTACTAATCGCCAATCAAATACCCCAACTTTGCCAAAGCCACCTGGAATGAAAAAATCAGGCTCGGCTAGACAATAAATTATGGTTGTTATTAGTTATTGGTCATTAGTCATTAGTCATTCACAAAGGATAAATAACTAATGACTAAAATCATGGCACAATAGCTACATTGGGATAATTACGGGTTAAAAGACCATCTTCCATTTCTACGATGCGATCAGCTATATCTAAAATGCGGTTGTCGTGTGTCACTAATAAGATAGTAGTTCCCTGATTTTTGGCCAGACTTTGCATTATTTCTACGACATCGCGTCCTGATTGTTTGTCTAATGCTGCTGTTGGTTCGTCTGCTAGCACCAGTGGGGGACGATTCACTAAGGCGCGAGCGATCGCAATTCTTTGTTTTTGTCCACCAGAAAGATTGTCTGGGTAATAATCAACTCGTTCTTCTAAACCCACAGACCTCAGCATGGCTTTTGATTTAGCCACTGCTTCTGTTTGAGAAATATTATTATTTAATTCTACCGCCATTTGTACATTTTGCTTTGCTGTCAAGAACCCTAGTAAATTGTGAGCTTGGAAAATATAACCAATGTTGCGTCGCATCTGCACCAGTTTGTTTTGACTTACGCCAATGAGTTCTTCACCTAAAAATTTTAAACTTCCCTCTTGTACAGACCGCAAACCACCAATTAAGCTCAATAATGTTGTTTTACCTGAACCTGATGGGCCGGTCATAATTACAATTTCACCTGGATAAATTTCTAGATTTATGTCAAATAATATCTGTTTTCTCAATGTCCCTTTACCATAGTAATGGTTGAGATTTTTAATGGCAATTACAGGATTTTTTTCTATCATATTTTTATTAGTTACAAATTAACAGTTTTGAAACGTAACTGTAGTGTTTACCAAAAATCAAGCTTTCTTAATTATTGATTATAATCTATGAGTATCAATAATTAATTTTAATTAATATTGACTTAATTAAAATATATCTGCTGGATCGGCAGAACTTAATTTGCGGACTGCGATCGCACCAGAAATAATGCACATTATCATAGTCAATATCAACACCATTACTGCTCTGTCAAAACTCATAAAAACTGGTAAAAGTGTCGCATTTCTGGCGCTATTATACATAAACAAAGCGAAAACGATGCCAGGAAAGTATCCTAAAGCTGCTAATAATAAAGCTTCTTGAAAAATGACTGTTAATAAATAAGTTTGAGTGTAACCTATTGCTTTGAGAGTAGCGTACTCAGCTAAATGATCTGCAACTTCTGTATAAAGAATTTGATAAACAATCACAGTCCCCACAATGAAACCCATGACAGTCCCTAATGTGAAAATAAATCCAATTGCTGTACTATTTGCCCAATAATTCCGCTCAAAATCAATAAATTCTTGTTTAGTTAAAACATTTACCTCTTTAGGTAAATACTTTCGTAGTTCTTGGGCAACAACGTTAGTATCTGCCCCCGGCTTTAATCTAATCAGTCCGATATCAATTAATCCTGGTTGACGATTGCTGAATATTCGCAGAAAGTTAATATCACTTGTAATTAAATTCCCATCTGCACCAAATGATGCACCTAATGTAAATAGTCCTTCTACTTTAATTCGCCGCCTTCGCACTTCTGCTGTTACAGTCTTTCCTTGTTCATAATTAGCAACAATTGGTCCATATTCTAACCGAGAAGAACGATCAAATAAAACTACATCAGGTAATTTAAGTTTATCTAAATTCTCTTGAACACCAGGTAAATTAACTAAATTATTTTCTGGGTTCATTCCAAATATTAAGATACTACGAGGACGACCTGTTACAGGATTTTTCCAGGTTGTATAGTCTAAATATATCGGATGTACTGATTGTACTGCGGGTAATTCTAAAGCTTTATATAAACGTCGTTGAGAAAAACCCCTCATCGCCAGGATAGCGCTAGATTGACTGTTAATTAAAACAATATCGCCTTGCAAACTGTTATGGAATCGAACGTTACTATAGTACAGAGCATCCCGAAAACCAAGTTGCATAAACATCAAGATATCAGCAAAAGCAATTCCTGCCAAAGCTACAGCTAGGCGAGTTTTTTCTCTTGTCAGTTGTAGCCACGACAGAGGTATTTTTTGACTCATTTTATAGGCATCCAATCACAGTTAGCAATTTTAGATTATAGATTTTTAATTGAATCTATTCGGGTGATTTTTACCAATTATATAAAGTTTTCAATTTGAGCAAAAAGCCTAGTTAAGAGCATTTAAATCCAAAATATCAAATCAAAAATTGATATTAATGCTCACCTATAACTTAATTAGTTATTAATTTCGACAACTACCTTAGCGTAAGTTAAACCAGAAACTTTCTGGCTATCTTCTAGAGGTAGAGCAATTTTCACTTCTACGACTCTGGCATCCACATCTGCTGCTGGATCTGTATTCAGCACATCTTTTTTACCAATTTTTCTACCAATTTCAGTGACAGTTCCCTTTAATTCGCCACTAAATGCTTCATTGTCGCTAGTGATAGTGGCATTTTGACCAATACGCACTTTACCAATACTATCTTCAGGGACTTCAGCAATCACAAACATTTGGCTGGTTTGGCCAATTTCAGCAATGCCATTTGCACCGATCGCTTCACCTGATTTGGTGTAAATCTTTAAAATCTCTCCTGCGATTGGTGCTTGAACGTAGCTTAATTTTAATTCTGCTTCGGCTTTTCTAATATTTGCGATCGCATTACTAACTTGGGCTTGCGCTACTTGCACATCGGTAGGACTAACGTCTAAAATTCTGCTTAGTTTGGCCTTTTCTTCATCGATTTGTCTTTGCAAAGTTGCTACGGTTTTATCACGGTTAACTTTGGCTTCGATTAACTGCTGTTGCAAAGTTGCTAAATTTTGTATTTGGGTAGCCCTGGCTTCGGCAAGTTGCTGTCGTAGAGTTGCCAATGTTTGCTTTAAAGTAGCTTGGCTTTCGGCCACCTGTTGATTAGAAGTTACTGCACTCAGGCGTCTTCTATCCCGCTCTTGCTGAGAAATAGCACCTTCTTTGTATAAATAATCATAACGTCCGGCATCAACTTGAGCATTGCGCTGTTCGGCTTGAATACGTGTAAGCGTTGCTCTTAAAGCATCTCTTTGCCCACTGAGTTCAGCTTCTAAGCGATTCACGGTTGCTTGTTGGACAAGTTTATCACCACTTAACTGGGCTGCAATCCGTGCGATCGTCGCTTGCCCTGCATTCTTTTCCCCAATTAACTGTGCTTGTAAGCGAGCAATAACTGCTCTTTGAGCTTGAATATCTCTTGGAGATCCAGCTTTGACTTGCGCTAAATTCGCACGGGCTTCTTGCACTTTGGCTTTTGCCTCTTGTAGTCCCGCTATTTGGGTATCACGGTTATCCAAAATTGCGATAATTTGGCCTTGCCTTACCTGTTCACCCTCTCTCACCAGAAGTTGTTGAATTCGTGACGATGGTGCTAATCCTGATGATGGGGCAGACAATTTAACAACTTCGCCTCGTGGTTCCAAACGCCCAACAGCACTAATGCTATTGGTAGATGGCATTACAGGAGCAGATGTAGTTAGTTTTCTCAACTGCTCGATTTTAGCTGTACCTAATATCCCAGCAGCGATTACTATTGGCACAGCTACAGCGATGCCCCACCAAATCTTAGGTTGTTCTTGATTAAATGCCTGCTCACTTGGCTTTGGCTTTTCAGTCACCCTTGACATAGTATGTTGCCCATTTACCTGAATTGTGCTGATGGAAGTAAAAATAAAAAGGTTTTTAATCAACAGCCAGCTGCTTAGGACAAACAACAGTAGTTTAAAGCTGGGTATAGCTTAAAATCCATTGAGTGATAAATGCTCAACACTATGGCTTTATAAAATGTGTTTTCTATAGTGCTTCTCGTTTGTATGCAATATATTTTGACCTGCACCCTTATTGCATCGAGCTACACTTTTGTTGCATTGACCTGCACTTTTATTGCATTGACCTGCACCTTTGTTGCATTGACCTACACTTTTATTGCATTGACCTGCACCTTTGTTGCATTGACCTGCACTTTTATTGCATTGACCTGCACCTTTGTTGCATTGAGCTTTTTTTGACTTGTATGTACACCGTAGCTTCTGAAAAGAGAGAGGCTTTGAGGCATACTCCCCAACACTAGCTCTTAAGGGGCTGTTCTTGTTAGGTCTATGTTACTGAGAAACGCTATAGTAGCTGGCTATTCAATAACTCTGAGGATTATTGAGATATGAGTGCAATAAACGTTAGCAAAATTCACAAGCAGTATGAATTTAGAATGTAGAGACACGATACATCACATCTCTACATAAAATCCCAAATTGGTATGATGCGGTACTTTACTGCTACATTCACTACGGTTATAGTTAGTCACAAATTTGAAAAGAAACATCAAAAATAGATTGTTGCCTTTACTGGATACAATCTTGGTACAAAAGTTAGTCTTCATTAAGTGAATCAAGGATTAATTAACTAAAAAATATCTGTTCACCCTAACCGAAGTCGTAAAGCCTGCGGCATAGCTACGCTTAAGGCACAGCCTAAGAAGAGAAGGGTCAACTTGAACATTTTTAACATTAGAGTTTCCTTAACTTTCTGGTCAATGAGTTAGCAGGGCTAATTGCTTGCACCTACCAAGACAACAAACCATTTTGTGATATTAGCTTCAAAGACCTTACTATTCTCCCTGTTTCTGTTTTAAGACTCCATTAAACTCTCGTTGAATGAATTCTACATTTATCCATTACGCGAAAACGTAACAGAGCCTACACATGAGTGAGATGAAGGGGATGAAGGAGATGAAGGGATAATTAATTTGGGAGGTCGAATAAAACTGTAGTCATGTAATTTTCTGCCCAAGCTGGGCCAAAAGCTTTTTCTAGTACACGACGGGTTTTATCGTTTTGCTGTTGTTTGGTGCAGTAGTTGTGTTGTCCGACGAGATTTTGTGTGACTTGTTCAGCTGAAACAGGATGTGAGGCGATCGCTTGAGTACAATGAATGTTTAAAAAGTCTCGCACCCGCGAGAGAAACATTGTTTCTTCTTCTGGGGAACTGGGGCGCACAAAGATGCAAAAATCCGAAAAAATATCTCCCCATTCAGGTAATTCACGGGGTTGGGAAAAGTTAAGCACTGTTAGCTGTGTCAGTGCAGAAGTATAAGATTCTGGTAAGGTGCGCTCTAATTGGATAGGAGAAAGGTCGGCGATCGCAGCACTAATTTGCCCTCTACCCCCAACTAAATCGCAACCAAACATCGGTAGGTTGTATTCTGGACGAGGAAACATGACACAGTGCAAAATATCCAACATATTTCCGATTTTTGCCAGTTCCAAGTGCATTTTTCGGAACTGGGGCGTTTCATAGCAACGGTTTTCAATCGTCAGTTTTTCGCCTTCTAGTCTACCTTCCACATACCCCAACTCATTAGGCAAATGGTAAGGCGATAAATCCAGGTGCTGATGCCAAGCTGCCTCAATACAATCAGCTAGCTGACGAATTAGGGGGTGTTGTTGCTCACGCAGCGACGGTATAGAAGTAAATGACATATTCTAGTTGGGAATGCGATCTAGTGGCCAGTCTACAACTTGTCGTGCCATACCTGTTGTGGTCTGCAATATAAGCAAACACATTAGTCATTAGTCATTAGTCATTGGTCATTGGTGATTAATTTTGGACAAATGACTATTGCCATAAATCAGTGACATCGTATCCCAATTCCTCTAGCATGTGCCGCAGCAGGGGTAAACTAAGTCCAATTACATTGCTGTGACAGCCTTCAATTTTTTCTACAAAGAAAATTCCAAAACCTTCAATGGCAAAGGCACCAGCACACTTGAGGGGTTCACCTGTAGCAACATAAGCTTTAATTGCCTTCTCGCTCATTTGAGCAAAGTAAACTCTTGTAACTTGAGACTTGACTAAAGTGCGGTTTTGGTCGATATCAATTAAAACATGACCTGTGTACAAATCGCCAAAGTTACCTTGCATTATCTGCCAACGAGCGATCGCTTCAGAAAAGTCTGCTGGTTTGCCGTAAATTTCACCATTGATGGACAAAACGGAATCACAACCTATAATCAAAGCTGATTCAAACTGTGGGGCTACAGTTTCCGCTTTATACTGGGCAAGAGTTTTGACCAATTCTGCTGGTTCACTTAATTCAATTTGCGACTCATCAAACTCACTTGGTTTGACTATCGGTTCAATACCAACAGTTTGCAGCAAGCGGCGTCGGGCTGGGGAAGCTGAAGCAAGTACAAAAGGTGGAATTTTCATGATCTGACAAACTTAGTAATTGGGAATGGGGGAGCCACTGCGGTCTTCTCCCAAGGGGAGACGCCAAGGGCGATGGGGTCTCCCCAAATGGAGCAAGTGGCGTCATTGGGGATTGGGCATTGGTTATTTCCCTTGTTCCCCTTCTGCCCCAGTCTTTTTTGAATTTTGTTAGCGCAGCGTAAAGCCTTCTCTACGAGAGGCTGCGCCAACGGCATGGCTTCGCTTAGAGCGAGTCCGCGAGCGTCATTTTGAATTTTGAATTTATTTCTCCCCATTTTCCAATTAATAAACAGAAAAAGAATTGACAACCTCATCAATCATTCGTTTAACTTTCGGCCAGCGTTTTTCAGGAATTGAGGCGTTGAAGGTAAAAAGTTTACCACGGCTAACAGCAACACTGGTGATGTTGTGTCGTTCCTGTTGATTGGGGAGTTTAACCTCATACTCTAAAAAGTAGTATGTTTTACCGTCTACTTCTCGCTGTGCAGCATTGACTAATTCAGCCGAACGACCAGAATCAGGAGGCGCTAGGGCTGCTTTTCCCAATTTATATCCTACTTCTGTTGGGGTTCCCAATTCTGACAAAGTTTTGCCTTCTGGAACTGGGCTAATCACAACTGAAACATTTTCAGACACCTCAATCAAATCGTGGAAAACCACATCTGGCCCATCGGCAACTTTAACTGCCAGCCAACCGTTAGGATATAAAAACTGATAGCCATCACTACTGTCTACAAAGCTTTTGAGTCCAGCTGCAGCTGCTACACCAGAATTACTCAGGCTGAAGCTCAACACCAATAGCAAAATTAATACAATTCGTTTCCACCTTTCTACAGATTCCTTTGGGCTGGAGACAACACTAGCCAGTTTGTCCAGAAAGCGGGGAGCGATGTAGTAACCCATGAGCTTGTTTATGAATAGTTAACACTTCTAAAGTTAATGTTAAGTTTTTCTGGGGACAGCGATCGCTTAAAAATCGTCAAAAATCAACATTGAATGCCTGAACATCTGTACTGCACATTTAGTTTTTTCTGTCAATGTATCAATTAAATAAAAATTATCGATTAGTGAAAAGATAAACCCTTTAAATGATAAGCTTTATCAATATTTTTAGTCGCAAAACATATCCTTAATAGAAAATTATTATGTGGGCGCATCGCCAAGGAGATTTGGCAAACTCCTTTGAGTTACCGAGTTATGTACGTACTGATGCTGCCATTTACTACAAGCAAGGAAGATTGCGGACAGCCCTCAATTTCAAAAATTTGTTTGACATTGAATATTTTGAAAATACTGGTAGCAGTATACGGGTTAATCCTGGTGAACCATTCACGGTGGTGGGAACAGTAAGTTGGGAATTTTGATTTTAGGTAATTTAGAAGCATTCACCATAAATCAAGACGACTTTCAAACTTATTCCTGTTTGTACCGGGATTGGGAGATGTAGGCGATCGCTACTAACAGAAAAATCCCAAATAGTTCACGGGTTAGGTAAGAATTAGGGATTTATTTGCGATCGCTCTTACCTGATATCATTATTGCCAACATTATCTGTATGCTTAATAAATATTATTCTCATTTAAAGGCAGCATACACGTAATGGTAGTAACAATTTCACGCCAAGCTTACTGGCAACTCTGGGATGAAAATGCCGATAATATAAGTAAATTTGACCCTAATGATGACTTAGACATTATCTACAAGTATCCTCAGGAATTAGGTCAAGGTTACTCACGATTCATTTGGCTACGGCAAGGAATCGAGTTAAACATTGGCGACTACCACAATTTTGATGGAATTATTCTTCATCATCAGGAACGGGAACATCCTCTAGAATACAATTTTCAACTCAGTGGAAGTTATACAACTCCATTTTTATCTGTTAATACCAAAGAATATAGTTTATGCGGTAGTGGAATTGCACCGCAAGAATATTGTCAATCATCACCAGGACAGCAGATACAAATTAATGTTCACATAGAACCAGAGGTTTTTCGTTCATTTATTGGCGATCGTTCGGGAGATTTACCAACAGAATTACAGCATTTAATTGCAGCAGAAAATCGAATTTATTATCAAAATTCTGGAAAAATTACTCCTCAAATGCAAGCTTGCTTACAGCAAATTTTACAATGCCCTTACTACGGCATAACTAAACGCATGTACTTGGAAGCAAGAGTTTTGGATCTAATGGCGTTATTGGTGGAACAAGAGATAGAAGCGCGAAAAGGTAAAGATTCGACTCATTCTCTGAAATCAGATGATTTAGAACGCTTATACCACGCCAGAGAAATTTTATTACAAAATCTTGACAATCCTCCCTCTTTGGTAGATTTGTCACGACAAGTAGGTTTGAATGAATGTACTCTGAAGCGGGGTTTCCGTCTCGCCTTTGGTACAACAGCTTTTCACTACTTACATCACTACCGCCTTGAAAAAGCACGACAACTATTGCATACAGGAGATATGAATGTTGTAGAAGTAGCGCGAATAGTGGGTTTTGCTAGTCGCAGTTATTTTGCATCTGCTTTTAGAAAAAAATTTGGAGTCAATCCTAAAGAATATCTAACTAACCGAAACAATTCCCGTTAGCGTTCAAAAAATTCCCTCTAACGACCATAGTTCACCCTCACACGCTAAAGCATTCCTGTAAGCTTCTTGATAAGAATTATTAATTGTCAATCAAGTCAGGTTCAGCAAGTTGGTGTTTGAGGAGTTGTGATGAAGAGTTGGTTATCTAACAGTTTTCAGTTGTGGCTGGCACTGAGTCTATCAGGATGTTTGAGTGTTTTGGTTATTGTGCCTGTGTCAGCACAAGTTAAATCAGACACCCAACCCTTACTAGTGCAGTCGTCTACACCACAAATAGCACCTGCATCAGAAATAGTACCAATCACAGGAGTGAAAGCAAATCTCACTAATAAAGGTGTGGAAATAATTTTAGAGACAACTGTTGGGACTAAACTGCAAGTTACAAATCGCAGTGCTGGTAATAATTTTATTGTCGATGTATCTGGCGGGCAATTGCGTTTACCATCGGGCGATACTTATACATTTCGTTCTGATAAACCGCTTACGGGAATTACTGAAATAACAGTAAATAATCTCGATGCAAATACTGTGCGAGTCACAGTAGTGGGTGTTGCAGCTCTGCCCACAGTTGAGTTATTTGACGATGATGCAGGTCTAGTTTTCGGTATAACTTCTGCTGCAACAGCTACCCAGCCACCTCAAACACCTCAAGCCCAACAAAAGCCAGCACTGTCTGCACCACAGCAAGAACCAACAGCACAGCAAGATGAGCCGATTGAGCTTGTGGTGACAGGTGAACAAGATGGATATCGCGCACAGGATGCGTCAACTGCAACTAAGACAGATACTCCTCTACGTGATATTCCAGCTTCGATTCAAGTTATTCCCCGCCAGATAATTGAAGACCGTGCTGTTACTCAAGTTAATCAAGCACTGCAAAATGTTAGTGGTGTCAATGCTTCTGTTTATCAAGGCGTTACCGAACAAATTAATATTCGCGGTTTTGATACTGGTAGCTATTTTAAAAATGGTAGTGCAAACCCTTTTCAATATGACCTGGTTACAACAGATAATTTAGAGCGGATTGAAGTATTAAAAGGGCCTGCGGGTGTTTTATTTGGACAAGGATCTCCCGGTGGAATCGTCAACCTAGTCACCAAAAAGCCATTGAACGAACCTTACTACAACTTATCATTCTCGGCGGGTAGTTTCGGTTTGTATCGACCTTCCTTAGATATTTCTGGGCCGTTGAACGCAGATAAAACCCTTTTATATCGCTTTATCGGCTCTTACGAACAAACCCTCAGTTTCCGCGATGGAGTTAACCGCGAGAGTTATTTCTTTACGCCAACCGTCCAGTGGAACATTTCACCCGCGACAAAATTAACAGTGGAGTTCGAGTTTATCGATGCTGATACTTCGGTCGATCAAGGTATTCCCTCCATTGGTCGCCAGATTGCAGCGATTCCAATCTCGCGCTATTTCAGTGAAACTGATGGGATAAACGAACCTTTTGGTAAAAATAGCGTTCGCAAGTATAACTTGACTACCACATTAGATCATCAGTTGAGCCAGAATTGGTCAGTTCGCAATACCTTCTTTGCTAAGTGGTTTAATCTCGGTCGCCTCTATCCAATATTCGCAGGTTTGAATGAAACAACGGGAGAATTGACACGTCGTACCTATGCTGCGGAAGGTCTTTACCGCAGTTATTTCAATAACTTAGATATCCTGGGTAACTTCAAGACTGGTTCGATACAGCATAAGTTGTTAACTGGGTTTGAGTATGGGAAGGAAATTAACACAGACTTGAAGTTTGCAATTGGCGCAAGTGGTTCGTACCCATCGATCAATATTTTTAATCCCATTCGTTCCCCTGACAGATATTCTCTGGACACACTTCCTATTACCAATAATCGTGATGAAAACTATACAACTTATGGTTTTTACCTCCAAGACCAGATTGCTTTTACTGATAATTTGAAGTTATTGTTAGGTGGACGATTCGATAATTATCAACGAAATCAATTTGACCGATTGAATTCAACACCCACCGAAGCCAATTTCACTGCTTTCAGTCCCAGAGTCGGGATTGTCTACCAACCCTTACAACCTGTATCGTTGTATGCCTCCTTTACAAAAGGTTTTGAGCCAAGTTTTGCCACATTAGAAAGTGGGAACGCTCCACCACAACGGTCAACACAATATGAAGTGGGAACCAAACTAGACTTTGGCAAATTTGGTGGAACTTTGGCTTTCTACGACATTACAAAGACTAATATTCCCACAGCCGATCCGAATAACCCACCCTTCGACATTTTGACTGGAGAAGTGAAAAGCCGAGGTATCGAACTAGATGTATCAGGTGAAGTTTTACCAGGATTAAATATGATTGCTGCCTATGGCTACAATGATGCCTTTGTCAGTAGCGACAATAGTACTCCTGTAGGAAATCGGTTTGCTAATGCGCCTCGTCATACAGCTAGTCTATGGACAACTTATCAACTCCAGAGAGGAAATTTAAAAGGCTTGGGATTTGGTTTAGGTGTTTATTATGTAGGCGATCGCGCTGGCGACCTTGCCAACTCCTACGAGATTCCTAGCTATCTTCGCTTCGATAGTTCAATTTTCTACCGACGAGATAACTGGCGAGCGCAACTGAACTTCCGTAATCTGTTAGACACAGAATATTATCTTGGCTCACCAAATAGCGATCGCTTAGGTGTGATTCCTGGCGCACCTTTTAGTGTTGTGGGAACGATTTCAGTCCAGTTTTGATGAGCATCGTCAATTGAGTATTCCCACAATTGGTATCGGTGCAAAATTCACTGCGATCGACAAGTTTTAGCTACTTCAGATGCAATACGCTTGGATTATCGCCAAAAACCTTAAATTAAATAAGAACCTATCCCACTATTCTAATAATCCTATTTCTTCTCGGAAAATGTGCTTGAAAACCTTGATTTTTCGTTTTCAGTTCTCAATAAGCTTAAGCTTTGTAGCAGATATATTATTAGTGGGATAGGTTCAAATAAGGTGCTAATCGAGAATACAGAAAACCCCGACTTGATAGCCGAGGTAGATGGGAGAATTCCAAATGTCAATGAGATATAGCGATACCGAAATCTTTTTTTCTTAGCTAACTACCAGTTAAAGTTTGGTCTTCGCTAAGTTATGTAAATAAATTTAACAATAATATTACAAATAGTCAACTAGACTTGACAAAAAAAGACTGATAGCTCTTATAAGAGCTACTTATCAGGCACAGAATGGAATTATTTTTGGAGGTGTGGTAAGTAAAGTAGGGAAAATAAAACGAGTTACTGGCTAAGATAATGGGATGAAAATGAGAACTAATCGCCTGTAGAGAATACAAAACTGAATGATTAGCTGTATAAATCAGGGGAGGTGGAATTAAGCCAGAGATTTGAGAAGCTAGCTACTAGATCACCAAAGTCTTTACAATTCCTTTGTTATCTCAAAAAGTATTTCTCGACCTATGACGAATCAAGCTCCTATCCCGGTTATTGTCAACGGTGCTGCTGGTAAAATGGGCCGTGAGGTAGTTAAGGCGGTGGCGCAAGCGCCTGACTTAAACCTAGTGGGTGCAATTGACCACAGTTTGGAACATCAAGATAAAGACGCTGGAGAGTTGGCGGGTTTAAGCGAACCCTTAGAAGTGCCAATTACCAATCAATTAGAACCGATGTTGGGGTATGTGGCTGGGGAGAGACAAGGTCCTCCAGGGGTGATTGTAGACTTTACCCATCCCGATTCAGTTTATGACAATATTCGCAGTGCGATCGCCTATGGTATTCGTCCTGTAGTTGGCACTACTGGGTTAAGTCCAGAACAAATTCAAGACTTGGCAGACTTTGCCGATAAAGCTAGCACTGGTTGTCTAATTATTCCTAATTTTTCCATTGGTATGGTACTGTTGCAACAAGCCGCAGTTGCAGCCTCTAAATATTTTGATCATGCGGAAATTATCGAACTGCATCACAACCAAAAAGCTGATGCTCCCAGTGGTACTGCCATTCAAACGGCGCAGTTATTGGGAGAATTGGGTAAAACTTTTAATCCTGCTCTTGTAGAAGAAACGGAGAAATTACCAGGAGCCAGAGGTAGTATAGCAGATGAAGGAATTAGAATTCATAGTGTACGCTTGCCAGGATTGATTGCTCATCAAGAAGTTATTTTTGGCGCAGCAGGACAGATTTATACTTTACGACATGATACGAGCGATCGCGCTTGCTATATGCCAGGAGTGCTACTAGCGATTCGCAAAATCTTAGCGCTAAAGTCGTTAGTATATGGATTAGAAAAGATACTTTAAACACACTATTGCTCACTTAGCACTCATGTTAGTAGCACTGACTCGCCAGAAATTTGAACAAGTTATCCCCCTAATTGCCACTGGTTTGCAGTACAAGTACTACTGGGGGAAGTTCTCAAATTTTTTGCAACGGCTGTTAGTTTCTGTAGTTGCCGTAGTTGTTATATTGCTTGTGACAATCATTTTTAAGCTTGAGTTTGCTTCAATAGTATTTGTGCTGGGGGTAATTAGCGCTTTTTTTTGGCTGTGGTATCCAGTGTTTCAAGCAAGTATGCGAAATTTGCAATGCCGCCGTTATAAGTATGGCGGCTTTTTCCGTGGTCGAGTGCTAGATTGGTGGATTACAGACCAGTTAATGGGTAAAACCGAAACGGTCAACAGCAAAGGTGAATTGGTGATTGTAGAAAATCGAGAAAAACAGATTAACTTAGAGGTGGGTGATGAAACAGGATTTAGCATTGAGTTTGTAGCACCATTACGTCCAGCTCACAAAGTTATTACTCGTGGTCAAATTGCAGAAATGGTAGTGATGTCAAATCGCCCAGATTTGAGCAGTATTGAAGAATTCAGCGATATATACTTTCCTAGCCGTGACCTGTGGGTTAGCGATTATCCTTATTTACGGCGAGATTTCTTTAACGAAGTTGGTCGCCGCTTGCGTGAGGACCAGCAACAAAAGCCGCGTCGGCGACGTCGTCGCACAGAAGAGTAAACTAGTCAGCAATCAAAAGATTTACGAACGGGAGAATCTAGGCTCCTTGCTTGGCACTAATTAACAAAAATATCTGGATCTTCAAGATTTTAAAATAGTATTTGCAATAAAGAGTCCGATAAAGCCGAAGTTCCTAACTCCCGTGATTTCCATTTTGTCCATAGGCTTGCCAAGCCAAGTCTACCAATCCATCAACGATCGCAGCTGCTACAACTGCATTACCTTTGCGACTGTCAATTGTGATGTTAGGCACTAGGGAGTCTTGTAAGCCTCTCTTAGCTTCATCAATATCTACAAATCCCACAGGAGTAGCAATTATTAAAGCAGGTCTAATTTCCTCAGCTTCAATTAAATCCACCAGTGCTGTTAATGCTGTTTGCGCTTGACCCACTACAAAAATGCCCTCTGGATAACGCCTTGCTAAGGTTTCTATTCCCCATGCTGCGCGAGTTTTTTCTTTTTGAGGACGTGTCAGAGCTTCCATGCTGCAATACAGGGGATTAGCAAAAGTGTTTTGAATCTCGTAGGCAATACCTACTTGCACCATCGGGACATCTACTACAATTGTGGTACGCGCGGCGAGTGCTGCTGCTCCTGCTTGCAAGGCACGCTCAGAGAAACGAATCAAAGACTTATACTCAAAGTCAGCTGTAGAGTATATTACCCGACGCACAATCTCATACTCTGCGGGTGAAAAGACATGATTTTCAATTTCACTATCAATGATTGCTAAACTTTGAGCATCAGTTAAGTGCCATTCCATTTTTGTTGAGCTTCTCAAATATTAGCTTTCAGCTTATCAGCTTCAGAGAGTTAGGAGTTAAGAGTTAAGAATTATAAGTTAATTAAAAACTCCTCACTCTTGTACAGACGCGATTAATCGCGTCTCTACTCAGCACTCTTGTACAGACGCGATTAATCGCGTCTCTACTCATTCATATCTCATTACTGGAAGAAGACCGACTGAAAACAGGAGATAGGTAGGCAACTAAGACGCCAATGAAAAATCCAGAGATATTGCGAACTAGAGGTAACCAGTCGCTTGTGCGTGTCACCACTGGTCCAATGCCAAAGGCAAGAAACAAGATTCCCCACAAAGGTGAGAAAATTAAAGCCCATTGCCAAGCAAAAACTTGTCCTTTCTCGCGGGGTTGAGCTGCAAATCCACAAATCACCCCACCAATAATTGAGGTAATCAAGGTGAGAATCCATTGCTCTCGTGGCAGTCCGGGGACAACATTACAACCACCCTTGAGTAAACAGCCTTTAACGGATTCTAAAGCTTGCAGAATAGCTTGGTCTTCGCCTTGTTCGCGGACAAAGTACAAGTTACCGAAGCGGGTTTGCAGTTCTATCCAAAAAGTCCGGGGTAAAAGTTTATAAACAGCATCGCCAACGCTAAAACTGAGGATGTTACCGCCACGAGAATCGGCAACTAGTAGAATGCTTTTGTCATCCAAACCCCAATATTTTATAACTGCCCGACCTGGGGTGCGGTCATACTGGGTCAATACTCGCAGTTTCCAGCCCGTATCGGCTTCAAACTGCTCTAAATCTTTAACAAGCTTTTCTTCTTGCAGGACAGGAAGAGATTTTGCTAAGTCTACAACTGGGGTAAAGGTATTAGGGAGTAACTCAGGATTGTCATAAGCCAGTGCTGGGGGAGAATGCATGACCCAAATTGACCCAGCCAGAAAAAATACTGCAATAGATACCAGAATTCTTCGCCAAAAACAAGATTGCATGGACGTTTTTATACAAATATTAACGGTAAAAGTGAACAAGTTGTTTTAAAAGAGTACTGGAAAAGTGATACTTCTTTACACTTGTTTACTTTACTCTAATCTAAGGGATCAAAGCAAAGCGTTTTTGAATATTGGGTATTGGGTATTAGGGACTGGGGACACTTCTCTTCTCTACGAGAGGCTGCGCCAACGAGACGCTTTGCGTAGCTTGCTTCCCCAAAGGGGTACGACAAGCGGTAGTTGAGCGGAGTCGAAACTCAGTGCATCGCTGGGGACTGGGTACTAGGCAAGAGTTTTTCTAATCGCCTTAATGCTTTTTCAAATTCGATTTGTTAGTTATACCAATTGTCCGATATTGTTCTAGTCGCCAATCTTTAATCCCCAGTCCCCAATTCAATTTTCATCATCGAAATTGTTTTCCCAGCTAGCGGCGTCGCTATAACCGTCATTAACACGGTAAATTTCTGTTTTACTCCGGCGATTTTCTTGCTTTAGCACTTCTCGTTCTCGCAACGTTAGTGATAGTTTTTCATTGCTTGGCAAGCGATCGCTTGTTCGCCTTGTGGGTTTTTGGCGCGTGAAATTTTTCCAAGCAGCTTTCGCGCCAACAAAGATGCTGCGTGTACCTACTTGCAGATTTTGAGCCTGAATTCTTGCACTATCAAGACCTTGATCGACTTGTTTCACGACTTTATTAGCACTTTTTACACTTTCACTGACATCATCAGTTAAGTCAGTGATTTCTAAACCAGTCACACGGATAGCTTCTAGAGTGGGCGGTAACTCCCGCGAGAGTGTATCAAATAGCTTTTCTGCACTACGAGCAGCGCGTGCTAACTCCTGCAAAGCCGGTATTGCCGCCACTAAAACCGCAGTCAAACTTGTGGCGACTAAGAGTAAAGAAAGTCCCAACCAAAACAGGGGTTCAATCACGGTTGTGTCATTTATGAGCGTTCTAATTGTTGGGGAAGAGAATCTGAGTCTTCAACATATGTTTGCCGCTTCAAGACTTGGCTTTCTCGCTGACTGGCATCTACACCTGCTGCGATCGCTTCCTGTAATCTATCTAAAGTCTCATCCCAGTTTCGTAAGGCGATCGCAGAGAGACGATCTGCCTGGATTTGTACACTCGTTGATAAATCTTCTGCCAATTCTGGGATAGCATTAGCAGATTTTTTCAAAATTTTACGCGTTTCGCGCCCTGTGCGCGGAGCTACGAGCAAACCGGTCAAAGCACCGATGGTAGCTCCCAGCATCAAACCGCCAAAAAATACTCCAGAACGGTTATTAGACATCTTGTTATTTCTCTCCTTACACCCATTTTAGGCGGGTTTTCTCTCCTTGTAAGACTCCACCGATTTTATTCAGTTAATCTATCGTGACAAAATATCAGCCCAAAAAGTTGCTTTTATTCATTAAATATTAAAATCATTAGTTATTTATAATCAAAACTCCCCGCGTCTTTGTCTCATCGTATCATTGCGTCCCTATATTAGCCCTGATTATAAATATTCTGTGAACTTGACATAACTCATTTTCCAACACTTCTTTTGGCTGGTGTTAACTCTAACCTACGAAAATAACGTTGCCAGATTTGCTGTCCGAGCAAAAGTAGACTGATAATTTGCCGCACTCGTTGGATTTGCATTTGTAGTGCTTGATTTTTATGCCGTAAATTATAAATACTCTCCTGACCGAGATAAATATTTTTGGGTGCTTTATTCAGTGCTGCATGGGTACAACTTTCATAGGCAGTTAACCTATCTGTTATGTATGCTAATTGCTGCTTGAGTTGCCAAACCTGCCAAGATACATATAAGAGCATCAGCGAAATGAGGGTGTTAACGAGGATAACTAAAATAACCATTGTTTATATTCACCAATATCATTAGCTTTGAGAACTTTTTCTATATACTTGACTTTGTTCTTATTTAATGATTAAAAAACTAAAAAATAAAAACTCTGGCACAAAGAACAGTCGGGATTATGCAACAAAGAGTAGTTAGATGAAGCTTTGAGCGTTATTAAAAGGCTTTACTAAGTGAAATTTAGTCTAACGCTAAAAAATTACTAAATTGCCAATTTTGTAACCACCAGATGCCCACAGTTCATAAAACCACAGCTACAATTGCTTTAGATTCACGACTCGGTTTGCGAAATCAACCCGTATGCTCTATAAGCCCCAGCATTACTACGTTCCACTCCTTAAGCTGATAATCCTAGATCATTTGCGACTTTTGCAGAATGTAAGCACAATGGTATAGCCCCTTCAACAGATGGTGAGAGAACTACACTACACTCTTTACCGGAGGCTCCCCAGCATCACCTTTATTATTGTGCTTTTACCCTACCAGTTTTCCAGTCTGTCGCCTGAACTTAACTAACATTTTGCCTACAAAAACCTAATTTGGGGTTCATCAAGCAAAAATTGCTGGATGTGCGTTGGGGAAAGGAGAAAGTTTATTAGTTTCTCTCCCCTTAAAAAGGCTTGCTCTAATTCCCTCCTTTTTAAAAACGGGGAAGACCAAGCTTTAACCCAAGCGTATTGCCTTTAACCTCTTCCTTGTTCAAGGCTTCCCTTTGGTGTTTTACTAATCCGTTACTGATAATGATTATTTTTTCTATACATCCAGTAGGAGTTTAGAATGTCAAAAAAATTACCATCAACTAATTTATTCCGAGCTATTCTTGTTGCCTTGACAATTGGATTTGTTGGGTGTGAAAATCAAACTGCAAGAACTGCATTCACTCAGACCACTACTCAGGTAAATGAGAATCTTCCCAGAGTCGTTGCAACAACAAGTGTATTATGTGACTTAACCAGACAAGTTGCCGGAAATACAGTTAACCTTACCTGCTTAATTGATTCTAGTGCCAACCCCCAATTTTATAAACCAAAGCCGGAAGATCAAAGAGCCATTAAGGAAGCTAATCTTATTCTTTATAGTGGCTATAATTTAGAACCAAATCTGATCAAATTAATTAAAGTGACTAAAAACACTGCACTGAAAATAGCCGTTGGTCAGGTTGCGGTGTCTAAGCCACAAAAATTTCAGAAAGGGGACAAGAATGTAACTAATCCTTATCTTTGGCACAATACCAAGAATACTATTAGAATGGTGCAGGTAATTAATAGTAACCTGGGAAAATTAGAATCTACCGAAGCGGAGGCTTATACCAGCAATACCAAAAGAATCACAAATGAACTCACTCAACTAGATAGCTGGATTAAGTCAAGAATTGCCAGTATTCCTCCCAAAGAACGCAAGTTAGTTACAACCTCTGATGCACTAAGTTATTACGCCAAAGCATACGGTATTCCATTAGCAGGGCTATTACAAGGTATTAGTACTAGCGAAAATCTGACAAATGCAAGAGTGAAAAACTTGGTTACAAATATTAAGCAGGCTAAAGTATCAACAATTTTTACTGAGACGGCAATTAACTCTAATGTGCTTCAATCTGTAGCTAGACAAGCTGAGGTAAAAATTTCTGACAGGAAGTTGTATGCTGAGGGACTTGGTGAACCTGGAAGCGAGGCGGATACTTATCAGAAAATGATGATTGCCAATACGCGCACAATTGTAGAAGGGTTAGGAGGGACATATTTAATGTTTGAAGCGAAAACTGCTCAGTAGTTATATAGCAGTTCTGAACTGAGTAGGTACTAAACCCCACCCCCCAGCCGCCTCCTTGCTCTTCGAGAGCTTGCTCTAATTAATCTGATAAACCGACTTTTTTAGCTAACAGAAAATTCGGTTTATCAGTCTATTTTTTTAATACTAAAATGCGAATGCTATTTATCTTTTAATCTAATATCAATAACAGTTGCATTGAAGTTGTAGTTAAAGCCTTCTAACTCAAATGGCATACCAATTTTAACTTTACTGTTACCGAGAACGGGACCATTATCAGTCAGTTGAGCTTTGCCATCTAAAGTCATAAGCAAATCTGTACTAAAATTGTTGGTTTTTGGGTCTGGTAATTCTTTAACAGTACCATCAGGTTGGGAAACATTAACTGTTCTAGGTAGCTGCTGAATGGATTTAATCTCAATCTCACCGTGGGGTTGATTGCGGATAATCACATTAGTTTTCCCGCCTTTTTTTAATCCGTTATTGAATAATTGTTCAGGGTCACGGACATTCAAACCACGAACTACTAAGTCTACTTCTATGGGTACTGTTTTCGCACCGACTTGGGCAACAGAACCAGAAGTGCCAGGAAAGATAAAGATGCCAAATATAACTAGCAGAATTACTAGTGCAGCACCTAAATCTAAGAGGTTGATTTTGCCGAATAAGCGACCTTTTGAATCTAAAATAGCCATAGAAAGTTTTCCGAGGTAATAGCGAAGTAATTGATTGTAGCAAGAAGGTTTTCAACAGTTATCAGTTAATAATTGTAAGTCAATTAAAAGTCAGAGTCCCTCACTTCTAACCAGTGGTGTGTTTAAGTCGGGGTGGTCACTGAGCGTAGCCGAAGTGTCAAATCCCTGAAGAGTTACCGTGATAACTAACAACTGTTGACTGTTCGCTGATTTAATGGGAATAGTAATTTTCCCTATTTGGTAATAACTCAAAGCGCTGGGCATTGCAGTTATGCGACAGTTTATCACGAGTTCGTAAGTTCGCAAGGGTGGCAGCTAACCCTTAAACTTTTGCTTGTTAAGATTGACACACTAAAAAATTAATATCTAGTGTTTAAGCCTATCTATAGAGGGAATCTCTGACCCCCGTAATTCAGTAAGTTTGCTTAAACATTAGTTGTATAACAACTCCTTTGGTCTTGATTTAAGAATGCAACTTAGAATACTCTAAATCCGTCTCATAATTTGTCCTATTATTTTATGTTCTCCCAAAATAATCTTCAGAGCGTATTATGTTCAACTGGAATTTTGTTGCAAATTACCGTGTATGGCGGCGTCGCTGGTTTTATCCTATAATTTCAGTGATAGTTGCCTTGAGTCTGTGCTTGAGTACACCCCTACCTGGAAGAACTTTAGACTTCTTGCCTCTTTTACTCCAAGGAGTTCAGGCATTTCAGCTTTCTAATATATCCCCTCGCCAGGAAGTTGATTTGGGTAAGCAGATTAATCAAGAATTAGTAAGCAGTCAAGTGCGGCTTTATCGCAATCCAGAAGTTAATCGCTATGTGCAACAAGTTGGTCGGCGTTTAGCAGCTAATAGTGATCGCCCCGATCTCCCTTATACTTTCCAAGTAGTTCAAGATGATAGTATTAATGCTTTTGCTACCTTGGGCGGCTATGTATATGTCCACACAGGTTTGCTGAAAACCGCAGACAATGAAGCGCAACTAGCAAGTGTACTCGGCCATGAAATTGGCCACATTGGCGGCAAACACGTAGTTAAACAGATGCAGCAAAAAGCACTCGAAAGTGGTCTCCTAACAGCTGCTGGCTTAGACCGGAATACGGCGGTGCAAATTGGCGTACAGTTAGCGCGAGACTTGCCACGCAGTCGTAAAAATGAATTTGAGGCTGATCAAAGAGGACTACGAACTTTGACACGGACTGGTTATGCTCAGTCTGCAATGGTTTCTTTTATGCAAAAGCTGCTAAATAAGAGTGGTTCTGCTCCGACATTTTTAAGTACGCATCCCGGAACGAGCGATCGCATTGATGCCCTCAGACAGGCAATTAACTCTCAACCAAGTAAAGGAAATGATGGCTTGGAGAAGGCTAGTTATAAAGCTAATATTCGACCATTATTAAGGTCTTGAGGGCATTGGGCACTTGTACTGCCCTTCGACTACGCTCAGGAACCGCGACTTGTGCCGAGCGAAGTCGAGGTAAGTCGAAGTATTGGGTATTGTTTATCCCCCAAGTTTAGCTTGTCTCCCTAATACCCTTCATCCTCCCTATTTCCCTACTCACGCTCATCTCGAAATATTGCTCAATTATGGTTGCGGCGAGCGACTTTGATTTTAGCTGGATTAACTCTGATCGTTATATCTTCTAAGGGCAAGGTACGGAGATAGTCTTTAAAAATATTAACTTGATAAACCAAGTTATTCGTGACATCTAATCCAGTCAACCAGCCACTCCGGGGATGATAAGCGCCAGTATCTATGTCTAGCCATCCCTCTCCTTGTGCCAGTTTGCCAGGAGAAACACCCGGCAGAGTAAAGGTAATGGTGTGACCGATGATAATTAGCTTATCTGGAAAGTAGGGTTTTTCAATGCTGTGAAATTCTTCTCGTATCCAGCATAGTTGATCGGCAGTTTGTTCTGTCACCGACTTGCAAGGGTCAACACCAGCATGAGTTAACCAAATATCCCCCAAGTCGAGATATGTAGGCAAACTCTTGAACCAATCCAGATGGTCATCAGGAATTGAAGCCTCATGGTAACTGGCTACGGTAGCTCGCCCGCCACTGTAGAGCCATGCTTGCATCGTCGGGGAGGAAGTTTTGTCATTGGTCAGAATGTTTAATAACATCTGCTCATGATTTCCCAGCAAACATGGGTAGTTATGTCGCTTGACAAAATTAACTACTTGTGAGCTATGAGGCCCACGATCAATTAAGTCTCCCAGAAAATAGATTTGATCGTCTGAGGTGGGGGCGATCGCCTCCAGCAATGTCATCAAACCTTCATAGTGGCCATGCACATCCCCAATTACAATTCGTCTGGGGCTAGTTTCGCTCATTTTCTCTTAGCTTCAATAGTTTGGCTAATACTTCTGCTACAGTTTAAGCTGTCTGGTTTCCGTAGTAGAAGGTAGAAATACTGAATAAGTTTTATTTTAATTTAATTATTCCCCCCCATAAATAAAATTAATTTATGATGGCAATGGGGTAGAATGCAGAATCTTGAGTGCTTAAGAAAGAAAATCGGCAAATTTCATTCACGTTCTTAGCTTAAAATTTAAGCTGTTGCTTCTATTTCAACAATGTCTAAGAATTTTTCTGCTGATATTAATTCGCGCATCTGCAAGCACATGAATGATGATCATGCTGATGCCATAGTTCTTTATGCTAAAGCATTTGGTGGTTTAACAGATGCGTAGGCGTAGCCCGTCGCAGACATCGCAGCACAAATGCTGTCAATTGATGCACAAGGCATGGATTTGACAGCGCAAGTGAATGGGGAGGCTGTACCAGTTCGCATTCAGTTTAATCATGTTTTAGCAGATGCGGAAGATGCCCATCAAACTTTAATCGCGATGGTGAAGCAGGCGTGGGTGAAGGCAAAGTAGAAATTGGGGTAATTGTATGACTAATGCTTGGCTGTCTTTAGACATGCCGTTTCGCTTTATCTTAGCTGTTAAAGATATTGGCTACTGTGGCATAAGCCTTGGTTTGGATAATTTCAAGCTTCCAGTCTGAAGAATAATCAGGCAACTCATAGCCAACACTCTTAACATGAGCCAACATCAACTTATCCCGTTGATGCCAAACTGCAAATATTCTCTCTCTGCCATCATAAAGCGTTTCTAGGTCAATTTGATAAACTTCATTTACCCACTTTAGTTTCAAGCCCAACAAATTTAACAGTCGGCTGAGTATTTTTATTGTCGAAACCTGCTCTTTCTGTCCACCTAAGTTAATCCCAAGCGCTCTTTTAATATGCTTACTATGCTGAAAAACAATATTTTTCAGCAATATCAAATCTGGATTACTCTCAGTAAATTCTCTTTCTGCTTCGAGAAACTGAAGCATTCCTAAAGCTCTCATCGCTTCAACTTTGAGCGTGTAAGTTTTTAAATCTGGGAGAAAAACTTTCCCTTCACCCCAAGACAATTGCTGATGCCATTCTTGCTGATCTCTGACGTGAAAATACTCGCTTTCGTGAGTTAGATAATAGTGAATTAACAATTGACGATAATATCCTTGGTCATCCTGCAATTTTAGCCAAGGAGTAACTTCTACACCATACCTTTGCCTAAGAACATATTTATTGATTTGGTTACGTTCTTTATCAGTCAAGGAATGCTTTACTAATAGCTGCTCATATTCTAAATAATTGATATCTTTAGCATTAGCTACAGCAGTTGCTACCGATAGTTGATTTTGTTGCTTAATCTCTTTAATTTTGCGTTTAATATCTTTAGCTTTTTGACGGCTTTGCGTCCAATCTTTTTGAACTTTGACAATTTCCAAAATTAATCTTCTGCGTGTAGCTAAATCATCAGCATCAGTTGCCAAAAATGCAAGGCGTAAATCTCGAATAATATTATTGTGAACAGCATTACTCCGCATCTGAATTTGATGCCCATCAGCAATCAAACCATCTTGCATTGATTGACGGTAAAGGCGGATAGAAGCATTTACCCGTGCAGATAACTTAGCCCAAGTTCGCAAATGAATCGGGTCATGAACTAAAGGTAAATCCACATCTATTTTATGTAGTGGACTAAGCAAAGCTAAATTTTCTTTTTGATTTTCCTGATACCAATCAGATAGCAAGCGATAATTTGTACTACCACTACCAATTAAGCCAATACCTCGTTTAGCGCACCAAACAACACGCGGTACATCATCCCGCACTCTCGCTAATGCTTGTCTTGCTTCCGAGTCAGGAATTACCCCTTGAAAAATCCCATAAACTCGGTCAAAGTGTTGGACATCAATACTAATTCCCGTACCAAGGCTAGGGGTAACAAAAACACTGTCATATTCAGAGATTTTTTCATTGATAGTTGCGATAAAATCAACCGCTTCGTGGCCAGGTGTGTTTATAGTGTGGCTACTAACTACTAAGGTTTTGGGAAATTGTCGTCGTAATTTTTGTAAGCGTTCTTTAACATAACGTTCGATTGTTTCACAACTGTAACGCCCAGCGCGACTATCGGTAGTAACATAACATTTACGTCCAGCAAATAAATCTAATTCTAGTTGGTGAATTAGCGGCGTTGGGTTGGGGGAATCATAAAAAGTTACCTCCCAACCATGCTGAGGTTTCCACTGATTAAGAACTACCCAAGGTGTTAATTTAATTCCTGCCAATCCTTGTAAATATTCAAGTGACACATTTGATAAATCAGCATCTTGGGCAATTACTAACCCCCCAGTTGTTAAAACCGTGGAAATTAGTTGCTGGAATAATTTTAATATTTTTACACGCTTGTGTTTACAAGTATTACTGTTTAATAGATGCCACAAAGACTGCTCTACTTCATCCAGAATTACTATTGCTCCTTGCCAATTTTCCGGGTTAAGTTTCCAAATAGAATCAACGCACAATCCAAAAGATTTGGGCATTGGGCATGGGGCACTTGTACTGAGCGACTTGCCTTGAGCGAAGTCGAAAGGAGCCGAAGTATTGGGCACTTGTACTGAGCGTAGCCGAAGTATTGGGCATTGGTTATTCTCCCTCATCTCCGTCATCTCCCTATCTCCCCATTGACCACTTACTATTCCCCATTTAATACCAATTTTTTCACATAAAAATCTTCCTAGTAAGATTCTGTGAGTGATTAATAAAACGGGTTGATTTCTAATTTTTGCTTGCTGAACAACGGCTTGCAGTGCTGTAGTTTTACCTGTTCCTTTTGCTGATTTGACTCCTACTAATCCAGAAGTGGGAAAAGGTATTTCACTTATATAAGGGCAATTGAAGGTGAGTGCAGCAGGAATAGTTAACTCAGTGTGGGGTTTGGTTTGAGCAAGATAAATTTCTAAATTAACACTTTGACGATAAACTTTATCAAAACTACTTGCACCTTTTGCAACGATAAACTCATCAACTCCTTTTTCTATTCCAGGAAGTTCGATAATTTTAACAGTGCATTTTTCTTGCTGAAATAAACAACCAAGTTGAGAAATAGCATTATTTACAGCAGCAATTGTTTTAGGTTGAGTTTCAAAATCAAAGCAAATATAAAAGCTACGCTTTGTAATTGCAAATGCTACTAAATCAGGAATTAGCTGACGACGGGTAACTTTGCCAAATTCATCTTTAACAACCCGGTAACCACTGGTAATTCCAGGAATGGCAATAGCTGCATATCCTTGTGTCAACAGTGTGGCTGCTTTCTTCACACCCTCGCAGAGAATGAGGGGAATGTTCTGTTGCATCACCCATTGCCAAAAGCCTTCAGCTTCACCATCAGCAGTAATGGTGATATTGTCAGGCACGACCAGATTGTAACGTGCAGCAACTTGCTGCCATACTTGCAGCGCTACCCGCAAGCAAAACACCCGCGTTGGCGTGCTGGGGGGATGCTCGTATTTGATGGACTTACCATTGTGATTCTGTCGCGGTTGGTTTGGCTTAAAGCATCCCCATTCCATCATTTGCCAATTATTTAAAGGGTCTAGCCCTGAACACCACCAACCACCTTCAGTGATATGAGCATAACGCTGCAACCATCCAGCTTTCACCATTCCTGTATTGGTGCGAGGGAGTAGCTCAGAAATCAACAGGTACTCAAAAGCTGTTACGCCTTGGAGTGACCTAAAATTGAGTTGCACTAAGTGTAAATCTATACCACTATTATTGACTAATTCTGCAAGGTGTTGGGGATGTAAATAGTGCAGATGCATAGGAAAACGCTCGAAGGGAAGACAATGAAATTAAAACATTAACATGCATCTGCTTTTTTGCTCTAAGAGAGATTGCGAAGCTTTTGTGATTATTTTTTTACTTCGTTGTAAGATACACATCGGTTAAGGCTTTAGTAAGTTATTCTGCCTATTAGATCCCCAAAGTAATAATTTTGTATTGTGATATTTGTTCGCTATTAATTTTTATTTATCAGTAAATTTTTCTGTTAAGGAATGCGAGCGCACCAGGGGTTGCAGTAAGCATCACTATAGGATAACATCTTGCAAGACAAGCTTTGTCAAGAATCGTAGACCCACACTGGCTTGTAGCTATGTGCTATTTCAGTAGTGATATCGAGCTTGAAGAAAATCAATTCGGTCATCACTTACTAGATAAACAATTCGGTGTTCTTGAGTAAGTCGCCGCGATCAAGCATCTGAATCTAAGTATTTCAATGGTTCAGGTTTCCCAATACCTCTAAAAGGATCTCGCATAATCGCTTCAACCAAGTTAAAAGCGCGAAGCGCAGTTTTGCGGTTTGTCTCTACCCAATAAGCGAGGTCTTCTCGAAATTCTGGATGAAATACAGCATCTCGAACTTTATTTTCTTAGGGTTGGGTTTCATCTTTCTTCTTTGTCAATACCCAACTCCTGACGTAATTCGTTAATACTTTGAGATTTTAAAGTTCTAGCTTTTGCTCTTTCCAAAGCAGTTAACAAACGAACTGCATTTTTAGGTGAACAAAGTAAATGAGATGTTTCTAATAAACTATCTAGTTCATCAACAGCAATTAGGGCGACGCTTTCGCCTTCTTGTCGGTTAATAATTATCACTTTTCTATCTGCTACCACTTGAGCGCAGAGTTCGGCTAGATTGTTACGAGCATCAGTCAAATTTGTCTGGTTGGACATGGTGGGAGATTTCTTAATGCTGTAGGCTTTACAGAACATAATAGCTTGATTGATTGGACAATTGTATATTAGCTAAAATCAGTATTGATAAGTGCCTCAAACTTCTAAGAAGCTAGGATACAACTATGAAAGAACCTACGGTCACAAAAAAATATAAATATCAGTTGATTGCCGACTATTTAGCCCAACTACCCTCCGATAGACTACTATCTCAAGCAAAAACAGACGAGCAACGAATCGAGTGGTTGAGGTTAAGGCTTAACTATGGATTACTATCAGTAATTTGGAAAGAAAGTCATTTTATCCGATATAATCCATTTGACGTTATTGCTGATAATAAGCAAATTGACCCTCATATTTGTGAACACTACCGACGATGGATGAACTATCTGATAGGTTTATGGAAATTGGTACAGTTTGTTGAACCGCTATTTCAAGAAAAATGTCTAAAAGCAAACTTACCTTTTAAGTATCCTTTCCAATTTCCTTTGGAAATGTTCTTCGCATTTTTGGAAGAAGAAGCAGAAGATGAGTTTTTACCTTGTCTACAAAATTATTATGAAAAATCACTTCCAAAAATCAAGGAAATGATTAACTCAGGCAAAAAATCTCATCTAGTAGAAAATAAAAATGGAACGACAAAGTTAGTTCTTGAGGAGCAACGTAATTCAATAGAAGTTAAAAAATATAAATTATTAGAAAAGAGGCATTTTGTTAAAGAAAGACGTTGGTACTTTCTTTTTATTACTTTTTGTCGGATAGAGTCAAAGTCAAATAGACGGATTAAAGAAAATTTTGATACGTTTATGACAGCATTTTACGAATTTCAGAACCATATAGCTACTTCAATTCGTAAGAGAGAATCAGCTACTTGGGAAAAAAGCTACTCTTATGCTTGGAAAAAAGGTACTAAAGTCTCTGCTAGCAAGGGTGGTTCTTATTCTGCTTAACAATTCTTCATATCTTTGACACAGTTGATAGACCCACTAGGAACAGGCTTTAGTCTGAAAAGTATAAATTTAGTGGGTTTTTAACCTATGAATAAAAACAACGGAATTGGTTTTTTACAGTATTCACCCTCCTTTTCCCAAAAATCGGAATACGATGTTTACGCTCAAAAGACAGTGGAGAAGGTAGAAAAACAGCAGGGGATGCTTGTCTCTTCCGATCCTCCAACACTACTCCCACCTGTAGTTTCAATCCCCATATTGATGTATGGAGGAATTGCAGTAGCCGTCATTATTTCAATGAGTTACTTTTCCCAAATCCAATTGAAGTTGATTACTGAACTAATCAAAACACTAAACAAAAAGACTAAGTAGTTTGCTAGCTCTACTCACATAACAATATCAGCAGTCAACTTCCAAGGCTGACTGCTGATATTGTTAAGCTCTGAAACTCAGATCCAACAGCTTCCTTGGTGGCGTACAACACCTCAGTGTTGATTTCTTTGAAACCGCGATCGCAATTAAATTTCTTGGTGCTGCACTAGATTTATATTAGTTCAATACTTCTCCAGGTTTCAGGTAGAGGGTTGACCCAGGAAATATGCACAGAAACAACATCTAGAGGTTCACCGTCTATAAAGATTTCTAAAATATATCCTGGCTCTTGCTGAGTTTTAGTAGGGCATAGATGATCCAATACAACCCCACTATTGCCGGCTTTTATAGGGCTGTTAGGAACATTCTGCTTCAGTTGTACCCACTGAAATAAACTAACTGTTGTCATTGCTTAATTTTTATCATGGACTATCAATTAAGCATAGATAGTACGCAAAGAGTCTAATTCATTAGTATCAGTTATAACTTTACGTAATGTTTCACTAAAATAGAAAACTTCATAGTTGGGTGCAAGTTCTTTTTGCAGTCGCTTCCACAAGTTAATTCCTTCTGCTTCAAAAGCCCTTTTAGCCTCTAAACTGGGAAAACCTGAAGAATTAGGATCTTCCCAGTTCAACTTTGCATCATAAACTTCTGCCCATTTTTCCAAACGGCTAATAGTTTCTTGACTTAATGGCATTATAAGAGGATCAATATCTCCAGCTTTATCGGAACTAGCCCACCATAGCGGGTAGCATCCATAATCAGCCATGAGTTTGATTTTTTCTGCCATAGTCACTTCACCGAATTATGAGGAAGTTTTGGGATTAGCACCCACTATATATCCATTATCGCCTACAGTCACGCAGATGTATTGGGTTTTGCCATTAAAATTAACTTCATAAATAGTACGAGTTTTTTTTCTTCCTTGATAACCAATTATTTTACCTTGGGTTACTGCGGTAATAATTGCATCTGGTATCTGGTTTGGCTCGATTCCCTGATCTGCAAACTCTAAAGAATGTTCTTCCAATATGTGTTGAAGTCCTGCTTCAGCATTTCCCTCTTCTAAAAATATGATTTTGCCATCAGTTTGCTTGGCAATCCGCACAATTTTCTCAGGACTGTGTTTAATGCCAGCATCAAGGAGCGCCGCAAGTAATGCCGCTGTGTCTTGATTCATATTTAATTGGATTATTTTAAATAATAATTTATATAATAAATTTAATATTATCTCAGACTAAAATTGCTTGTCAAGCCTTTTAGTAAATAAAATTGAGGGGTAAAGATCCTCAACAAATCCTTACCCCTTAATCTTCTCAATCAACCTCAAAATCTACGCTCCAACTGACTCCTTGGCAGCGTATAATACCTCAGTTGTAATCTCCTTAAACCCACGCTCACGAGCAAACTTTTCAGTATTTCGCTTTACCTTCCCACGCACAAAACCAGGAATCTTATTCAATTCTGCTTGACCATCTTTTGTCCAATTCAAATCAGATTCAGCAGAAATTCCTCTACTAATTACTTCTTTGGTATCATGACCACCGAAGATTTCTAATAGGTGATCTTCCATTCCCAAAGTGAAGGAATTGTAGATCAAATCGGTAATCTGATTCGTGCCTTCGTAACCCATAAATGGTTTGTAACCAATGGGGAAGTTTTGGACGTGGATTGGTGCAGCAATTACGCCGCAGGGAATATCTAAGCGCTTACCAACGTGGCGTTCCATTTGGGTGCCGAAAATAGCAGAGGGTTCGACACGAGCGATCGCATCCCCAATTGCACCATGATCTTCAGAAATTAGCACTTCATCGCAATACTCGCTAACCTGTTCGCGGAACCAGTCTGCATCATATTTGCAGTAGGTTCCAGCCCAAACAACATGAATCCCCATTTCTCGCGCCAGAATCTTGGTAATAGCGGCAGCGTGGGTATTATCACCAAAGACTACAGCTTTTTTGCCAGTCAAGTTTTGACAGTCAATCGAGCGGGAGAACCAAGCAGCCTGAGAGACATGCAAGGTTTGCTCATTGATGAAGTCTTCATAGTCAACTTCTGCACCTTTGATAGTGAGCGAAGTCGAACTATGAGCGTTAATTACCTGCTGAATCTTGCGAATACAACGGGCAGTTTCCACTACACCCATTGGAGTAATATCTATATAAGGTGTGCCGAATTGTTCTTCCAGGTAACGGGCTGTGGTCAAACCAAGTTCACGATAAGGCACTAGGTTAAACCAAGCTTTGGGCATCTTCTTCAAGTCATTCACCGAAGCACCTTCGGGAATTAAAGTATTGACTTCAATTCCCAAGTCAGCCATCAACCGTTTTAGTTCGGTGCAGTCGTGATTATTGTGGAAACCGAGGGTGGTAGTACCGATAATGTTAACCGAGGGCTTTTCCGTTTTGCCCTCAGCCAATTCGCCCCGCCTCCGGGCTTTTTCAATGTAGTATTGGACAATTTGATCGAGAGTGCGATCGGCGGCTTGCAGTTCGTTGTAGCGGTAGTGGTTCACATCCGCCAGCATTACATCTCCTTTCGCTTCCAGCTGCGCCCGTTCAACAAAGTTGTGCAGGTCTTCTTGCAAAATGCTGGAGGTGCAGGTGGGAGTTAACACAATCAAATCTGGGTGTTCTTCGGCATCCTTGCGGGTGATGTTATCAACCACCTTCTCTTGGGAACCGCGTGCCAAAACGTTGCGGTCAACGACACTGGTTGTCACAGGAGTGAAATCCCTTTCCCGCGATAGCATGGAGCGCATGACGTTAAAGTAGTCATCGCCAAGTGGGGCGTGCATGATCGCATGGACATTTTTAAAAGAGCTAGCGATTCGCAGAGTACCGATATGGGCTGGGCCTGCATACATCCAGTAAGCCAATTTCATGTTTGTGTTCTCCCTTTTCAACAGAAATAACACGGAGTCCGATAAAAGTGGACTATAAGTGCTTGATTATTATTAAATCGTTTCTGATTGTCTCAAAAGTTGTATACCTGATGAAGTGAAGACTTGTAAGGGTTTTATGTGGTGTCTAGGCGTAGGCATCGCTCAAACCTTCTCCCTGATTGGAATCTAGCTTCTGAATTTAACAACCTTACTGTTGTTTTTTTAAAATAAATCTTAATTTTTCGGCAAATTTGTTTTTAATTTGGGGCGGTGTATTAACCATCACCGAGAAATTTAAAAAATTTATGTACAACTTCTCCAAAATTACAAACATCCTCTGAGAGGATGTTTGTAAAAAATCAGGTTGTATCAATATCCTCCCTAATTCTCCTTAAACAAGGAAAAAATCGGGGAATAACACTAGTGCAATTTGTTCATTCGAGAAAGTAGAAATTAACCTAGAGAGGTGTTAGTTACTGCCGAAAAATTTCTACTTTTTCTAACACTACGTCTTGATTCGGACGATCTCTAGTTGTAGGAACGTTGGCGATGCGGTTGACTATATCCATACCTTTGACAACTTTACCAAAAACACTGTGTTTGCGGTCAAGATGAGGCGTTGGCCCTTCTGTAATGAACCATTGAGAACCATTAGTACCGCGTCCTGCATTTGCCATTGAGAGGATACCCGCACTAGAATGTTTCAATTCAGGATGAAACTCATCTTCAAATTGATATCCTGGGCCACCAGTACCCCAACGGTTAGCCATATCTGGATAACGAGCCAGGGGATCGCCACACTGAATCATAAAATCAGGGATGACTCGGTGAAAGCGAACTCCATCGTAAGCAGGAGTCCCTTTCTGAGATTGACCTGTCTTAGGGTCTTTCCAGTCGATTGTTCCAGTTGCTAAACCTACAAAATTTTTGACGGTGTTAGGGGTTTTGTCTTCCTCCAAAAGAACTATAATTTCACCCAAGGAAGTAGTTAAACGAGCGTGCAGTGTGCCTTCACCGGGAATATTAATTTCTGGAAAATTCATGAGGTATCCTATGAATGAAAACTGCCATTATTTGACCTACGATAAGCTTATCAGCATTCAAGTTACAGGTTTACGGATTGCGAAAAGACTGAACTAAGGAAACTTGAGAAAAAGAATATTTTACTCTGGTAAATTAATTGCTGGATTACGGCTAAAGAATCCTCTAGGTACTAGCTTAAAGCCAACTCGGTGAACAGGCATCACAGGCCAATCTTCCGATCGCGGAATATGAGTTACGCCCATTGTGTACCACAGCACGATATCTTCACCCGTCAAGGATTCATCGTCTGCAATATATTTTGGTAAACCCTGTCCGGGTTGAGTCTGGTTGGGATAATCTCCCCCAGCATAGAATTCAGTAGGTTTATATTTTGTTACCCAAACATGGTGAGTCGCAAATTCTGCCTTTTGACGGATGTTTGAGCCTTCCACAGGGAAAAATATGGAGTTTCCACCAGGCATCAGCATATATCCAGGTGCAGCCCCTAACGTATTTTTCTTATTTGCACTAACAATCATCCATTCCCGACTGCTTTTCATATCCAAATCGCGCACAGCAGATGTTTCGTTTGCTAGTGTGGTTTCTGTAATTGCGATCGCATTTCCTAAAGGATTTTTCTCATCCATCGGCAAAGCTTTCAAATTCATTTCCATCACAGAATTAGCCTGACCATCGACATCGAAATCTAGGCGATAGTTGAAAAAGTGCTGGTGATTTACTCCGAAGATATTCTTAGCAATTAGCCGACCATAGGAATCATCCTCAGATTGCTTTTGGGCAGCCGTTCCCTGCGCCAGTACGATACCCGTTAATTCATTTTGGACTTCCAAAGTCCCATCTTGGTGAAAAATCCAATTAATGCTGTAATCATAGTTGTCAACGGCCGCAGTCATCGTCATCACTAATTCTTGATTGCGACGGACATCATTACGCTGAGTATTATACTCATAGTGCTTCCACAGCATTCCGTTATCGCGTTCATAGATACCGATAACTCCTGGTATCTTATAAGGTTCTCCCTGCTCATTAGCAAATACAGCATCCAGCAAAAGACCGTTTTCAGGAATTTCTTTACTTAACTCCATCGTATTTGCTAGCAAACCAAGGTTATATTCTCCAACATCAAATGCATTCCTAAACGACCAAGTGGGATCTGGATCGCCATAAGGAACTACCATTTCTGATAAACTAGCGCGATATAAAACTGGTCTGACATTTTCCCCGTCGCCATATGTTACTTGGTACAGCATTAATCCATTACGAGGATGCATTAAATACCGAAACTTCCAACCTTGCCAGCTAATTTCATTATTATTAATTCGAAAACTTGCACCATTTGGTTGCAGAATCTTTAATGCTTTAGGCGCTGAAAGTAATTTGCCTAAGGACTTTAAATCGTAGTTCCAGTTTTCTTTAGAGAAAGGTACTTTTCCTCTGTCAACAAAACTGGCAATTTTACCCGTGTTTAAATTGACTGTTGCTAATACTCCTTCAATGGGACTACCGTAATAGTTCCAGCCTTTGCCCTTATAGTAAGATAAGGCTCGACACAGACGATTATCTGTTGCTTCTTCCTGTTTACTTAAAATTCCTGGTGCCCAACAACTAATTGTGACTTGCTCAAAATCGCTAATTCCTCGCCTTTGCATCGCTTTTTGCCATTGGGGATCAGCTTTAACTACCTGAGTTGCGAGTTCATATTCTGGATTGACGATCGCAGGTTGGACAGACGGTATTTCTTGCCAAGAACTTAAGGTTTTGCTTGTTAGATCAACAATTCCCTCATAGGTTTTATTTAGCGATCGCTCATAGATTACCAAAAAAGCTTTTCGCCCAAAAGGTTTACCAGGTGTGAAATTCAGGACTTCTTTTTTATCTGGTTCTTGTAAAGCAATCAGGGGAAAAGCTGCCATTTCACTCAAAGTTTTTTCTCTTTTAATCGCTGAAACTGCTGTGCTAATTTCTGCCTCGGTTAGCGAAGTCAGAGGATGGGAAATCGAAGCTTGTTGAGCCGTCAATTTTCCCATTAATCCCAGTGAGATAGAAATGACAATAGTGATAGTAATAGCTATCCAAAAAAAATGTAGCTGCTTAATCATTCCTTTATATTCTTTCAACAAACGTATAGTTATTTATTTCTAAGCAATAGCTCAGAAACCGATAGATTAAGAAATTAATTTGCTAACAGTATTTGTAATTATCAAATTCATCAGTTTAATCAATTGTTAGCTTTACATTTAAACCTGGGAATACTGTATACAGGTATTCATGGTAAATTGGAGTACATTGTCATGCAGCAAGCAAATTCAGGCATCGCATACATTCTTTGGTGTTTGTGCTTCTTTGGTATCTGTGGTGGGCAAAGATTCTACACCGGACAGATTGGTAGTGGTTTGATATATTTCTTCACAATTGGTTTTTTTGGGATTGGTCAACTAATCGATTTGGCTCTCATTCCTGGTATGGTTGACAAGCGAAATATCTATCTGCGTGGGTTACATGGTAATGGAACCCCTAGTGTCAATCAATCAATTACGTTGAACATTGGTGAGATTCCCCAACTTCAACAGTTACAAGCCATACAGCCACCAATATCTACAGGTAGTCCAATGCAGAAACTGCTCAAAGCTGCAAAGGAACATAATGGGCAACTTTCCATTGCTCAAGCGGCTATGTATACTGAGCTAGAATCAGAGCATCTCAAAGAGTTGCTTCAAGAAGCAACGAAGATAGGGTACGCTGAGGTCAACAATGATCCAAATACTGGAGCTATCCGTTATCACTTTGATGTGTAAGGTTTAAGAGTAAATATTTATATATTTTCATATTTAGGACTTAGGCATCAAGTACGAAATGCGGGGGCAATTCATGAATTGCCCTACGCTAAATCAAGACTATAATCCTTTGTTTATAACTGAGATCAATTCTGATCCGTTAGCAATTAAGCAGAAACCAACCGACGTAAAGATTCAGCACGACGTTTAGCAATAGAGTTATTTGGAGCCAATTTTAGTGCTTCTTCGTAACTTTGTAAAGCCTGAGTAGTTAACTTTTTTTTCTCGTAAGCGTGACCAAGATTATTCAACCCTGTTACGTAGTCTGGTTTAGCTTTTAGGGCTTCTTTATACTGACGAATTGCTAGGTCATATTGCTCTTGGGTAAAATAAATATAACCTAGCCCGTTGTAAATAGGGGCAATATTTTCTTCTCCCTCTTCTTGAGCAGCTTTGATAGCTTTTTGAAACAGCACAATCGCTTGGGAATACATTTTTTTTTCTGAATAAATACTGGCTAACTCATAATATTCTTGAGTCGTACCTTTTTCTTTCTCTAACTTCTTCCGCAATCTTGCAAAGGAGCCTTCAATCTTACGAGTTTTGAAAATCTGGCGAAAAACACCCACGGCTGCAATTGTGAGTATACCGACCAAAACAGAGAGATAAACAACGGCTAGACTGTTATCCATTGCTGCAAATACAAATATTAAAAGTTGTTTCTGTATCTATTATCAGCTTATTGTCCTTTGTCTTTTGTCCTTTGTTATTCACTAATACTTCGGCTACGCTCAGTACAAGTGACTTATGACAAATAACCGATGACAAACTTATGGTAAACCCCAATATTGAACACGTTGCTGGAGCCAACCTTCTGCTAAGTAACGAGCGATCGCTTGATTCACATTTCGTCTTAACTCATCGTACTGCAATCCCTTGGGCATAACTACAGACAAGGGTTCAGTTGATAGCTTGGTTGGCAGTAGCCGATATTGAGGATATTGTTGCACCCAACCGCTTAGAACGCTAGCATCTGCGGCAAAGGCAAAGGCGGCATTACTTTCTATTTTATCTCGTGCTTCTTGATATGAATTCACTCCTACCAACTCGGCGTTTGGCACATAGTACCGCACTTGGGCAATGGTGCTAGAGTTGTTGAGTACGGCAATTTTTTGTTTTGCAAAATCACTAAACTTCTGCACAAAGGCATCTTTTGTAACTAATACAGTGCTATCCAAATAGTAAGGAACACTTAAACTAACTATGCGGCTGCGAGATTCAGTTGCTGTTACCCTAGCGATCGCAAAATCAACTTTCTTGTCTAAGACTACAGACAAGCGATCGCGATTCGCTACAGGTTTCAATTTGACAGCCTCAGCTTTTCCAACCAAGTCAAGTGCCAATCGCTGTGCTAAGTCAATTTCTAAGCCTTGCAAATTACCTTTGGCATCTCTAAATCCCAAAGGACGCAAGTTATCTTTAACGGCAACAGTTAAATAGCCTCGCTGCTGAATTTCTGGCATTTCGGCAGCAGACGCAGGTAATCCTGTCCCCAATATGGAAAAGCAAGATATCCAAAAAATAGTGGCGGATAATACCAGATGTAACCGAGTAATTACTTTCCATGTGTTACATCTGTTATACATCCCTTGCCACCTTTATCCTTTAGCTTGATTTGCGAGTTCAGCAACTTTACCAAAGCTAGCTGGATCGAGGACTGCTAATTGCGCCAACATCTTGCGATTGAGTTGGATATCAGCTTTTTTCAAGTTACCAATCAACTGGCTGTAACTCAAGCCGTGTTGCCTTGCAGCAGCGTTGATCCGGGTGATCCAGAGGCGGCGAAAATCGCGCTTTTTCTTTTTGCGATCGCGGTAGGCACTTCGTAGTGCCTTCATCACTTGTTGGTTGGCAGTTCTAAACAGAGTTGAGTGGGAACCGCGAAAACCTTTAGCTAGTTTGAGAATTTTATTGCGGCGTTTCCGAGCTACGTTACCGCGTTTTACCCGAGTCATAACTTATTTCCTAAAATACTTACAAATATGGGAGCATCAAGCGCACATTCAGTTCATCGCGTTCATGTACAAGCGCACTCTGGCGCATACTACGCTTTTTGTCAGAAGATTTGTGCTCTAAAAGGTGGCTTTTGAAAGCTTTACGACGGACGATTTTGCCGGTGCCGGTGGCACGGAATCGCTTTGCTGCTGCTTTACGAGTCTTTAGTTTAGGCATGGTCTAGCTTTAATTCGACACGATCCATTATTATACTAATAAAATTGCTTGAATGGTAATTAAGTGAACTATTTAACCAGCTACCACTGTTATAGACAAAATTAATTTCACCGATGGATGAAGTAAATATAGTCGAATATGACCCACGGTGGCAGACTTTGTTTGCACAAGAAGCCGAGCGGATTTGGCAGGTACTAGGCAATGACTTGGTTGTGGAAATTGAACATATTGGGAGTACGGCAGTACCAGGAATGGCAGCCAAACCAGTTATTGACATTATGGTAGGAGTGCGTTCCTTAATAGATGCAAAATCTGCTGTTTTGAGATTAGAATCTTTGGGATACGTTTATTGGCGTGAAAACCCAGATCCTGGACGGATGTTTTTTGTTAAAGGAATGCCACCATACGGAAAGCAACGGACTCATCATGTTCACATAGTCGAGGTTAACAGCAAATTTTGGCAGGAACACAAGCTATTTTGCGACTATCTGAGAAGGCATCTTGAAGAGGCTAAACGTTACGAAGTTCTAAAACGCGATTTGGCGGAAAGTTTTCGGAGCGATCGTGAAGCCTATACCAATGGTAAAAATGACTATATCCGGGCTGTGATGGCAAAAGCACAGTGCGAAAAGATCGGGAAAATTCCTTATTGAGTTAAATAAGTGCAATAATGCCAGCAAAAAATCATTTAACTTCCCAGCAAATAGAGAAACTACAAAAAGCTTTAAAACTGGAAGAGAATCACGATTATCATTTTTATTTTAAACATTTTGAGTATTTGCATTCATTGATAAAATGCACTTTACTTTAACTTTTCACGGATGTTAACCGACAGGGGTTAGAGCAAGATTAAAATAATTCGTAATTGATAATACTAGCCTCTGGCAAGTATTACAAATAACAAATGACAAATTAGTTAATTCGCTGCTGTTTGGGCTTCTTGATAAATTATTTCTTGAAACTGAATCATATCTTTTTGCGGATCGGCGTGGCTAACTTTCACCAATATCTGTTCACCTAACTTCACAGAACGTTTGAAAACCATTGGTAACTGCAAGCCCAAATCTTCTAACAAAATTAGGGCCAAGTTGCTGTCTTCTCGCAGCCACATCAACACTGTTACATCCCAAGTTTCCTCTGGATGACGGCGTAAATACTCTAGCGCATAATATCTATTAGTTTGCCGTTCCACCATTGTCACCTCTTGGGTAATGCTGGTAACAGTCATCATCACTTCTTTAAGTTGATCTGCGGAAAATGGCAGAACTTCACCCCGCAAATGGGCTTTAAGTTGGAAGTGGGTAAGCAAATCACTGTAACGACGGATGGGAGAGGTTGCTTGGGTGTAAGTATCCAAACCCAAACCAGCATGGCGCAGAGGCGTAATGCTCATTTCGCTCTTAGGCATACAACGACGCATAGCGCAAGCGCGAACAAATCCGGCGGGAAGTAGCAGCAATTCCTCTTCTGGGGGTAATTCTGGTTGCGGCTGACCGCGAAAGGGCAAAGGTATGTTATGAGCTTTACCATAACGAGCCGCAACTTCACCGGCAACAATCATCATTTCTGCCACTACTTGCCGCGACGGGGAATCGTCCAAAATGTCAATATTAATTTCGTCACCTTTGACTTTGATCATCGCTTCCGGCATGGTGATGCTAATTGCCCCTTGAGCGTAACGCCAAGCTTTGCGCTTCTGTGCCCAAGTTGCGATCGCAGCAATTTCCGGTTCTGCCTGTACCCGTAATTGCAGCATTTCATCTACATCTTCGTAGGTGAGACGATAAGTCGGCTTAATTAAGCTGGGATGAATGCTGTAATCTTCTACTGCCCCAGTTGTATCTAAAATAATCCCAAAACTGAGGGCGCAACAAACCCGTCCCTGGATCAGACTCATTGGCCCAGTCGCCAATACTTCTGGGAACATAGGAATCATCCCCGTAGGTAAATAGACTGTGCTACCTCGCTTTCTGGCTTCCAAATCTAATTCATCTTCGGGTACTAACCATCGAGTTGGATCGGCGATATGTACCCACAGGCGTTCTTGACCATCGGGTAGTACTTCCCAACTCAGACCATCATCGATCTCTGTGGTAGTTTCATCATCAATGGTGTAGACCTTCAGGTGAGTCAGATCAAGGCGGTTTGTATCTGAGTCAATCGGCGGGAAATCCAAACGCTGTTGCGCCACTTCTAATACCTTATTAGGAAATTGGATCGGAATTGAAGAACGACGCAGGAACAAGTTTTCATAAGGACTCCAGCAACCCAAATCCACCAACAGTTGAAAGGCTCCTTGGGGTGTTGTGGGCCGTCCCAGCATGGTCATAGTTTCTAATACTGGAGCGCTTGGCGGATAAGCGCGAGCCAAGGAATCATAATTGACCCCTGTCCGCACGGTGTCAGCAAGCAACGCGGCGTATTTTTCGAGTCCTTCTAAGCGCTGGCGATCGTGACGTCCCCACTCTACTGCTTCACCTTTAAGCGCCTGCTCTACACGGGTTAAAAATTCCTGCTGTCCCTTCGCTTTTAGTGCCTCTACTTCCATCTGGTGTTTGCGTTCTGCCACCTGAGCAGCAGTTCGCGGTTCGTAAGCGTCTCCTTTTTGCTTGAAATAAAGTTTGTCGTCTGATAACAGGTAATGGGCGGCGTAACAAGGAGGGGCAATTGATTCAGAAAATAGCAAATTTGCCATTTGATCTGGGGTGACTGTTTCCCCATCTTCAACCAGTAGTTCCCAAGCCACTTCTAAGCTAGATGGATCTAAATAAGGCTTGACCTGCTCCAGAAAATTGGCAATCTCTGAGGGCTTGTACGTTTGTCCAGTAACTGTATAAGTTATTTGTCTAGGCGCGAGGCTGTGGGATTGACCACGTTCATCTACCACAAACCAACGGGTTTTACCGTCTGGACGTTCTACGATGCCCAGACGGCGATCGCCTTGAACCCTAAATTCAACTAGCGTCCCCTTCTCCACAACTCTCGCACTTTAATTTGGTGAACAGTTTAAATAGTTAGGAGTGAGGAGTGAGGAGTTAATTGATAACTCATAACTCATAACTGCTAACTCATCACTCGTTTTAGCCTTCCGCATTGATAAATGGCAACAAAGCCACAATCCGCGAACGTTTAATTGCTAATGTCAACTCTCGCTGTTGCTGAGATGTAAGCCCAGTAATTCGACGTGGCAGTATTTTACCCCGCTCGGTGACAAACTTACGCAATAAATCAACATCTTTATAATCGATTGGTTCTCCTGGCTTGATTGGAGAAAGGCGACGACGGAAATAACTCATCTTTACTTAATTTCCTTGTGAACGGTATGTTTGTTGCAGTGGGTACAGAACTTTTTCAGTTCTAGCCGATTAGTGGTGTTGCGACGATTCTTGGTGCTGGTATAACGTGAAACACCAGCAGAACGCTTATCTGAATTTGTCCGACACTCGGTACACTCTAGTGTCACAATAATGCGGGCACCTTTACTCTTAGCCATAATCTTACAAACAGTGAAGCATGAAGAGAATTAACACAAATGACTATCGTCTCACATTTCGCCGCATATTATCAACTAAATTTTTGACTTTTATATCGAGCGAGTAGCCACGACGCGACGAAACTATGAAAGTTCCGCAGTAGCGATCGTGTAAAGCCTGCCGCATCTGGGCATCAGAGAAGGCAGTTCCACAATCAATTGCTAGGGGAAGTACTAGCAGTATAGCAGTGGGATTGGCTCTAATATTGCTCAGGGCAATTGACACTAAAAGCGCACCCAAGCCGATAATCGCTTCTCGCTTCACCAGTGAAAGCAAATCTGGAACTCTGCTCACTACTTCCCCATCCTCAACTTCTAACACTTTTAAATCGAAAGCCCAACGCCCTAAACTTTGCCCTTGATTGTTGTACACCACCAGCACTCGCAAAATCAGCCAAAGTATCACAAAAACCAGGATTTGTACAAATTGAATCCCGATATCGCCGCCTCCCAGTAGCGAACTGACTAACCAGACACCAAGGAAATCAAGCCCCAATGCCATACCTCGCCGCCCAATTTTAGCCTTGGGATAGTGTTTTTGGGGAAGTCGTTCGATAGTCATACAACACAGGTATTTTTATTGAGGGATGGGGAAATAATTGCTCCTGTTTTTAATATTAAGGTGATTACATCTAGATCAATAGACAGGTGAACCGAAAGGTTCTACAATCTGACTGATTGCGGTAAATTTACCTATTGCCCAATCCACATAAGCATAGTAAAGATTTTCTAGTGATTACGTTTGATTGCGGAAGCACTAAATTAATATAGGAAAGTCTTTAAGTAAGGGGCAGCAAAAAAATGGATGTAAAGCTGATTCTAGCTGGATTGACAGTTATCTTTACGCTTTCGTGCTTATTTTTTGGCACGAAAAATGGATTCTATGATTCAGATAACTATCACGGTAATGGCTCTGCACATTGAGATAAATCTGTAGACGCTTAGGCGACTTCACGCAGGGTGAGTTGGTTAAGAGCTTCAGAACTTGCAAAGGGAAAATGAACAAAAGGTATCTTTTAGCTTCTAATTTGATGGCTTCTGGTTAGTCCACCTTTATGAACCATTGCGGGTTCGGTAGAGGCGTCCTCCCCAATCAAAAATCTCTATTCTCAGGGTGTAGGGGCGCACGATAAAACTTACCCCTAAGTCACAAAACCAAAATTTGTGTAATTTTTGGCTTTTGGGATATGTCCATGATGATGAGGTTTGAGGGGAGGAGAGCATGAGGGATAATCTGTCGGCATCCTCTCGCGTAGATGGTGCGGAAGGGGGTAGTGAATTAGAATGTTTGCCCTATAGTGTCCAGCATTACGATGAGGGTGTGTGTTTATTGGTGAAGATGGGGCCACACCGTATCCTGTTAGATTGTGGTTTGGAGGATATTTCATCGCTGGCGAAGGGGCTTACTAAGTCGGTACGTGGAGTTGGTTCGCCCTCACCAGCAGATTTGGTTTTGATTAGTCACGCCCACCCAGACCACGCCAGAGGCTTACTAGCACTGCATAAAGCTTTTCCAAAGTTACCTATTTATGGTAGCGAAGTAACCAGCAAGTTACTGCCGTTGAATTGGCTAGACCAAGATCCTGAGGAAATTTCCGAATTTTGTCACGCCTTGCCGTTGCGATCGCCTGTAGAATTCCAAGATGGTTTAGTGGCAGAATTATTTCCCGCAGGGCATCTACCGGGGGCTGTGGCAATTCTCCTTACCTATACCACCAAACAGCGTAGTTACAAACTACTGTATACAGGAGATTTTTTCCTGTCGAACTCTCGGTTAGTAGAAGGTTTGCGTTTAGAGGAACTGCGAGGGTTAGACTTGGATGTACTAATCATTGAAGGCAGTTACGGCACATCCCGTCATCCTCACCGCCGCAACCAAGAAAATCAACTAGCAGAACGAATTAATCGCGCGATCGCTGACCATTGTTCTGTGATTCTTCCTACTCCTGCTTTAGGATTGGGTCAAGAATTATTAATGCTTTTACGCTCTCATCACCACTTCACTGGACGAGATTTAGATATCTGGGTAGATGGTGCTGTCGCTACTGGGTGTGATGCCTACCTAGAACTGCTACCCTATCTTCCCCCATCTGTACAGAATTTCGCTCGCCATCAACCCTTATTTTGGGATGAACGAGTACGTCCCCGCGTGCGTCGTTTACAAGCAGAACATCGTCCCACTGTGGGTAAGTCACCTTGTATTGTGCTTACCGATTCTACAGATGATTTGAGTAAGCACTGCCAACTAGACACTGGGCCTTGGCTAATCCTACTACCAGAAAAGATTGATATAAAAGTTAATAAAGAATATTTAGCACCTACCACTGTTGAAACTTATCTCTTGGCTCAACATAGTGATGGCCCTGGTACTACACAGCTAATTCATAATTTGCGACCCCAGCACGTCATTTTTATTCACGGTTCTCCTGCCTACTTGGCAGACCTGACTAGCTTAGAGGAGTTGCAAAACCGCTACCATGTCCATTCTCCGGCGGCTGAGACTTTAGTAGAATTGCCTATCGGTGATACATTTTTACAACCCGCAGCACCAGAAACTAATTACGAAGGCGAACTGACAGAGATGGGAACAGTAATCACAATCACCCTAGCCGATGTGATTACTACCGATCCGCGTTGGCGGCAATTTGCTGATACTGGTTTAATCGAAGCTCGTTGGCAAGGCGAAGAACTAGTATTAAAGGGATTGTCTCAACGAGAATTGCTCAACCAAAATAGCGATCGCTATACATGGACAGATATAGACTGTTGCGGTACTTGCCGACACCAAAGGGGGCAGCGATGTTGGAATCCAGCTTCTCCGTTGTATAACTTTAAGGTGACTCTAGAAGGTTACTGTCCTGCTTTTGAAGGTTTAAATGATAGTTAATAGTCATCAATCCCATGCCCAAAGCCATTTTTTCTTAATGACTAATGACTCTTACAGGTGAGGCTCGTCCCCGCTAGCGCTACGCTAACGCCAGTCGCTCCTGGGGGAAACCCCCAAGACCGCGCTGGCTCACTAATGACTAATGACCCTTACGGGTGAGGCTCGTCCCGACGCTCGTTCCTCGCTCTAAGCGAAGCCATGCCGAAGGCTTTACGCTGCGCTATCACTAGCGCTACGCTAACGCCAGTCGTTCATGGGGGAAACCCCCAAGACCGCGCTGGCTCACTAATGACTAATGACTGATTATTCTGGATTCGAGTCAGTATAACGGTTGTGGATGCGTTCGGCTTCGGGACAATCTTCAGTCATCAAAGGTTCCACATTCCCGCGTGGTACTGAAGCCAGTTTTTGCGTTACAGCACCAATGCTCTCGAGGCGAACCATTTCTTCCCAAGAACAAATTTCGTCCTCTTCTTCTGTTTCATAGCGTAGAGTCACTAAATCTCCCTCTATGTCGATGATGCGGGCGCGTTCAATCCAGCGTTGCTGGTCCCGCAAGAAAACACATACCTCGCGCCCATCGCAACAGAGTTGATAAATCTTGCGGTGTAGCATGTACTGTTTCTGCCTTTTTAAACAACGTAGTTAAACCTGTCAAAATCTGGGTTCTACCCAATTACATTACACCTTTAAGAGGTTAATTTCACCGTTGAGAACAAGTACGCTTCATCACCCAATCCCAAAACTTGCTTGTATTTGTCAAATATTGGGAGATTTTGGGTTATAAATCAATGCTTGTTTTAGCAATGAACTTACATCTCCCTTGGGATCATTCTATGGAATGTCTGCTTGATTGAAGTCAAACAATTCCGAACCTGTCCTAACCAGGTTGATATTTGCTGGTGAGTCCTTGTTACTATTATGTAATAAAAAATACTCCAAACTAATCGTTGATTGCGGTTGTTTAATTTGCCTACTTATAATCATTGGCATTGCTGGGAAGTCCGGGGACTTGGTTTTACTTTTACCCATGTGTATATGATCTTAACTCATTCTCTTGCTGACCTTGATAGTTTTCAACAATAACACCTAAATAGTTTTGATTTTTGCAGGTTTTTGCTTGATGATGACTAAGATAAAAGGCAAGGGAGGAAAAAGAATTATTGGGCAATAATTCTTTCTTTTCCTGCTTCTCTTGCTCACTTCAAGAAATAACTTGCTCTTTTCCAAACTCTATTGGGAGTATCAGCAAGATTTATATGGTAGCGGAAATTCCATAAGCGCGTTCGATGAGGAGGCTTCTCGTTTAATTTTACCTGCCCGAACTGCATCGTATAGGGCTGCGAGCGCTGACAAATCCTCTTCCTTCCAGCATTTAGTGACAAGCACTTGATGGAGTAATCCCTCAGATTCAACACTAAGATATCCAGTTTGGAAAGCAGATTCAACGAGTGTGCGAATCATCTTGGTTAGGACAGAGTAAACAAATTGTTACGTCAAGTGTGGAACATTTCCTTCTGATATTAATTGATATGGAGCATAAATATGATGTGATTATCATTACACCAAGTTAGTGATTTAGATCACATCAATGGGTGACAATATAGTATTTAGGTGCATCTATAGGACTCATATTTGATTGCTTGAAAAAAACTCAGTATACCTTTATTCCTTCTTCCCAGCAATGCACTGAGTTTAGACTTTGCAAAAGTCGAGTTTCGGCTACGCGGTAATCGAGCGGAGTCGAGATTCAACTGCCGCTTATCAAAGTGTCCCAAATATTGAGTCTCTACAAGTAATTCACCGAATCAAATCGGATTGCTATATCTATTTTCTACGTAGAGAGTATTCGCACAAATTTCCAGCGTTAATACTGATATGACGTATAATTCGACAATATTAAAACATAGGGAATTTTTTAAGTAAGTATCCCCAAAATATAGTTAAACACAAGCATTCAAGCAAAAAACTGGCGGAAATCTTCATCCTTTTGACTTAATTGCACCCAGTCTAAGTTTAAGGACTGGAATTTTTGCACTAAGCGATCGCAAGCCGGACGTTCGGTAGCGTAATGTCCGGCATCAATTAAAATGAGATTGCGATCGCGGCTTTCTTGAAACTGATGAAACTTACAGTCAGAAGTCAGATAAGCTTGGGCACCACTTTTGGCGACGGCTGAAATGAAACTAGCCCCCGAACCACCCAAAACAGCAACTCGTGAAATTGTTTGCTGTAAATCAACACTTGGGAAAAAAATCAAATTAGGGGGAGCAAGTCGCTCTTGAATGGCTGCGAGTAATTCGTGTAATGTCATAAATGGCTCTAGCAAACCAATACGACCATATCCTAACCCTGCTTGTGTAGGTTGTATAGGAGTAACTTCTTTGAGTTCTAAAATTTGAGCTAAAACGTCAGCAGTACCATCTTGCACTTGGTCGAAATTGGTATGGGCAGTATAAATACCAATATTGTGGGTAAAGCATAACCGTACCATTTCTGCGATCGCTTCCCCAGTGCGTAAAGATTTGGGAGGAGTAAAAATCAAGGGATGATGAGCAAATATCAGGTTAGCATTAAGAGCGATCGCTTCCTGCATTACTGCCAAAGTCGGTGTCAAACATACCAAAACCCGTGCTTTTTCCTGCAATACTCCTGGTTCAATCTGCCACCCGCAATTATCCCAACTTTCACACCAAGCGGGATTTGCCCATGCTTCAAACCAAGTAATTAACTCAGCAATTTTCATAACTATATTTCTTCAGCAATTTTTAATTTTAATTGCTAATCAGTGTCTCTGTGGTTGGATATTTAATTTTAATGCTAATTGCTGGCGCATTTCTTGGAAAGGTTTGTTCCAGACAGGGCTAGCATTCCAGTTCCACATTGCTACTGGGATAAGTTCTTCTTGGGCAAGATAAGTTAAAAGACAATATTCATCTTCCGGTTCACGAGAAAAGGTGAAGGGATTACGGTAGCCTGTGTCACATAACTTATAAGATATGATTTGTCCGTGATTAATCCGTTGTAAAAGTTCTTTTCCTTTGACGAGCAAATAATCCAAAAAAACCAGACTAAAAGGCTCTATATGTGCGCGTTTTTGTGGCTCTTTTTGTACCCATCTTGCCCACTCAAACCCATACATAAAATCGTGAACGTAACGGAAGCGCATTTCCGTTTTATTTCCGAACATTTCTGTTAGAGAAACCATCTTTTCACCAAAATATTTTAAAAAAGCTATAGCACCTTCATCTGCTACTAAAGCTTGCCTTAGCATACTACTTACCAGAAAATCAAAATCCCAGAATATGTTTTCTGGAAAGTTTTGCAACTGAGTACGGACTATGCTTTCGAGAGTTTCTTGAAGGGGTATGAGGAGTTTAATATCAGTTTTTTGTTCACTAATTAAATTTTCCAATTCTGCGAAACTGGTAATTAATATTTTTTTGGGACTAAGTGATAATAGGTTAATAGACTGCTGGGCAAGGATTTCATCAATAGATTGGAAAATATGAATCGGTGTCAGTTCTTGCTTCATAGTAATTGAAATAGCCCAGACAGCTTACAGCAAATATTAGTTTATCTCAAAATAAAGAAAATTTTAACTAATCATAAATAAACTTTACTTTTTTATTTAAAAATTTACACTAATTATTTAGCCTCTATCTGATTAATGTTCATAAAAAAGCGATCGCGGCGAAATTTATTTAATGCATATCACCGCGAGTTTATGAGATTATAGCCAAAAGGTAAGCGAGATAACCAGAGTATTTAAACTCTAAAAAACTCCACCTTAAATAAAACTTGAGAATCACCTATCCAGAAATATGGACAACTAATTCTCTTAAATGATTGCGTTGGCGGTGTTCCCAAATATAAATTCCTTGCCAAGTTCCCAGTACTAAATGACCACGATTAATGGGGATATGTTCAGAAGTGTGGGTGAGTGCGGTACGAATGTGTGCCGGCATATCATCAGCCCCTTCTGCATCGTGAATATATTTTCCTGATTCTGGGACGAGTTTTGCCATAAAGTTAGCTAAATCCACAAGGACATCGGGATCGGCATTTTCTTGGATGATTAAACTAGCTGAAGTGTGACGTAAAAATAGAGTACAAAGACCAGTTTCAACTCCTGATTCTGCAACTGTGGTTTCAATTTTCGCAGTGATGTTGTAAAAAGATTTACCAGTGGTGGAAATTTTTAGTAGCTTTTGGTAGTGAGTCATCTGTAATTTGATTAATTATTGACTAATAACTTTTGGTAGCACAAATGTTTGCCCCTAGTATATTTTACGTAATTGAAAATGGCTATAAGCTTCTCATAGGAAAGCTAGTACCGCAAGGCGGAAGTTACGCATTCAAAAATCAAAAGTCAAAAGTATTATGGAATGAGCTTTTTAGGGATTTTAAATGGTTGCTGTATTTCCGCCGTGGAGTACTAGCAGCTGATTCAATGTTGTAAATTGAATAAAGTTTAATTACTGTACAAAAAATTGAGAATAGCTTTAGCGATCGCTTCATTACCATCCTTAGCAATTGGTTCAGATTGCTTTGGTGGTTGAGGTAACTCATGGAGAAAATTCCAAGTTCCTTGAAAAAACTCAGATGGGGTAATGATTTGGTGCTGGTTATAATTTGTTATGCCTTTTACTATAAAAGTTGCTTCAGCAAAGTCCTCACGGGGGATGGTAACGATAGGTACTCCTAGTAATGTGGCTTCAGCAAAAGTGCTGTAACCAGGCTTAGAAACGACTCGCCCACAAATAGGCATAAAATCCACAGGGCGGTATTTGTGGTCATCAATTTTCACTAAATTAGGTAAATTAGGGGCAGATTGATCAAAAATGATGAATTGCCAATCTGGGAATTGTCGCAGGTTATCATAGGGAATTTGCTGCAAACCTAAGCCGCCAAAGGTCAACAAAATAGTTTTTTCCACTGGTGCGGTTATCCCCCAAAGAGAGCGTAAATCATCAGCAGAGTAATGGGGAGAACCGCCTGTTAAGCCGACATCTGTGATATTGTTAAAAGCCTGCATCGGTTCATGGAAGGGTAGACGAAACAGGCGATCGCACTTTAAGTACCAATCAGTAATCCAATCTGCAACTGCGGTAAATTCACCTCCCCAATCTCGGTAGATCAAGTCCCAACCAAAGTTACTCATCATCCAGCAGGGAATATTTGCACCTTTGGCAAATCCAGGAGCCAGGAAGGGAATATCTGCCAAGATGAGATTAACGCGATTTTGGCAGATAAAATTGACTTCTGAGGCAATCAGTGAATTTTGATGCTTCTTAATATCGAGCAACTTTTCTAAAGTAGCTACTTTATCCATTGTCAAACTATCAGTTTGCACCACACCCAAATCAAATGCACGGGGACGATAGATAAAATCGCCTTCTATATAGCACTCTAGCAACCAGCGTGGGGCAGTAGTTACCAGAATTAGCAAAACTTCTGGACATAATTTTTGAATTGTCGCAGCTACAGAAGCTGTGCGGGTAGCATGACCAAAACCGTGGTTAGTTATGGCTAAGTATAAGATTGGACGTTCCATTTTATAATTAGGAGACGCGATTAATCGCGTCTGTACAAAAGTTAGGAGACGCGATTAATCGCGTCTGTACAAAAGTTAGGAGACGCGATTAATCGCGTCTGTACAAAAGTTAGGAGACGCGATTAATCGCGTCTGTACAAAAGTTAGGAGTTAAAATCATTATTACTAGACTGATAACTTATAACTCCTAACTTTTAATTAATTTTGCTAAAACTTTGAATTGCCTCAATCAATTGGTCGATTTCTGATTCTAAAGTAAAGTAATGGACGGTGGCGCGTATACAACTAGGATCGGCAATTGTGCGAGTTAATATTCTTTGTGAGTCTAAAAATTGCACAAATTTGAGATTAGCTTGGGACTGATTATTTAGCAGTTGGAATGAGACGATACCGCTTTCGGGTGGGGAAGTTAGCAGACACTTAACATCAGGTAATGCCACTAGGGACTTCCAAAGGTAGTCACTGTTTTGGCAAATTTGCTCGTAACGTTCCTGTGAGGTTCCCCATTGCTGATGGATTGCGATCGCCTCCTGTAACCCAACATACAAGGGATAAGCTAATGTAGATACTTCATATCGTCGTCCATCTGGAAGCCAATCTACAGGCTGAGATTGACTATCCACAACAATGCCATTCAAACCAATAAATGTAGGTTTCAGGCTTTCTCGTGCTTCTGGTCGGACATACAAGCCACCAGCACCCGCAGGGCCACATAACCATTTGTGACCAGTGAAAGCATAAAAATCTACTCCCAATTCAGTCAAGTTTAAAGGCAACAAACCAGCAGATTGAGCAGCATCTATCAGTAAAAAAGAATGATTATTTCTGCATACTTCAGCAATTTTATCAAGAGGTAAAACTTGACCAGTATTCCAGAAAACATGACTTAATATTACAAGGCGGGTATTAGGACGTAAGTGCTGGGCAATAACTTTTACAGGGTCGCCCTCATTTAAAGTTGCTTTGAGGGGACAGGTGGTAACTTCCACCGCGAATCTCCGTGATATTTCTTGTGTTGTGGCAATCACACCTGGGTGTTCGCAATCTGAAAGCAGTATATGGTCGCCAGCACGCCACTCGATGCCCCACATAGCGATATTACAGCCAATAGTGACATTCTGCGTAAGAGTAATTGTTTCGCTTGGTGCATGTAACTCTGAAGCGATCGCAACTCTAGCAGCTTGAGTTTGGGGCGCTATCCAGCGATACGCCTCATTACCAAAGGGGCCTATTTGCTGAACATAAGCTTGAGTTTGGGCGATCGCATCCATTGCCTTTTGAGGCATTGGCCCTTGTCCCCCATAATTGAAATAAGTCTTATTCGCTAAAGCAGGAAATTGCTCTCGATGGCTGTGCAACCTGGTTTGTGTGGCAAAAGTACTGGTCATACCAATTTTAGATTTTAGATTGTAGATTTTGGATTAGTCAAAAGTCATTGATCGTTAGTTATTTTTTACTCATCTCCCTCATCCTCCTCATCTCCTCATCTCCTCTATTCTCCCACTCCATCATTAATTGTCTGAGTTACTCCCAGACCGTACTAATTCTTGTTAACTTAAAAGAATGCTAATTAATGCTGAACTCCTACTGCAATACCAACGCTGTAAACGTCGGACTTTTCTAGATATCCACGGTGACAAAAGTCAGCGTGATACTCCCAATGAGTTGCTACAAAAACTACAAGAGGACAAAATCGCTCATCAGCTGAGTGCTTTGGCAAAGGTGACTTATCACCAACCAGATTATTCTTATGGAAACTGGGAAGCGGCAGAGGCAGCAACTTTAGAATTGATGCAGGATGGGGTTGAGTACATCTATAAGGGAGTACTGTTAGCAACTTATTCTGAAGGATACACCCTGCTAAGTCGTCCAGATTTACTCGTCAAACGCCCAGGAAAATCTTGCTTTGGAGATTGGATGTACGTTCCGGCTAATATTGAACTGGGTAAGCGCCCTAAGCAGGAATATCAAGTTGTTGCCGCATTTCATGTGCAGGTATTGGCAACAATACAGGACTTTGCACCAGAAACAGCTTGGCTGATATTGCGTACTAAAGAAAGAAATTATCCTGTGGATTTGCTCAAATGGACACCACGGATGCAGCAGATTTTGGAGGAGTTGATTCAAGTTTTAGAGTTACCAAATTCGCCAGAGGTATTTATTTCTCGGCAAAAGTGCAATCTTTGCCATTGGTACAGTCAATGTTATGCGATCGCTCAATCTGAAAAACATCTCTCACTATTACCAGGTGTAACACCCATTCGCTACACTCAACTGCAAGACGTAGCCATCACCACATTAGAATCTCTCGCTAACACTAGTCCCAGCGCTTTAGAAAACCTAGTTGGTTTTGACAGGGAAGTAGCGCCTAAGCTGATAGTGCAAGCTCAATCTGCATTGGAAAAACGACCGTTAATACTACCCTACCCGCTACCAATAAAAGATATTACATTCACAGCACCTATAGAGCTTTACTTTGATATTGAAGCACAACCAGATTTGGATTTAAATTATCTTTTAGGGGTTTTGGTCGTTGATAGACTTGCCAATACAGAACAGTTTTATTCGTTTTTAGCAGAGAAACCAGAAGACGAAGAATTAGTTTGGCAGCAATTTTTGGATTTGGTTTGGCAATATCCCGAAGCACCAATTTACCATTTTTGTGTGTACGAGTTTGATACAGTCAAACGGTTGGCCAAGCTTTACAAAACTCCTTCCTCCTTAGTGCGTCCTGTACTGAGTCGATTTGTGGATGTATATGAACAATTAACCCAAAGTGTAGCATTGCCTATAGAAAGTTATGCCCTGAAAGCGATCGCTCGTTGGTTAGGATTTGAGTGGCGCGAAAAAGAAGCTAGTGGTGCTAAATGTATTTACTGGTACGATCAGTGGCTAGAAACAGGCGATCGCACCTTATTAGAAATTATCCAAAGCTACAACGAAGATGACTGTCGCGCTACCCTGAGAGTGAAAAACTGGCTTGTAAACTTTTTTCAGGATGAGTATGGTTTACGGCTAGCTTAAGTAATTTTGGCTTTTTTAAAAGTTTTCAATTGCTTAAAATACATGTTATTTGTAGCAGTGTACAGAGTGCAACCATGCTGATTTTGGCGTGATATCTTATTTCTAATTTTTCACTTCTACACAAAATAAATGCAGCTAATTAAAAATATCTTGAAAATACCACGAATTATTTACTTCTTTATCCCAATTATAATTCTCATTTTTTTATTCAATTTTTTACTTATAAATGCCGTTGAAATAAGTAGCATAGAGTTTATCGGTGAAGCTACTTTAGCCAAAGGTTTAACCTTACAAAAAACTGAAATTGGAGGTTTATCTGGAATTACCTATGATTCCAAAAACAACCTTTATTATGTTATTTCCGATGACCGTGGACAAAAAGCTGCCGCTCGTTTTTACGCCCTCAAAATCGACTTAAGCAAGGGTTTACTAGAAAAGGGTAGAGTTGTTCCTGTCAGCGTTATTACATTATTAAATGAAAATGGTCAAACATTTCGCCCAGGTGAAACTGATACAGAAGGTATTGCCTTAACTAATAAAACAACTGTATTTATTTCTTCTGAAGGTGATGCTGCAAAATTAATTAATCCTTTTATTAAAGAGTTTTCACTATCTTCTGGTAAAGAAATTACAACACTTCCCATACCAAACAAATTTTTGCCCGATAAAAGTGGTAAACAAGGTATCCGCAACAATTTGGCTTTTGAAAGCCTTACCATCACACCTGATAAAAAGCATCTATTCACAGCCACCGAAAATGCTCTTATTCAAGATGGTGTCGCAGCGAAAGCTAATATCGGTACTCCTTGTCGGATTTTGCAATACAACTTGCTCAACAACCAGCCAGAAAAGGAATTTCTTTACCAAACAGAAGCAGTTTCCCCTTTTTTGAATCTGACTGGCAAATTCGCTAGTGGATTACCTGATTTACTTGCTCTCGATAATCAAGGACACTTCCTAAGTTTAGAACGGTCTTTTACTGGTTTAGGATTTGCTATTTCCCTATTTCAGGTTTCTTTAAAAGGATCTGACGATATTCATCAGATAAATAGCCTTTTAGCAGTTGACTCCAAAAATGTTAAACCAGTTCAGAAAAAACTGCTGTTAGATTTAAGAACCCTAGATGTGCTGCTAGACAACATCGAAGGCTTAACTCTTGGGCCTAAACTACCCGATGGTCAGCAATCATTAATTCTCATCAGTGATAACAATTTTAACTCCCTGCAACGCACCCAGATACTAGCCTTTAAAATTAAAATCGAAACACCACTAATCAGATTATTACGCCGTTTACTCCCAAATCTCAACCGTTAGCTGTACAGAGATATTAAGGTTTACTACTATTTACTTTTTCCTGTGTATTCACGGAATCTACTAAACAGCTTTATCTAGCTTATTTGTAGTTTCAGTGTAATTTCTCAACCGTGTTGCTTAATAAATATGTTACACAATATTTAGGAAACTTTTCAGAGAGATTAACTTTGATTACAACATATATTTTCTAACAAATATAATAATTTCTCAATTTGTATTTCATAATTAGCTAAATTTATTAAAATATTTTGCCAACAATATTTTTCATGAATGATTTTTATGTTACAAAATAAAATTGAGAATATGGTAGGGCAAAAAGCAGAGAGCGACGATTATATTGGACAGTTCTTAAATAATCGCTATTTAATTAAAGATTTAATTGGCAAAGGAGGGATGAGTAGAGTTTATTTAGCAGAAGATACTGCCAAAGGTGGTATGGCGATCGCAGTCAAAGTTTTATCATTTAATTTGGCTAATCAGCACATGTCCCAACGCTTTGCTAGAGAAATTTTTATTGGCGCTCAGTTGGGTCGCAAAAGTAAACATATTGTTCGCGTTTTAAGTTATGGCGTTACTGATGATAAAACTCCATTTTATGTAATGGAATACCTACAAGGAAAAAATCTCAAACAACTTCTCAAAGTTCAGCCCCTAACAATAGCAAAATTTTTAGAGATTTGTAATCAAATTTGTTTAGGCTTACAATGTGCCCACCAAGGTATCAGCCTCAAAGGAGAGATTTATCCTATTGTTCATAGAGATATTAAACCAGAAAATATATTCCTTACTGAAGATAATAAACAAGGAGAAATTGTTAAAATACTCGATTTTGGTATTGCCAAGTTTTTAACAGAGCGAAGTGGGATGACCCTAACAGATTCTTTTATTGGCAGTTTACCTTATTGTTCTCCCGAACACATGGAAGGGCAAAAATTACTAGATGTCCGCTCTGATATTTACAGTTTAGGAGTACTAATGTTTGAGATGCTGACAGGAAAACATCCATTTCAGACAAAAAGTAACTCTTTTGGCACTTGGTATCAAGCGCATCGCTTTCAAATTCCACCTACCCCTGAGGAAGTGAATCCACAAGTAAAAATTCCACAGACGTTAGAAAAAATAGTGATGAGTTGTTTAGCTAAAGAAGTAAGCGATCGTCCTCAAAATATCAACCAAATATTAGAAGATTTAGAAAAAGTTAATCTTCAGATTAATGATGGTATTTCCAACAAGAACAGTGACATTATTAATCTTTCATTTCCGGTTAAATTAGTATCTTCAACTTTATTATCAGAAAAAGAGTGTTTGCAGAAGAATTGGCCTAAAAATAAACCAATTGCGCCAATTGGTTTTCCCCATTTACTACAAACGACTGAAAGAGCTATACCAACTTTTTGGGCAATGTTACCCAAACAGGATATCACAAAATTTTTGGATAAAATACATGGTACTGAATTTATTAGTCAAATTAATGTTTACCCAATGCTATTGTGGGTAACAGTACTATATGATACTCAACCTTCTATGGCTAAGTGGCTACCTTATTTTCTAGATTTGAAAGATAATACAAGCCAGAAGATAGCACGTAGTTTAGTAGAAGTAGGTTACTATCATTTACTATTTTTTGCTGTAGAAGATCCAACTCAATGCTCTTATGTAACAACCTTAAATCTTACAAATAACCAGCGCCAGCAACTTATAAATTGCTTAGACATGAGGCAACATTCAAATGAATCAATTCAGTCTAATCAAGCAAAAAATCTTTTAAAAGCAGATTATGAAAATTTGAAGTTAGACATCTTACAAAAGTTGGCTATAGCTCAGAAAATGGAGACAGAAGGGTTAAAAAATTGGATGGATAAATTTTTAGAAAGTTTTTTAACCCTTTTATCACGTCCTTGAAAGGTTGCTAGAAAAATGTTGAAATTATTAATTAATGATATTTTTATATGTGTATTACTAACTTTAAATAGACTCAGCAGGAGAGGTGAATAAAGTGAATCAGAGCTTATTTACATCCCCAAGTAGTACGGGCTTGCTTGCCAATCGTTATCAACTCAAGCAATTAATTGGTAGCGGTGGCATGGGTGAAGTTTTTTTAGCAAATGATATTTTGTTAGGAGGCATACCAGTTGCTATCAAGTTTTTAACTCAAACTGTTGTCAATAAAAAAATGCAACAAGACTTTGCTCGTGAAGCTTTAATGAGTGCAGCTTTGAGTCAAAAGAGCTTACATATAGTGCGGGCGTATGATTATGGTGTGAATGAGAAAGGAAAACCATATTACGTCATGGAATATTTATCTGGTAAGAGTTTAAAGGATTTAATTCCGCTACCACTGCCCATGTTTTTGACTCTTTCCCGCCAAATTTGTTTGGGCTTACAGTGTGCCCATCAAGGCATTAACATTGATGGCAAAATTTCTCCGTTAGTTCATAGAGATATCAAACCTGCCAATATATTAGTTATTCCCGATCCAATACTGGGGCAGTTAGTTAAAATTCTCGATTTTGGTATTGCTAAATTTTTGAATTATACATCATTAACAGCTAGTACAAGCAGGGAATTTCATGGTACTTTACCTTACTGTTCTCCAGAACAGCTAGATGGGGAAAAATTAGATAGTCGCTCTGATATTTATAGCTTGGGTGTGATGATGTTTGAAATGCTCACAGGCAAAAAACCTTGGAAACCAGAAACTGATTACTTTGGAGCTTGGTATAAAGCACATCACTTTGAACAACCAAAAGCGATCGCAGATGTTCAACCTACTCTTAAAATACCTCAAAAGCTAAATATTTTAATCATGTCTTGTCTTGCGAAAAAATCTTGCGATCGCCCACAAAATATCGCTCAGATTTTGCAATTTTTAAACAGTTTAGAAGAGTCTAATTACCCCAGTATAGCTACAACTTTACCCTCTAGTTCCATTCTTAGCCGTCCTTTAGATTCAGGTTTACCAATCACAGTAGAACAAGGCTGTCGAAAACTTTTGTGGCCTCAAAATAAACCAATTCAAGAAATTGTTTTTCCTCAGCTTATAGACACCAAACAGGGATCTATGACAACGCTATGGTTGATGTTGCGTAAACAAGAAATCAACAACTATGCCCTTTCTACCCCTTATAACCAGTTTATCTTCATGACATCTCCTCACCCAATGCTGTTGTGGGTAACTGTACTCTACAATCGGCAATTGGCTCCTAAATGGCTACCTTGCTACTTAGATATGCAAAATCCCCAAAATCTTAGACTGGTAAGTTTCCTGGCTGAAAATGAACACTATCCTTTGATTTTCTTTACTTTAGAAGCACCACATTCCTGCACCAATGTTCTTAGCAGTCCCATTGAGCCAACTGAGCGACAAATGTTGAAAACCTGGGCGCAACAAATTCATAATCTACCACCAACATCTGTGCCCCACTTGAGCAAACAGCTATTAAAGCAGCAGTATAAACAAATACAATCCCAGATATTGCAGCATCTGGAATCACAGCCACAGCCTGTATTATCAGGATTTTGACGAAAAATCTGCACCTTTTGAGAGAGGGTGCAAAAAAGTCCTAATTTTCAACTCCAAAACACTTGACAAATAGAAAAAAAATAGTGATAATAGCAAAGTTGCCAAATAAGGGACTGTAGTTCAATTGGTTAGAGCACCGCCCTGTCACGGCGGAAGTTGCGGGTTCGAGCCCCGTCAGTCCCGTTCTAAATTTATGAGTAGTGAATCACTGAACCGAATTTAGGTGATTTTGGATTTTGAATTTCCCAAAGGCATTGACTCAGAATTCAGAGTTTGAATATAAGCTACATTTATCATGCTTTGCAAAAGAGAGAATTAACTGTGACTGTCAGAGTCCGTATTGCACCGAGTCCAACCGGAAATTTACATATTGGTACAGCTAGAACGGCTGTATTTAACTGGTTATTTGCCCGCCACCACGGCGGTAAATTTATACTGCGAATAGAAGATACAGATTTAGAGCGATCGCGTCTTGAATACACCGAGAATATTCTAGAAGGATTGCGTTGGCTAGGGCTTAACTGGGATGAAGGGCCATTTTTCCAATCTCAACGCCTGGATTTTTATAAGGAAGCAGTGCAAAAACTGCTAGATCAAGGATTAGCCTATCGCTGCTACACCACTTCTGAAGAACTAGAAACTCTAAGAGAAGCTCAGAAAGCTAGAGGCGAAGCTCCTCGCTATGACAACCGTCACCGCAACCTTACCCCAGAACAACGCGCTGCATTTGAAGCAGAAGGTCGCTCCTCTGTGATTCGCTTCAAAATAGAAGATGGGCAAGAAATTGTCTGGAATGACTTAGTAAGGGGAAAAATGTCTTGGCGAGGTAGCGATTTAGGTGGTGATATGGTCATCGCCCGCGCCTCAGAAGAAGGAAGCGGTCAACCTTTATACAACTTTGTCGTTGTAGTGGATGACATCGATATGCAAATCACCCATGTCATTCGCGGAGAAGACCATATCGCCAATACCGCCAAGCAAATTTTACTGTATGAAGCAATAGGTGCAAAAATCCCAGAGTTTGCCCACACGCCGCTGATTTTGAATATGGAAGGGCGCAAGCTTTCTAAGCGGGATGGTGTTACTTCCATTTGTGACTTTGAGAAAATGGGCTTTACTGCTGAAGGCTTAGTGAATTACATGACATTACTGGGTTGGTCGCCACCAGACTCGACCCAAGAAATATTTACCTTAGAAGCAGCAGCTAAAGAGTTTGGTTTTGAGCGTGTAAATAAAGCAGGTGCAAAGTTTGACTGGGACAAGCTGGATTGGTTGAACAGTCAGTATATCCACAAAACACCAGTAGATAAACTCACAGATTTACTTATACCTTATTGGCAAGCGGCTGGGTATAAATTTGATGGTGGAAGAGAACGCCCTTGGTTAGAACAGCTTGTAACTTTAATTAGCCAGAGTTTGACTCGTTTAGTAGATGCAGTACCTCAAAGCCAACTGTTTTTTACTGACACAGTTGAATTTAGCGACGAAGCCAGTACACAACTGAAGCAAGAAGGTTCTAATGCTGTCCTTGAGGCGATTGTCACAGCTTTAGAAAATCAGCCGCAACTGTCAGAAGCCGCCGCCCAAGATATTATTAAACAAGTGGTGAAAGAGCAAAAAGTCAAAAAAGGCTTAGTAATGCGATCGCTAAGAGCAGCCTTAACTGGAGATGTTCATGGCCCCGACCTCATACAATCTTGGTTACTACTAAATCAGATTGATTTAGATAAGTCGCGCTTGAGTAGAGCAATAACGAAAGCTAATTAACGATTACAACAATTTTTAGATGGATCTGAGAGTGGGGAGTGGGGGAAATAAGGGAGCAGGGGAAGCAGGGGAAGCAGGGGAAGAATAACTATTAATTATTTATTGACCAATGCCCCATGCCCTATTCCCTATTGCCCATTCCCCATTTCCTATAAATTTTGGATTGCTCGAGTAATAGAGCAACTATAAGAACAAGAAATCATTAACTAATTACTAATGATTTATTCCCACTTTCAAATCTAAAATAGGTAGTCAATTCTCCTCACGTTGGGAACTTGGTGTGTAAAATTCATGTCTTCAAAAACACTTAGAAGCGAACGTAATTACAATGCCAAAAAAAGCGTTCAATAGAGGGATGAGATTATCGTTCATGATAGTTATGCTGTTCATCACATCGACAGTAAATGCTGCCGTCGATGCTCAGGAAGCGCCAACGATATTTGGAGATGTCACCATTGGTCCTCAGTTTTCTCCAGACCCTCTGACAGTTCGCGGGATGAGTGGTGGTTCAATATCTGGGAGTCAAGTAGGTGCCAGAAGTGAAACAGCCACTGGCCCTTGCACCGGCTTTGTTGATGAAACACCAGACCACACATTAGCGCTAACAAGTAAATTTGACTACCTAAAGCTGCAAGTTCAAAGTCCTGAAGACACCACTATCATTATTAAGGGGCCCGGTGGTACTTGGTGCAATGACGATTTTGATGGCAAAAATGCTGGCATGATTGGTGAATGGCTGCCTGGAACTTACGAAGTTTGGGTTGGTTCCTACGAAAAAGGTAAGTATCTTCCTTACACTCTACAAATTACAGAAGTTAAGTAAGGAATGGGGCATTACCGCAAAGCGGAAGTCAAAAGTCAAAAGTTTTGTATATCAAGGCTTTTGCAGGGCATTGTTTATTTTCCTTTTCTCCCTCATCTCCCCTACTTCCCCTAGTCATGATTGAAAGAGGCTGGAATGACACAAGGAGCATTCTGGAGAAATTATCCGTGTCTTTGCATCCCGTTGCGCTCCCTTTTCTCGTGCGATTTTGTATTAAAATTAAGTTAACTTTGATTAAGATTCTTGTTGGCATCGCCATAATGTCCTAAATGCCTTACGGCAGTGCATATAAGAGATCAAATTAAACAAAATGGATTTATAAACATCCGTTTAACAGCTTAAAGTGACAGAGTAATGAACATTCGGTTGCTGAGGCTGATGAGTTGTATAGGCATCTAGAGGCAAATTAAAATGAAATTCTCTTGGAAAGTCTTAGTACTCTGGACATTGCCTGCTTTGGTAATTGGTTTTTTCTTCTGGCAAGGGGCTTTTGCAGGCTCTCCTACCGACATGAGTAAGAATGCAGCGAATACCCGCATGACTTATGGTCGCTTTCTAGAATACTTGGATGGCGATCGCGTCACCAGCGTGGATCTGTACGAAGGCGGTAGGACAGCAATTATAGAAGCCCGCGATCCAGACATCGAAAATCGTGTCCAAAGATGGCGTGTGGATTTGCCTGTTAACGCTCCTGAGTTAATTAGCAAGCTGAAAGAAAAAGACATTAGTTTTGATGCTCACCCCATGCGGAATGATGGCGCAATTTGGGGATTGTTGGGCAATCTCATCTTTCCAGTTTTATTGATTACCGGGTTGTTCTTTTTGTTCCGGCGTTCTAGCAACCTCCCCGGCGGGCCAGGTCAAGCGATGAATTTCGGCAAATCCAAAGCGCGTTTCCAAATGGAAGCAAAAACCGGGGTCAAATTTGATGACGTAGCCGGGATTGAAGAAGCTAAGGAAGAATTGCAAGAAGTTGTCACCTTCCTGAAGCAGCCAGAAAGATTTACGGCAGTAGGCGCACGGATTCCCAAGGGAGTGCTGTTAATTGGGCCTCCTGGAACTGGTAAAACTTTACTAGCAAAAGCGATCGCTGGTGAAGCAGGCGTACCTTTCTTCAGTATTTCCGGTTCGGAATTCGTGGAAATGTTCGTTGGTGTGGGTGCATCCCGCGTCCGCGATTTATTCAAGAAAGCCAAAGACAACGCCCCCTGTATCATCTTCATCGATGAAATCGACGCAGTTGGACGGCAACGGGGCGCTGGTATCGGTGGCGGTAACGACGAGAGAGAGCAAACCCTTAACCAATTGCTCACCGAAATGGACGGGTTTGAAGGTAACACAGGCATCATTATTATTGCTGCTACCAACCGTCCTGACGTATTAGACTCAGCTTTGTTGCGTCCCGGTCGCTTTGACAGACAAGTAACTGTCGATGCACCCGATATCAAAGGACGTTTGGAAATCTTACAAGTCCATGCGCGGAACAAGAAATTAGATCCTAGTGTATCCTTGGATGCGATCGCTCGCCGCACTCCTGGATTTACTGGTGCTGACTTAGCCAACTTACTCAACGAAGCGGCAATTCTGACTGCTAGAAGACGCAAAGAAGCGATCACCCTCCGCGAAATAGATGACGCAGTGGATCGGGTAGTCGCTGGGATGGAAGGTACTCCTTTGGTAGATAGCAAGAGCAAGCGCTTAATTGCTTACCACGAAATCGGACACGCTTTGGTTGGGACTTTGTTAAAAGACCATGACGCAGTGCAGAAAGTCACCTTAATCCCAAGAGGACAAGCGCAAGGTTTGACTTGGTTTACTCCCAATGAAGAACAAGGGTTAATTTCTCGTTCTCAATTGAGAGCAAGGATTACTGGTGCTTTGGGCGGTCGTGCTGCTGAAGAGGTGATTTTTGGCGCTGCGGAAGTTACCACTGGTGCTGGTGGAGACTTGCAGCAGTTATCGGGAATGGCGCGGCAAATGGTGACTCGTTTCGGAATGTCCGACTTAGGGCCACTTTCATTGGAAAGCCAGCAGGGTGAAGTGTTTCTGGGTCGTGACTGGACAACCCGATCTGAGTATTCCGAATCTATCGCCTCTCGCATTGATGGACAAGTGCGAGCGATCGTGGAAGAATGCTATGAAAACGCCAAGAAGATTGTGCGTGACCATCGCACTGTCACCGATCGCTTAGTCGATTTGCTCATCGAAAAAGAAACCATTGACGGCGAAGAATTCCGCCAGATTGTGGCTGAGTACGCTGAAGTTCCTGAGAAGCAGCAGTACGTACCACAACTGTAATAGTTAGCTGTAATCAGCAATGCTCACTTAATATTTTGCAAAAGTTGGGGATGGTAAATACCATCCCCAACTGATTTTTTAGCTATAGAATGAAGTATTTTGCGATCGCGCCTCAAAAAATCCACCTCTAAATCATTCGGTGATTTGCGATGAATCGGAGCATGAAAGGCTCTTCGTATCGTCAAGAAGCATGACTCATCACCGGAAATTTACAGGTGGAAATTTTTAGTGGTGGGTTAGCCTATAATCCTCCGCCAAGACGATGGTTTGTTAGGTTTCGTGCCTTAACCCAATCTACAAGATCGGGCGATCGCTTGTACTCTATCTAAGAGCAAACTGCTGTAAAGAGCTAACCTGTAATACCTAGCTGATTTCGCAGATTATTCAAAATATAGTAATACCATGATTTGTTTTGGTCATTTTGCCATCCTTGGATTGTATGCCAGTCAACTCTTAAGTTCCACAGATGGACCTGTTTAAGTTCGTTGTCCGGAGGACAACCAGGAAAAGCTGCTCGTAATCCGTTATAATTTCCTTGAAATCGACCTTGGCTCACTGCTTGGGCAGCACTTCTCCCAGATTCAAGATTTATTTCAGCTATAGTCTCAAACAATGGGAGAAGTCGATCCACTCCAAGATCAAAGTAGACACCATAATAATATATACGCGGCTCAGGCGAGTTAGGCGGCTCACGACCTTCATACACATCTGGTTGCGCTATCCAACTGTCCAAGTGTTCATTTGTCTCCTCAAAAAACTCTCTCCAAGCACCTATGATGGGGATCTCCATTTCATTAAGTTCACCACCTGGAAGTGCATAATCATTGCCACCATTAAGCCGCTGCCCTGGTGGGGAAAGGACATGACCTCCGCCTATAGGGTCGTGGAAAAACAAGCCATATTGATTTTTGAAACCTATGATAAAGTCGCCTCGTCCATTGTGAGCGACAGCATAGACGTATCGTTTGACCTTTTTTTTCTTCTTCTTGCTTTTTCCAGAAGCTGTGTTCTTCACCCACTGTGCTGCTTCTTTCCCACTGTTTTTGTATTTTTGATTAATAGAGCCACCCACAGCTTTCCCAATTTTAATCAGCTCGTCTGGGGGTAGCTTTACCTTTTGTGTGTCTCCAGATTTTCCAGGTACTACATAAGAATCTAAATCAACACTCGCTGCCATCCATGACGGTTCCAATGATTTCGATGGTTCGTTTTTCTGCCCGAATATAAGAGCCGCAATTAATGCAATGGCAGACCATCCGTAATATAGTGCCTGTTCCAAACCCCTCTTTTGTAAAGAATTGTCTAGGGTCTCTGTTATGGTATCGTATACGTCTGTAGACGGAACCGTATTACATTCACAATGGAATCCCACACCTCCAGGTACTGTCATCGTCATCTTCCAATTACCTGGCTTGGGGTTTTTGACAATAAGACATCGAACTGAAGAACCCGACATGATCACTAGTTGGTTTTCTTCTTGAATATTATGATCGTATTTGGTTCCATCAGGTCCTTCAATTGTCAGTATTGCACCAGTTGGGAAATCGATTGAGTCATCGTCTTTAGTGAGGACTGCATATAAATAAGGTGCCCCCGCTTTGATATTCATCGTATGGCTGGAGGCATGCCTTTGTTTGTTATTAGTAGCGCTATTACATGCACAATAACAGTATGAATTGTCACCATACAAATTAATCCAGTTAGAACGAAAGGCTGGTAATGTCATAACTGAATACTCAAGACTGTCCTCGCGCTCTATTGAATCTCCTCCAAAATAATGAGTTTCCACTGCTAGCTGCCCATTACAGGCAACCTTTGGCACTTCACCGTGGCTATAATCTTTGCTCTTTTTATCATCCCAGCTATCAATGGTGTTATTGTTAACTTGACCTGTGCCGCGATACCAAAGAGTATTTTTAAGTCCCTGAGATTTGTGAACCTCGACTACTAAACCGTCATTAGTGACGGCAACTGAGGGTTGTACTCCGTTATCATATTTGACGCTTTTGCTTTGGTCGCCCTTAACCCAAATGGTTCCATCATTTTTAACTCTGCCAACGCGATACCAAAGAGTATTATCTTTTTCGTGAACCATGACCACTACCCCGTCATCAGTAATGCTAACTGAGGGTCGTACTCCATTGTCATTTTCAATTTTGATGCTTTTGTCGTTATTCTCCCAATCAATCGTGTTACCTTTAACTCTGCCAACGCGATACCAAAGAGTATCATTGCCCTGAGACTTGTGAACCTCGACCACTAGCCCGTTATTATTCATGGCAACTGAGGGATATACTCCGCTGTCATATTCGGCGCTTTTGTTGTTATTCTTCCAATCAATCGTGTCACCTTTAACTGTGCCAAGACGATACCAAAGAGTATTTTTCAATCCCTGAGATATGTGAACCTCGACCACTAACCCGTCATCGGTAATGGCAACTGAGGGTTGTACTCCGTTATCATATTTGACGCTTTTGTCCTTGTTACGCCACTGGATCTCCTTACCTTTAACATCACCAACACGATACCAGAGGGTACTACCTAGTCCCTGAGTTTCGTGAACTTCTACAACCACATTTCCATTATTCAAAGCAATATCTGGCGACCTACCAGTATCGTAACGATCACCTTTACCAAAATTGTCATCTCCAACAGATGTACCATCTCCAATAGATGAACTATCTTTTAATACTGGTAATACTGGTCTTGTGTTTGGGTTATCTAAAATTTTTTTAATTGCATTCTGCAATGGAAAACGGTTTGAGTCCATAGTAATAATTTAACTCCGTAAACTAGCATCATCTGTGATCAACGAAATACTAAACTGAACCAATGTGGTTATCAACTGATTTTGATTTATGACAATGTTTGACGTACAATGCGTGAAACTTGTTGGCGCAAAGTGTTAAGCTAATGAGCATTGAAGTTGCATAAAACCAGCGCTAGAGCCGCTTACTACAAGGAAATCAGTATGGAAAAATTAATGGCGATTAGCTTATTTAATCGCTCAATATAACTTCTCTGACATATCCTTACCGACTGCACGATGCCTTTGACTTGGCAATACTTGTTTGTAAGCTGACCAAAAATCTGTGTAATAAATTGTGCAGCAGAACTATCATTAAAACTTGTCTAAATCGATCGCCCATACCATTGCACCTCCCAATTCTTTTTCAATCAAATAACTGACCTTATAACCAAGTGATTTCTCGTTGTCATAACTTACCCAAAGTCCGGTTTTAGTGCTGTAGGCGTAGGGAGTCAAAGTGGCATCATCCCACTTTTGGACGTCGAGTTCGCCACTGGCAATTTTCTCAAGAATTTCATAATAAGCGAGGATACCAGGGGTGGCTGTCGCTGGTCCTGCAGGTCCCGCACTACTAAAAGGCTTTCCGTAGCCATCGGTACGGTTTGCAACAATATAACTTCGTCCATAGGTGGGCATTCCTAGCACGATCTTTTCCTTAGGAATATTTGCTTTGATGTAAGATTCCACCGTATCCTTAATGTCAAAAGTACCATTGGGTACGGAATCTTGCATAAGAGGCGCGTTGACTCCTGTTCCCATTGTCTTGGGATCGTCAAAAGCCCCGTGGTAGTCGTAGGACATGACGTTGAACCAATCTAAATATTGACCGCACTGAGCCAACCATAGGAAGAATTGGTCGCCCGTTTTGCTGCCCTTGGGTACTGCAGCAGAAGCTATAGTGATGATAAAATTTTGCCCAGCAGTTTGACGGAACTCTTTGAGCAGTGTTAGGTAATTGTTGTAATCGGCATCTTGACCACCGCGTGCAGAGTCGGCGGGATATTCCCAGTCGAGATCAATGCCGTCAAAGCCGTACTTTTTAGCATAGGCGATCGCAGAATTAATAAACTGCCTCCTGCCACTAGGATCGGCTGCCATTTTGCTGAATAATTTGCAGGTGAAGGGACCGTAGGGGTGAGCTGTTCCGGCTGACTCAGGCGTATCATCGCAACTGTTAAAACTCCAACCACCAATTGAAAGAATCGTTTTGAGGCTGGGGTTTTTCTTCTTTAAATTCTGCATCGCCGGGTACAGAACTGTCTGATCGTTCCATTCCACTGGTTGAATTGTGTAGTCACCTGTATAACGTTGGTTTCCGGTTCGTGTTGGCGATGGATCGACACTCCAACTCACAAAACCGAACATACCAAAGGCAAAGTTGATGTGTGTAAATAGCGAGGGGTCAATTTGCTCGGGAAAAAACTTTCCTCCGCCTTGTCGGTATTGTGCCCAGTTGCCAAAGTAACCAACAAATTTATATCTTTTAGATGTACTGCTCAGGGCTTGAGCAGTGAGAGTCTCAATCAGAGGTGCGCTGACTGCTGCTGTGGCTCCAGCTGCAAAACCGCCTGTGACTTTGATAAATTCACGTCGGGATAGACCATCAAACATAATGATATCCTGCAAAAAGAAAAAGCACTGTGGTTAACTGTAAGTAGCTTGAGAAATGAAGATATGAACGCTACTTACAGTATTGACAGGATTATATTACTATGTATAGGCGTATAATATCAAGCTAGTCCAGTGCGGAGAATAATGTCAATTATCAACCTTCCTTATCCGAACCGTATTAGAGGTTAGCTTAGTACAGCTTTGCGTAAAATCGTAGCGTTTTTAATGCAAGGGGACGCATTGGGACTGTCAGCCGATGCATTGGTATTGTTAGCTGATGCATTAGCATTGTTAACCGATGCATTAGCATTGTTAACCGATGCATTGGCATTGTTAGCTGATGCATTGGCATTGTCAAATTTAATTCGCTACAAATTAATGAAATACTGTACTTAAACCCCATCCATCTTGAGAACTGGAGTTTTACGAGAAAAAATATTACTGTATATAGATAAGTGTAGCTGCGTAGTGAAGTGGGGATGCTGAAAGTAGAATGCGATCATTGGAATGAAAGTGCTTCTTCTTTAAGAGAAGAAGCCTTGAGAGCGAAGCATATTCGCACACGCGAGCAGCTAATGGCTTTATACGAGATATGTAACCGGAAAAGTGCAACAAAAGTAGGACGACAAACAAATCGAAACCCCCAGCAGAGTTAATTCAACGCGTTGATTTATTTCAAAAAGATATCAATTCTAAGCCCTTTGATATTAGCGATCGCCTATGGGTAAAAAATCATCTCGAGTCCGATGAGGAAAAACCACGGGTTTCAACTTAGACGAGGTTTAGATCCTAGAATTCGCTTGCCACTTGTGGATTTAGCAGTACCCGTATTGCGTCAAAATTCTGCCAAAGAATGCCAAAGACTCTGCAAATGCATTCACGGTTTAGTTGTAGCTACCGGAAGTTTATCACTTTGGCATTTTGTGTTGCAGTTAATACTTTGGCATCGCCTCCAACCTAGTATAAATCCCATATCTGCGACAACGGTCGAATTTACCTCTATAGAAGAGATTTGGTCAGATAGTTTATTAGTATTGTCCGTAATTGCCCGCGTTGGACACTCCCAACCCGATGCGTCCAGCGAAGACATCGCCTATGCTTTTCGTTCTGGAGTTTTTCGGCTTCCTAAAGCTGGAGAACAAGAAAAACCAGACACGCCACTTATTTGTAATTTCACTGAGCTTAAGAAGAGTATTGATCGCCTCCGTCTTGCCACTCCCAAACTCAAGCAAGCTATTGTTAATGCCTGCGCCCACACGGTACTTTTAGATAACAAAGTTACACAATCAGAAGCAGATTTACTAAGAGCGATCGCAATGACGCTAGACTGTCCCATTCCCCCATTTTTAAACCCTCAGCGTAGCGTTTCCAAACAAAAACAATCTTCTCTACAGCGAAGTTAACATAACCAGTGATATTAACTTCGCTTAATTACTTGTTAAACAGGGTGAACCTCATCCCCCATAACGTCTGCGGGGTGAACATTAGCGCTACCACTGTTAGATCCATTGGATTGGAAAGAGTTCGGCGGACAGCATCTAACTCTTCTTTGGCTTGTTGTTGGAAGACTTCTGTTAAATAATCGGTGCAGGCTTTGGCGTAATCAGCACCTTGAATTTTGGCATCTTGGGGTAGTCGCGGCTGACGGGAAATCAAAAACTCTTGAATTTGTTGTTGCTCAAGGGGTTGCAAGTAGTATGTTTTGGCTGTTGAGGGTGGTGTCCACTCTAGGGGCTGGGTAGTCATGATAATGTTGCCCCGGAAATAGCTTTCGACAAACTGGCAGATTTTAGCCCGTGTTTCGGCGGTGACTTCGTTGAGTCCGTCTATGCAGATATCTATGGCGCCACTGTAAATCAGGTTTTTCAGGAAGCCAGCATCTTGGGCTTGTCAGTGTAATTTGTCTTTGATGGCTTCAATTACGCCTTTATGACATTTCTGGGCGGGGAGATAAACGACTATACGTTGGGAGTTTTTCAACAGATGACGGAGAAACATCGACTTGCCTAAGCCGGAATCTCCTTCTAAGATAATTTGTCCTTGAATACTGGGTAATGCTGGGGTAATTGGCAGGATGTCTCCTGAAGTGGGAACTTTGACTTGAGATTCTGGGAAGTATGATTGCTCATAAAAATTATCTAAACCAGCATCGGCTAATAGGGAAGGTTTGAATGGTTCAAATAATTTGCGCCGGAAGGGAGGAAACCAGGTGAGGAGAAAGACGACATAGCCGACGCCGAGAATCCGGCGTACCCAAGGGTTCCAGAAGAAGATGGCTTGGACTTGGGGAAATTTGGGGTAGGCGAAGATGAGGAGAAGCCAAAACGCAGCGTGAATGAGGATGGTGTTTTTGGCTTTGAAAAACCACTGCTAATATTTCAGATTATTAATTACTGACTGCACCGCATTCGCATCAGTGGGGTTGACTTTTTTAAGGTTGCTGTAATGGCTTTGCAGTAAACCAATATCTTGCCATTTCCAAGGAACGTTTTTGTTAGCGGCAACTTCGGAAATTTGCTTGGCTAAGTCGTTGCGTAAGCGTTCTAGTCCTTGGCTATTATTCCAAGTTTGCAAAAATAGATTGAGGGTTTTGACACCTTCATCATGTGAGAGTTTGTCAGGAGTTGCTTGAGGAGAGCCGAGCCATTTGAGTAGAGTTTTCACTTCCTCAGTGCCACCGCCCAGGAAATAGGTTAGAAAACGCCAATTTAAGTATTCTGAATTACCAGGCTCATAAATATTATTCAGAATTACAACAACTTCATTTAACTCCAGTTTTCTGATATTCTCTAATGCCTCTGCCGCCCTGCCACGAACATTTGAGGCAACCTTTTCATCCTTGAGAAAGTTGAGGATGTCAGGGATGTAGGGAGCCGCCGCCTGCTTGAAGTTGCTCAATGCATAAACCGCACCATAACGAACATCTAAGTCAACCTTTTCATCCTTGAGGAAGTTGGCGATGTCAGGGATGTATCTCGCGGCCGCCTGCCCGAAGTTGCTCAATACCAATGCCGCACTATAACGAACTCTTAAGTCAACCTTTTCATCCTTGAGGAAGTTGGCGATGTCAGGGATGTATCTCGTCGCCGCCTGCCCGAAGTTGCTCAATACCAATGCCACACTGCCACGAACATTTGAGTTAACCTTTTCATCCTTGAGGAAGTTGAGGATGTCAGGGATGTAGGGAGCCGCCGCCTGCTTGAAGTTGCTCAATGCCACTGCCGCACTGCCACGAACATCTGAGTCAACCTTTTCATCCTTGAGGATGTTGGCGATGTCAGGGATGTAGGGAGCCGCCTGCTTGAAGTCGCTCAATGCCACTGCCGCACTGCCACGAACATCTGAGTTAACCTTTTCATCCTTGAGGATGTTGGCGATGTCAGGGATGTATCTCGTCGCCGCCTGCCCGAAGTTGCTCAATGCCTCTGCCGCCCTGCCACGAACAATTGAGTCAACCTTTTCATCCTTGAGGATGTTGGCGATGTCAGGGATGTAGGGAGCCGCCGCCTGCCCGAAGTTGCTCAATGCCTTTGCCGCACCATAACGAACAATTGAGTCAACCTTTTCATCCTTGAGGATGTTGAGGATGTCAGGGATGTAGGGAGCCGCCGCTTGCCTAAAGTTACTCAATGCCTCTGCCGCCCTGCCACGAACAATTGAGTCAACCTTTTCATCCTTGAGGATGTTGAGGATGTCAGGGATGTAGGGAGCCGCCTGCTGCCCGAAGTTGCTCAATGCCACTGCCGCCCTGCTGCGATAATATGATTTAACCTTTTCATCCTTGAGGATGTTGGCGATGTCAGGGATGTAGGGAGCCGCCGCTTGCCCGAACTTGCTCAATGCCTCTGCCACACTGCTATGAAAATATGAGTCAACCTTTTCATCCTTAGAGATGTATCTCGCCGCCTGCCCGAAGTCGCTCAATGCTACTGCCGCACTGCCACGAACATCTGAGTCAACCTTTTCATCCTTGAGGATGTTGGCGATGTCAGGGATGTAGGGAGCCGCCGCCTGCCCGAAGTTGCTCAATGCATAAGCCGCCCTGCCACGAACATCTAAGTCAACCTTTTCATCCTTGAGGATGTTGGCGATGTCAGGGATGTAGGGAGCCGCCTGCTGCCCGAATTTGCTCAATGCCACTGCGGCACTGCTACGAACAAATGAGTAAACCTTTTCATCCTTGAGGAAGTTGAGGATGTCAGGGATGTAGGGAGCCGCCGCCTGCCCGAAGTTGCTCAATGCCTCTGCCGCATTGCCACGAACATATGAGATAACCTTTTCATCCTTGAGGATGTTGGCAACTTTCTGGGCTATTTCCTCCGGTTTCTTAACCACGGTTTTCAAGTCTTTTAGCTCATATGCATCTAATTTGTCAAAAGCATATCCCTTCACTTCGTCGTAGCTGTCGTCAAGGGCTGCTACTATACCGTTAATCTGCCAATCTTGGGGTTTGGGTTTGAGGGTTTCTTTGGCGCTAACCCAAGGTAGACAAAGGAGGAAAGAAAGGATAAAGACTAAAGGATAAAGAATAAGGGGGGAAGGCTTGCTGCGGTGGCGGGGAGTTGTGAGCATAATTTGGCGCAAGGTGGCAGATTACAAGCTGTTATGAGTATAATAACAACCCTGCAATTCCTAATTCCTGATTGAGAGCCTTTAATACTCGCCCACGAGCATTAAAGACTCATTAACGAAGCTCTGAGGTTCATCGACGAAGCTCTGAGGTTCATCGACGAAGCTCTGAGGTTCATTCACGAAGCTCTGAGGTTCATTCACGAAGCTTTGAGGTTCATTCACGAAGCTCTGAGGTTCATCGCCGAAGCTTTGAGGTTCATTCACGAAGCTTTAAGGTTCATTCACGAAGCTTTAAGGTTCATTCACGAAGCTCTGAGGTTCATCGCCGAAGCTTTGAGGTTCATTCACGAAGCTCTGAGGTTCATCGGCGAAGCTTTAAGGTTCATTAACGAGTATTAAAGACTCATTTAACGTAAATTTGACAAACCTCTCCCTGCCTTGAACTAAAGTTCAAGTCTGTCCCTCTCTGAGTCGAAGCTACAGTGTACACACAAGTCGAAAATATTAGTCTGTCAAGGAATAATTGACGAGTACATTCTCTGTAGAGACGGCGATTTATCGCGTCTCTCTAACGTGCCAGTTTTTAGATGCGATAAATCGCGTCTCTACATGAGGATTTGGCAATGTTTACAGGTTATGAATCAGATGCAGGTTTTGTAGGTTTACTTTTAATCGCTTTAAACCGTTCACCTAATTGTTCAGCAATAGTTTTTAACCCTGGAGTTTTCTTAGCAGCAGTTTTGACGTAATCATAAACTGTCAAACTGCTCCCCATTGCTTCGCTGCCGACTGCCATTAAGGTATCATCTACTTGTTCTGTCAGTTGTCGCAGTCCAATCAAAACTTCGGTGAGGTTAGCGGCTAGTTGATAATCTCGCACAAATTCATCTAAATCAAAACTGGCTGGTAAAATGTCTCGGTTAGATTGGGCAGCAATCAGGCTATTGTTGACAAAAGCTAGTCTTTTATCGCCCATCTTAAATAAGTTGCGTCGTTCTTCTGCACTTAGAGTCACGAGAAAAGGCATCTTTGCTTGGATAGTTGCAAAGGCTGCTTTGATTTCTTGGATATCTGCTGGGGTAAGGGAAGCGGTAATGTTCTGGTAAGCCATTGGTTATTTTCTGTGGTAAATCTGTTTGTTATGATTCCCACTGGTAAATGCGATCGCACAATAGGTACTAGGGCAAAAGCAATACGGTTCGGTTAAGGAGACGCGATAAATCGCCGTGTCTGCAATTATTGGCGCGATGGTTTCTTACCAAAGCCATAGCGCAATGTATCCTTAATCCAAGTTTGGAAGTTGTCGATGTAGCTAAATATCACTGGCACTACTACCAATGTCAACAAGGTGGAAGTTGTAAAACCGCCCATAATCGCAATTCCCATTGGTTGGCGAACTTCAGAACCCGCGCCAATCCCTAATGCTAAAGGCAGAGTCCCGGCGATCGTTGCCAAAGAAGTCATTAAAATCGGACGCAGACGTGATACACCCGATTCTACAAGTGCCTGACGTTGGGTTTTACCTGACTGCATGTTGATGATTGTATAGTCCACTAACAAAATTGAGTTTTTGGTAACAATTCCCAACAGCAGAATGATACCAATCAAGGCATATATTCCCAAGGGTTTTTGAGCAACCATTAACGCTACCAATGCGCCGCCTAAACAAAAGGGCAAGGCTGCCATAATCGATAATGGATGGAGAAAGTTGTTATACAGCAACACCAGAATTGCATAGATACACATTAATGCCAGTCCTAATGCAGCGCCAAAGCGACTGAAAATGTCTCGCATAATTTTGGCGCTACCTGATGGTTGCTGTACTACCCCTGGAGGTAAGTTTTGCATCACAGGTAGTTTGTTGATTGTTTCTACTGCTTCTCCTAAAGAAATCCCTTGTAAATTGGCTTCTAAGGCAACTTGACGGGCGCGATTGTAACGGTTGATGGTTGCAGGGCCACTCCCAAAGCGGATGTCTGCAACTGCAACGAGGGGAATCAATCTCCCATTTTGACTGGGGACTTGCAGATTTGTAATTGTGTTGATGTCAGCCCGCGCTTTCGGGTCGATTTGCACCCGAATGGGGATTTGCCGATCGCTTAAATTAAATTTCGCCAAGTTGGCCTCATTGTCGCCGATGGTTGCAAGGGAAGCAGTCCGAGCGATCGCCTGCACTGTCACGCCCAAATCTGCTGCCCGTTGCGGGTTCGGAATTACCAAAATCTCTGGTTTAACCAAACTTGCAGTCGAAGACACTTCTACCAATCCGGCTATGGATCGCATCTGCTTTTCTAAGGCATCAGCAGCTTGATTCAGTGCTTTGGGGTTTTCACTTCTGAGGACAATTGATAAACCTTTGCGATCGCCACCTGGTGACTGACTTTGAAAACTGATTCTTGCTCCTGGTATTTGCTCAAAGTCAGGGCGTACTTGTTCCTCAAACTGTTTTTGGGAAATATTTCGTTCTTCTCTAGGTTTAAGATTAATGGTAAGGATTGCAGAATTGATTTCTTCCGTTGCTAATACACGTTCAACTAATGGGTTTTGCCGGATGATGTCAGTCGCTTGTGTGACTACCTTATTAACGTCTTCTAAAGTGGAACCAGGAGGTAATTCTATAGATACGTTAGAAATTCCAAAATCGCCATCATCCACAAAACCCTTGGGAATCAAGGGAACCAGCGTTAGACTTGCAATAAAGAAAGCTAAAGCGATCGCCATTGTCGTCAATCTATGCCGTAACGCCCACTCTAAGAGCGATCTATAAGGTTGAAAACCCCGATGCTTTTCAGTTGTGAGTTTTCTACTTCCGTTCCCGCTACCTGGAAGTGTAAATTTAAAATTAAAAATTTTTATTATTACTCCCCTACTCCCCTGCCCCTCTGCCTCCTTTAAAAGATACGCCCCCATCATCGGCGTAACCATCCGCGCTACCAGAGTTGAGAAAATTGTGGAAACAGCAACGGTAACACCAAATGGTTGGAAAAACTGCCCCGGAATCCCACCCATAAAGGCAACGGGCATAAACACTGCAACAATCGTCGCTGAACTTGCGATTACCGCTAATCCTACTTCATCAGAAGACTCGAAAGCAGCTTCCCAAGCTGACTTACCCATAGCCATGTGCCGTTCCATGTTTTCAATTTCTACAACGGCATCATCTACCAAGTTGCCCACCGCCAGCGCTAATGCCAACAAAGTCATATTGTTGAGGGTGTAACCAAAAGCTTGCTGCACTGCGAAGGTGGGAATTATTGATAGGGGTAAGGCAACAGCCGTAATTAATGTTGCTCGCCAGTCCCGCAAAAACACTAAAATAACGATGACTGCCAGCACCGAAGCTTGAATTAATTCATCAATGGTACTTTGGTAGGATTGGCGAACAACATCGGCTCTAGTAAAAATTAAATCTAGTTTGATATCTGCGGGAAGGGTTTTTTCCAGTTGTTTAACTGCTGCTTTCACTCCTTGTTCTACAGTCACCAGAACGCTGCCAGTACTACGCAACACTTGGAAAGCTACCACAGGTTGATTATTTAAGCGAGCGGCTTGACGCACATCGCCAAATTTATCTTCTACGGTTCCCAAGGTGGATAAGGGTACAGAACCGCCTTGTGGTAAGAGGATTTCGTAGGTTTTCAACATATCCACACTGGCGGCACTCCCTAAAGTGCGGATACTTTGTTCGCTACCACCGACTTCGGCGCGTCCGCCAGGTAAGTTAATATTCAAAGCGCGCATTTGGTCGTTTACCTGGGTGGCGGTGATAGCCAGAGATTGTAAGCGGTTTGGATTAAGATTAATCCGAATTTCTCGGTCAACCCCACCCACACGCTGAAGTTGTGCGACACCAGGGACTCCCAATAAAGTGCGGCTAATGGTTTGATCTACAATATTGCTTAATTCTTCTACAGAACGCCGATCTGATTTAACTGCGTAAGTGATTACTGGGCCACCGGAAAATTCCAGGCGTTGCACAATTGGATCGTTGATGTCTTGGGGTAAGTTTTGGCGAATTTGAGCGATCGCATTGCGAACATCATTGGTGGCGCGATCGCTATCTGTACCCAAAACAAAATTGATTGTCGTGTTAGACTTCCCATCGCTGACGGTGGAAATCATATAATCGATATTGCCTAACCCCGCGACGGCATCTTCAATTTTTTTCGTCACTTGAGATTCTAGTTCGGCCGGGCCTGCACCCGGTTGGGTGACTTTTATCGAAACTGTTGGCACATCAATATTTGGGTTAGTATCAATCCCCAAGGATATGAAGGAGAACCAACCTACAACCGTCAAAATTAAAAATAATACTATTGTGGGAACAGGTTTTTTAATTGACCAAGCTGAGAGATTGAAAGACATCGGGAAATTTTAGATTTTAGATTTTGGATTTTGGATTAGTCATTTGTCATTTGTCACTTGTACTGAGCGTACCCCTACGGGGAAGCAAGCTACGCGTAGCGTCTCGTAGAGAAGCCGAAGTATTGGTTATTTCTGCCCATTCCCTATTCCCCATTCCCCATTTCCCATTCCCATTTCTTTCAATTTGCAACTCGAACTTTATCGCCATCTTTGAGATATCCTGCACCATCTACTACGACGCGATCGCCCAATTGCAACCCACTCTTGATTTCCACTTTGTCGTCATTGGCGGGATCTCCTAACTCTACTTTCTGGCTGCGGACTGTATCTTCACCCGATAAGGTGAATACAATTACATTTGAGTCTGCTTGAGATTGCACTGCTTTTTGCGGTACTACCATCCTCATCCCTAAGTTAGTAGTAATTGCAGCACTAGCAAACATCCCTGGTTTAAGTAAAGTTGTTGACGGTAAGTCAATTTTGACTGTAGCCTCCCGCCTTTGATCGTTCACCTGTGGCTGTATTTCCCTGACTCGTCCCTGCGATCGCACGCGCTGATCGACATCTGAAGTAATTTGCACAGATGCACCAATTTTCACTTGATTTAGTTGAATTTCGGGTACTTTCGCTTGAAGTTCTAATTTTTCATCTCGGATAATCGAAAATAGCTTTTGTGTGCCACCAATCACAGTACCTACCTGGGTTTGTGGCGGCACACCAGTGACATCACCGACTCTGGCAAGTTTTTCGGCAATTACTCCAGCAACCGGCGATCGCACCACAGTTTGTCCTAATTGAGTTTGTAGTTGTTGCACCTTAGCAGCACTACTCTTGACATCGGCTTTGGCTTTGTTGATGATAGCTTGGGCGCTGCCGATATTGGACTGGGCACTACGCACATTTTCTTGGGATAGATTCACAACTTCTATGGCAGTTTTCACAGCGTAGGAACGAGTATCGAGTTCTTGCTTACTAATCGTCCCAGAATCAACTAGTTGTTGATAGCGCTGATAATTCTTCGCTGCTTCTTCTAACTTCGCCTTAACTTGAGCTAAATCTGCTTGTTTTTGCTGGACTATGGCTTTATTTGATCCCAAATCTGCCTGCTTGGCTGCTAAATCTGCTTGTTTTGATTCCATATCTGCTTTGGCTTGGCTAATCTGGTTTTGCAATATGGAACCATCCAATACCGCCAACACTTGGCCTTGTTTGACAAAAGCCCCTTCTTTTACATCTTCGGGAATGCTTTTGATTTGTAAGCCGTTTGTCTGCGGTAAAACTGGAATTAAATCGAGTGCTGCTACAGTCCCAGTAGTTTTGAGGGTACGGAAAACACGGGCGGTTTCTACTGTGGCGATGGTAACTGTCATTGCTGGGTTAACTTTTTTATCCGCTACCACGCCTTGTTGACGGGATGGAAGACGACTTAATATACCCATCCCAGTAAAGGCGATCGCGATTCCTAAACCAGCACCTAAGAATAATGGCTTCAACCATGCCCTGGTTGGTTTTTGATCCGATTTGCTCAAAAAGCTAGCATCTTCAGATGTTACAGGTTTATTCACCTCGACTTCTGAAACACTATCATCGCTCACAGTCCTACCTCCACTTTTTGTCTATGCATACCAGTCTCAATATTTTTTTAAGAAAACTTGAAGTTTATTTACTTCATATCAACTATGACGCATTTCATAGTAAATGTCTTTTATCTACCAACGTATCTAATAAAACAAACTTGCTAAGAGTAATTACTATGCCAAATGGCTTGCAAAACTTATATAAATTATGATACAAAAATTCTTTTATATCATTTAGCCACTCAAGGTCACATACTATATGTATTTAGATCACCGTCAACCAATGGTTAGATATGAAAAACTAGTGAAGCTAATCTAGATTGATCTAATTTAAAATCTAGCCTTTTATGTATAAAGTTATATCAAATAAATATTTTTCTACGTCATCGATAATTCCTCTGAAGCCTTTGTGTCATCAGCAAATCATTATCTATCATGCAATTTAGGCATAGGACAAGCTAGCGTCTACAGCTATACATGAGTTAGAAAGGAGCAAAATATATTGTCCTAAATTCATGTGAGTTCGACGAACCTCTCCTATCCAGCCTCCCTGCGAGGGTAAGCAATGAAATAATCGGGTTTTTAAGCCTTTCTCCTAGAAGTAGAGAGGAATGGAAGTGAGGTAAAATTCCAGCAAGGGTAAACCTGATTATGGAATTTTGAAATCAAATCAATAAATAATTAGTATTTACCAGAGTAACCAGATATGTTCAATGCCACTGAAATTTTAATTGATGCCTTTGTAAATGAAATTCGAGAAGGCTACCGTCGCACCTACGGCTGCTTCAAAAATGATTATCAGGACATTATCGCCTGGGCTGGTAACATGGCTTTAGAAAACATTGCCAATAGCGACGCCCTTTATCATAATGTTGAACACACAATCCTTGTAACCCTGGTGGGGCAAGAAATTTTACGTGGCAAACACATTAGAGAAGGTGGTGTTTCCAGTGAAGACTGGCTGCATTGTATCATTTCCTTGGTGTGTCATGATATTGGCTACGTTAAAGGAGTTTGCCGACAAGACCAAGAGACAGCAAACTTATATGCCACAGGTAAAAATGGCAAAATGATTTCTGTAGCTCCTGGCGCTTCTGATGCCAGTCTGACGCCGTATCATGTTGATAGAGCCAAGCTTTTTATTGATGAGCGTTTTGGAGGTCATAAGTTAATAGATGCTGAGGCAATTAAGAGCAATATTGAATTGACTCGATTTCCCGTGCCTACGGCAGAAGATCATCAAGATACAAAGTGTTTTGCAGGATTAGTCCGTGCTGCTGATTTGATTGGTCAACTAAGCGACCCGCGTTACCTGAAGAAAATTACTTCTTTATTCTACGAGTTTGAAGAAACTGGTGTAAATAAAGTTTTGGGCTATAAAACCCCTGCCGATTTACGGAATAACTACGCTAAATTTTACTGGAATGGTGTCTATCCCTATATCCAAGAGGGACTGCATTATCTATCACTAACACAACAGGGAAAACAAATTCTAGCTAATCTCTACTCAAACGTTTTTGTTGTAGAACATGAAAAACAACAGCAAGAACAGCAGCGCTATTTAGAAAAGTTAGGAACTGGGAATTAGGAGTTAAGAGTACAGACGCGACGCCAGTCGCTACAACGGGGAGCCACTTGCTCCACTTGGGGAAACCCCAAGTGGAGCAAGTGGCGTGGGAACCCCCGCAACGCGCTGCCTCATTAATCGCGTCTGTACAGGAGTGGGGAATGGAGAGTTAAGAATTATGAGTTATGAATTAAGATAAAAGTTTAATAACTCATAACTCATAACTTATAACTTATAACTCCTAACTACTATGGATTGGTGGCGACGACTGAAGAAAAATCCTTTGGCACGATTTGGGGCAATTTTGCTGTTAATTTTTTATATAGCAGTCATTGCAGCAGATTTTGTGGCTCCTTATGACCCCTATGCTTCACAGCCTAATGGTTCACTGCTGCCACCAACTAAAATACATTGGGTTTCTAAGTCAGGGCAGTTTATCGGGCCATATATTTATCCGACTACTCAGGGAGACACGAATTTAGAAACAGGCGATCGCCAACTCATTGTAGACTTGACAAAGCCATCACCCCTGCGTCTATTTGTCTCGGGGCCAGAATATCGATTGTTGCAGATGAGTTTGCCACTACCCCCGAAGTGGGATGAAGTCACAATCTTTGCTGGTATTCCCTTAAATTGGCATTTATTTGGTACAACAACTGGGGCAAAGTTCAACATCTTGGGTACTGATGACCAAAGCCGCGACCAATTCAGTCGCTTGCTGCATGGTGGTCGCATCAGTATGTTTATTGGCATTTTTGGGATTATCATTACCTATCCCCTTGGTTTGATTATCGGAGGAATTTCTGGCTATTTCGGCGGTGTAACTGATAGCGTCATTATGCGCTTGGCAGAAGTGCTAATGACTTTCCCTAGTATTTATCTTTTGGTGACTTTAGGGGCAGTTTTACCACCTGGTTTAAGCAGTACCCAGCGCTTTTTGCTGATTGTAGTGATTACTTCGGTTATTAGCTGGGCTGGTTTAGCACGGGTTATTCGGGGACAGGTACTATCAATTAAAGAGCGAGAATTTGTCCAAGCATCACGCGCAATGGGTGGAAACCCAATTTATATCATTCTCCGCCACGTTTTGCCGCAAACAGCTAGTTATGTAGTTATCTCTGCTACTCTTGCAATTCCCAGCTTTATTGATGCAGAAGCGATATTAAGTCTCATCGGTTTGGGAATACAACAACCAGACCCCTCTTGGGGCAATATGCTTTCTCTAGCTAGCAATGCTTCAATTTTGGTGTTGCAACCTTGGTTAATTTGGCCGCCGGCTGTGTTGATTATTCTCACAGTGCTAGCATTCAACTTACTCGGTGATGGGTTGAGAGATGCCCTCGACCCCCGCAGTTTAAGAAGATAAGCCCTCAATAATAGAAATGGAGTCGCCGAAATAACAAATGCGAACTCTGAAGTAACAAATGAGTTCGCCGAAGTAACAAATGCGAACTCCGAAATAACAAATGAGTTCGCCAAAGTAACAAATGCGAACTCCGAAATAACAAATGCGAACTCCAAAGTAACAAATGCGTATTCCGAAATAACAAATGCGATCGCCGAATTAACAAATGCGAATGCCGAAGTAACAAATGCGAACGCCGAAGTAACAAATGCGAACTCCGAAATAACAAATGCGAACTCCAAAGTAACAAATGCGAACTCCGAAATAACAAATGCGAACTCCGAAGTAACAAATGCGATCACTCTACTGTTGCAAAACCCAACGGCAAAACAGTTTTACCATAATCCGCCAGCTTCCCTGAGTTCCCTCAATTTTCTTTTGTTTTTGCAAAACAAGTAGTTAATGCTAGTTCGTCAACATTGTGCCATATCTGCCCCTACTCGACTTCGCCTACAGTATCCATTGCTACTAATGGATGAGATCCCATTGTAAATTCACATTAAATACTTCGCAAAAGTTCATGTACGCTGGTCTCCCAAGTGCTCCAGTGTTTGCATCTAGGCAGTATCCTGTGGTTGCGGTTGAATATTGGAAAGCACCAACAATCAAATAGTGATACTGCCACTTCACGTTGGGATTTGAAGATTCACATTTATTGAGATAAACCTGCCTTCCCACCTGTCCTGTATTAGCATCTAAACATAATCCAGTGGTTCTAGTTTTTATAAAAAAAGGGAAGAACCATCATTAGCAGGAACAAAATCCCACAGTAGATTAGTATTCTTGTGATTGTCACAAGGGCGCATGTACGCTGGTCTCCCAAGTGCTCCGGTATTTGCATCTAAACAGTTGTTTCCAGTTCTTGACTTCAATTGTACGTTAGTATTGTCTGCCTTTGCTGGTAATACTGGGACTGAAACTAAGCACAGCCCGGCGATTGTAGCGAAAATGCTAAGTTTATGCAATCGCATCATTTAGACTCCTTAAATCCCCTTAATTAAAAATTGAATTGAGTATTTTGTGATACTTGCAAACAGCTACACCAATAGCATTTTTGAAAAAAGTTTAGATTTGTTTATCCAGTATCATTTTAATAGTAATCAGTAATCGGTCAGGGGGTGGTATTATCAAAATGTCAAACAACTTAATATCGAATTCGAGGATCTACATAAGCATTTAAAATATCAATCAAAATGCTGGCACTGACAACGATCGCACCAAAAAAGACTAGCACTCCCTGGACTGTGGGATAATCGCGATCGGCGATCGCTTGATACAGTCGATTAGCTAACCCAGGCCAAGAAAATGTTACCTCTGTCAAAATCGCTCCACCCAATAGAGAAGCAAAGGTTAATCCCAAGACTGTAATTACCGGAATTAACGCATTTTTTAAAGCATGGGAGGCTAAAATCTTATTTTCACCAATACCTCTGGCTCTAGCGGCTTCTACATAATCTGCTTGCAAGGTTTGCTTTAAATTCACTCGCACAATTCGCTCAAAAATCCCACTGAGCAAAAGTCCTAGTGTGAGACTCGGTAGGGCAAGATGGTGCAAAGATGTGAAAAATTGAGTGAAATTTCCACTAAGTAAGCTATCAATTGTATACAATCCAGTGACAGTAGTGGGAGCTGAAAGATTGGGCGGAAAACGGTTGGAATTGGGAAACCAGCCCAGTTGGACTGAGAAAATTAACTGTAAAAGCATTCCCGCCCAAAACATGGGGAGTGCGTAGGTGATGATCCCAAACAAGCGCCCACCGACATCGAAATATGTTCCAGGACGAGAAGCCGAAAGAGTCCCAACCGCAATTCCAACGATGAGTGCAACTGCCATACTAAATACTGCTAACTCCATCGTCGCTGGGAAATATTGTCCAATGATGTCCCAAACATTCTCTCCCCGACTCAACAAAGAACTTCCTAAATCAAAGCGCAATATGCTTCCCAAATAATTTAGGTATTGTAGCCACAGGGGAAGGTTTAAACCTAGTTGTTTTCGCAATTCTTCTTTAGCAGCTTCTGGCGCACGTCCGCCGAGAATCGCATCTGCTGGATCTCCCGGCGTTGCTCTTAGTAAAAGAAATACAATGGTGATAATCGTTAATAGCTGAAGTGGCGCGAGAAGCAACCGGGAAACTATGTAATATTGTAAAGCTTTAGAACGAGACATATTTATGTAGGACTTAAGAGTTAAAAGTACAGACGTGATTAATCGCATCTGTACAAGAGTTAAGAGTTAGGAGTCGATAATTTGCAGTTAGAAATTATGAATTAAGATAGACAGCTAGCTTGCAAAAGTTCTTTGATTACTATATTTAGTAAAGTTGAACATCTTTATTTTGCTCAGAATCACATTTATGATTTTTTGACTTTTGCAATAAGTCTAATTAAAAATTCCTAACTTGTGTACACACGCGATTAATCGCGTCTCTACTCCTAACTACTTTTTAATTGTCTGGTAAACGAGAATTTGGGTAGGGTTAAGTTCTACGCTGCTCAGACCTTTTTGGGCAAATACATAATCTTTGCTTTGCCATAAAGGAACATAAGGCACATCAGTAGCAACTTGCGTTTGAATTTCTGTAAAAATTTTCTGACGCGCTTCGGGATTTAGTTCTTTGCGTTGCTGATCAATCAGTTTATTGATGGCTTCACTATAGTAAAACGAACCCTGAGTTTGACTACCTCCATCTTCGCATCCTTTAGCAACTGAACCTTTGTCACAAGCCAAAAACGGCTGGACGTAATTATCTGGATCTAAAAAGTCTGGATACCAATCAAGTAAAGCTGCCGGATACAAACCCTTGGCAATATCTTTAAAGAAAGCAGCCGCTTCCGCTTGGGTAACTTCAAATTGCAGTATTCCATCCATTTTGACATCAACAAGGGATTTGAGCGTCTGTGCTGCCAAACTACGAGTAGGTGAACTAGAAGGATACCAAATTTGTACTTTTGCCGGATTCTCTTTAGAAAAACCAGCAGTAGCTAACAATTTTTTAGCTTGCTCAAAGTTAGCATCACCATATTTTTCTTTAAATAATGGCACAGAAACTTTCAACGTTGTCGGAATCATGCTGTAGAGCGGATCTGCTTGACCAAGTAACGCCCGTTCATTTAACAGTGGACGGTCAATTATTGACGCGATCGCTTGTCTTACCTCTAATTTATCTAAAGGTTTTTGATTCCGGTTTAATACCAGATAACTTACTACACTACCCTCAGCTGCGATCGCTTGCCAATCGCCTTTTTTACCACCTTCTGACAAGCTACGATTTTGATCTGGCTGTAGCGACAGATAAGCTACATCGATTGCGCCTGTACGGAAAGCATTAAACAAATTAACCGAACTAGTTTGAATTTGCAGGTTAACACCTTTGTTAACTGGTTTTTCTCCCCAATACTTATTAAATGCATCAAATCGAATTGAATCAGTACCATATTGGCCTAACTTATAAGGGCCAGTCCCCACAAAAATATTCGGCTTGAATTTACCAGCACCAAGTTCGTAAGCTTTTGGCGAAACTGCACACACCCCAGGAAACGCCAGCAATGAAGGAAACGCTGCAAAGGGCTTTTTCAACTTGATGGTTAACTCATACTCGCCTGTAGTTTTTACAGAATCTACTACATCAGCTAGTAAGAATGAAGGTTTCCCTTTATTTTGAATAAAGCGGTTAATGGTAAACGCCATTGCTTGAGCATTGAAGGGAGTCCCATCGTGAAAAACTACTCCCTGACGTAAGGGAATGGTATAAGTTAAGGCATCTTGGCTAACTTTGGGTAATGCTGTAGCTAGCTGGGGCTTAATTTCGGTGCTTCCTGGTTCGTAAGTGTAGAGGCGATCGCTCATATTAAAGACCAAACCTAAGGCTGCTAACTCATAAGTATCAGCCGGATCAAGGGTTCTCGGCTTTGCTGTTGTACCTATAGTAATACGACCATCACCTGTAGGGCTATTCACAGAACCCGATGGTGGGGTAGTTACCTGTGGACGAGGAGCGCAACTAACAACTAAAAATAAACATAAACAGAATAAAGATACGAATTGTGTAATTCGACCCCACCGTTTCACAGACAAGGAAAACCAGGTCATACAGTTAAATTTTTTATAGTGAGCGGTGAGTTATTATACAATATATTTGCTATTTTTATAGCATTTTTTACAATTATTTACTACTTTATCCATCTACATACTCTAGATTAAAAGAAGTTTTGCCTAAAGAAAAATGGATTGTAACAAAGGCCATAATGAATGATGATAAATGCACAAAATTTATAATCAACAGAAGTACCCTATCCAAAAAATAAATGGATACAAATAGAAAAATGCGAAGCTTTCTTCAATAAATTACTTCTAAAAGTATAGAACATCACCTCATGAACATTGATTATTTCTATAAAATAATTCAATTTTTTAAAACTAACTGTTTAGAATTTTGATAAGATTTTCTGTTTTTATTAACTACAAGCACATAAATATTTATTGTCAAATGGTAGGAAAATAAAATTTTAGCTTATAATAAAATATTGTAATATTATTTAATGAAATAAATGATATAAATAAATATTTTTCCTATTAAAAAGTAGAAAATAATCATTTAATTAACTTAATTTAAAATATCATGAGTGATACATTATTAACAAATAATATACGATATTGTAAACAGCAGATTGAAAGTCTAATAGTGAGACTAAGAGCGTGAAGTATTTCTTTCTATCTGAGGGATGGGCAGTTGCTAGAGTCTGGGCATCTGATGGACTCTGGCAAATAACCGCATGGCGACGCCAACCAGATATTCAGCGAATGAATATTTGTTTAGTAGAACAAAATGAATTGCTATGGCTTTATCGAGTTGAAGAAGCCGTTTTAACCGTAGAAGTCAAGCCAACAACAGCAGTAATTGCCAATCAGACCATAGGCCAAGTAGTACTCAAGCGTCTGATCAGTGCTGAACAGGTAATTGAACGCCTGGGTACGGCTGAGACGAAATGTCAACTGCAAAACATCCAATTGGTGGTTCAGTAGATAGTAAGGCATGGGGCATGGGGAAAGAGGAGGCAGTTCTTGTTGAAGGCAGAAGTTCTTTAATGCGTGAATTTTGAATTGATTTCTCCCCCTACTCCCCATTCCTCTCGTAAAGAAAAGATAAGCAAATTTAATCCCGGACAGCGATTGGTAGCGAAAAAACTTGGACATGCTACGCGATCGCATCAATTTACACGCTTGCAAACAATTCCATCAATAGTTACACTTTTTAAAACATTCTCATTTTTGCTTAGTGATGGCTACCCTACAGGGTAAATCTCAAGGGAGCGAGTAAGCATTGCCAAAGCACCCACACTGTCTAACTTATAGGACTAAGCTGTGGTAAGGTTCTGGCTGTGGCAATAACAAAAAACAACAAAGAGTTTTCTGAGTGGCGATTTTCGTTTATTCAGAATCTTAGTAAGAAAATTGCTTTGTAAACTAACTCATTGAGGAGGAGCGTAGTCGATGGGACTACCCTGGTACCGAGTACATACAGTCGTTCTGAATGATCCAGGGCGGCTGATTTCTGTACACCTAATGCACACAGCCTTAGTAGCAGGCTGGGCTGGTTCGATGGCACTCTACGAACTGGCTATTTTTGACCCTAGCGATCCTGTTCTCAATCCGATGTGGCGTCAAGGGATGTTTGTCCTACCCTTTATGTCACGTTTGGGCGTTACCCAATCTTGGGGTGGTTGGAACGTTACTGGTGGGCCAGCAACCGATCCTGGCTTCTGGTCATTTGAAGGCGTTGCTGCGGCTCACATCGTTCTTTCCGGTCTTTTGTTCTTAGCTGCCGTTTGGCACTGGGTTTACTGGGATTTGGAACTCTTTAGAGATCCCCGCACTGGTGAACCAGCCTTAGACTTGCCAAAAATGTTTGGCATTCACCTGTTCTTATCTGGTCTACTTTGTTTTGGATTTGGTGCTTTTCACCTCACTGGACTATTTGGCCCAGGCATGTGGGTTTCTGACCCCTACGGTATAACTGGAGCCGCGCAAGCAGTCGCACCAGAATGGGGCCCAGATGGTTTTAACCCATATAATCCAGGTGGCATTGTGGCTCACCACATTGCTGCTGGCGTTGTTGGTATTATTGCAGGCTTATTCCACCTCACAGTAAGACCCCCCGAACGGCTATACAAAGCCCTACGGATGGGGAACATTGAAACAGTACTTTCTAGCAGTATTGCAGCAGTTTTCTTTGCTGCTTTCGTTGTTGCTGGTACTATGTGGTACGGTAACGCTGCCACTCCCATCGAATTGTTTGGTCCAACCCGCTATCAATGGGATCAGAGCTACTTCCGTCAAGAAATTCAGCGTCGCGTCCAAACAAACGTTGCCCAAGGTGCAACCCTTGAGCAAGCTTGGTCGCAGATTCCTGAAAAATTAGCTTTCTATGATTATGTCGGTAATAGCCCTGCTAAAGGCGGTCTATTCCGTACAGGGCCGATGGTCAAGGGTGATGGTATTGCTCAGTCTTGGCAAGGTCACGCCGTATTCAAAGATTCTGAAGGCCGGGAATTGACCGTGCGTCGTCTCCCCAACTTCTTCGAAACCTTCCCAGTGATTTTGACCGATGCAGATGGAATTGTCCGCGCTGACATTCCCTTCCGTCGGGCAGAATCTAAGTATAGCTTCGAGCAATCTGGTGTCACCGTCAGCTTCTATGGTGGCAATCTGAATGGTCAGACCTTTACAGAACCAGCTGATGTGAAGAAGTATGCCCGAAAAGCTCAAGGTGGTGAAATCTTTGAATTTGACCGAGAAACTTTGAATTCTGATGGTGTATTCCGCACCAGTCCTAGAGGTTGGTTTACCTTCGGACATGCAGTATTTGCTCTCTTGTTCTTCTTTGGTCACCTCTGGCATGGCGCTCGGACAATTTACCGAGACGTATTTGCTGGTGTTGATGCTGATCTAGAAGAGCAAGTTGAGTGGGGTCTATTCCAGAAAGTGGGTGACAAGTCAACCCGCCGCAAGGAAGCTCTCTAATTTCAGTGCTGAGTTATGAGTGCTGAGTTCCAGGTTAAGGCTTTAACTCACCACTCAAGCGACTTGGCACCAAAAACTTTCATTACTGGCTCGATAGGCAGGAAATCGTAATATGGAAAGCGTTGCGTACATCTTGATTTTTACTTTGTGTATAGGTACTCTCTTCTTTGCGATCGCATTTCGCGAACCCCCTCGCTTTGAGAAACCAAAAGATAAGTAGCTCCTATATACCAGACCTTTAAGCGGATTTAATGTTAGTATCCGTTGCTACAGTTATTAGTAGCAACGGATATTATTGTATTTGTCCTTTATCCTTCGTCTCGTTTCTCACTATTGACCAATGACTAATGACTATTTGTTGTGATATAATTTCCAATCTTGGGAGTAGATATGTGTTAATACTAGCTTTTGTGCGCTAGGATGAGAATGGATGTTAATGTAAGCTGCCATAAAACTGTTTGCATAACACATCACGCTTGTCGCACAACCTTTACGGAGACTAAAACCAGGAACAAATCAGCATGGTCAATCAGAATTTAACCGCTACAGAAATTGGATTCACTCACGAAGATTTCGCTGCTCTACTTGACAAATACGACTATCATTTTAGCCCTGGTGATGTTGTCCCAGGAACAGTTTTCAGTATAGAGCCGCGCGGCGCTCTGATTGACATTGGTGCTAAAACCGCAGCATATATTCCTATACAAGAAATGTCTATTAACCGGGTAGATAGCCCGGAAGAAGTCTTACAGTCAAACGAAACGCGGGAATTTTTCATCCTTACCGATGAAAACGAAGATGGTCAATTAACCCTTTCTATTCGCCGTATTGAGTATATGCGGGCTTGGGAGCGCGTGCGACAGCTACAAGCAGAAGATGCTACTGTTCGTTCTGGCGTATTTGCAACCAATCGCGGTGGAGCATTGGTACGGATTGAGGGATTACGTGGGTTTATCCCAGGTTCCCATATCAGTACCCGCAAACCTAAAGAAGAATTGGTAGGCGAAGATTTGCCATTGAAATTCCTAGAGGTGGATGAAGAACGTAACCGCTTAGTTCTATCTCATCGGCGGGCGCTGGTTGAACGTAAGATGAACCGCCTAGAAGTCGGCGAAGTAGTAATTGGTACAGTTCGTGGCATCAAACCTTACGGTGCTTTCATTGACATTGGCGGCGTCAGTGGTCTACTACACATTTCTGAAATTTCCCACGAACATATTGATACACCTCATAGCGTGTTCAATGTCAATGATGAAGTGAAAGTTATGATCATTGACTTGGATGCAGAGAGGGGTCGAATTTCTCTATCTACCAAGCAGCTAGAACCTGAACCCGGAGACATGATTAAAAACCGGGATTTGGTCTACGATAAAGCAGAAGAAATGGCTGCTAAGTATCGCGAACAGCTCTTAGCCAAGCAACAAGGTGCTACTGCGGCTCCAGCAGCAGAACTTGAAGAAGATATTCCACCAGCAACGGAAACTGAAGAAGATATTCCACCAGCAACAGAAACTGAAGAAGATATTCCACCAGCGACGGAAACTGAAGAGGGAATTCCAGCAGCTATTGAAGAATAATACATTTATAGTTTTACTTATTTTTAAGTAAGAGTATTAAATCATTGTATAAAGAGGGTTTTCCCCTCTTTTTTTATGTAGAGAATTGCTAACAGTTAGGAGTTATGCATAAAAACTTATAACTTTGCACTTTGAACTAAATTTTAATTAAATAAATGGAATGAAATATTATGGCAACTATTAAATGTAGAAACATCACTTTTGATAATATCCAGGCAATTTTGTTTGACAAAAACGGTACTCTAGAAGATTCAGAAACGTATTTGCGATCGCTTGCACAAAGAGCAGCCAGGTTGATAGACGCTCAAATTCCCGGTATTGGGGAACCGCTATTAATGGCATTTGGCATCAATGGGAATATCCTAGATCCAGCCGGTTTGATATCAGTCGCGAGTCGCGGTGAAACAGAAGTTGCGGCTGCGGCATATATTGCTGAAACAGGAAGAGGATGGTTTCAATCCTTAAAAATAGCCCGTCAAGCTTTGGATGAAGCGGAAAAATACATTGAAAAAACTCCTTCACCCCTGTTTGTAGGTAGCTTAGATTTATTGAAATACCTACGAAAAGAGGGTTTGAAACTCGGTATCCTCTCAGCTGCAACAGGCGAAGAAGTACATAACTTTGTAAAAAATCACCAATTAAATGATTATATCGAGTTAGAAATGGGAGTAGATGAGGGGCCAAGTAAACCAGACCCAGTGCTATTTTTGCAAGCTTGCCAAGCTATGGGAGTCCAACCAGGCGTTACATTGATGGTGGGTGATTCTGTTGGTGATATGCAAATGGCGCGTGATGCTAAAGCCGCAGGTTGTATTGGTATCACTTGGGTAGGCAAGTCGGATAACGTCCGAGGTGCAGATGTAGTGATTAATCAACTTGATGAAATCCAGATTTTAAAAGATTAGTTTACTTTTAGCAATGCCAAATAGCTGTTGAGAGTATCTTGGCTAACAGCGATGTCTAATGACAAGCACCGATGCTCGTAAGCTTTGCGTTAGCAACGTAAGAGCGTCTGCTCGCTACCGAGTTCGCAGTTGCCTGACGCCACTTCTACAACGAGGGCAACCTCTAGAACCTCCTGCCTTCTCCACTTGGGTTCTCCGTAAGTGAAGTAAGTGGAGCAAGTAGCTCTTGAAGGAAGCCCTAGCAAGAGCACTATCTCACCGCTACCTACCTACGTACTTTCCCGTAATAATTTGTGATAATTTACATTATCTATGTCTTTAGATAGATATAAAATATTTTTCAGATGACTTATTATTTCTTTCGAGGCTTGTTGAAAGGGCAATTCTCAATAAAAAATTCAGAAATCAGAATTCAGGAGTCAAAATGAATTAGTGGGAGATTGAGACCCGCATATTTGTAGTTAACCACTAAATTTTCTCCTTTGGAGACTCTACGTGAGCAATCTAGTCGCCGTCTTAAACCATTTATTCATCTGCTCGTAGTAGACTCACCCTAAGCGTTCGCGTAGCGTCTCGTAGAGAAGCCATGGGGTTGGCGAAGCCTCTCTTAGAGAAGACTTTACGCCGCGCTATACGCCAGCTGTACAGAATTAAATTCTCAATTTTTTTAACTCCTGAATTCTTGTCTGATAACTAAAATAAGCTGAGAAATAATTTCACAGCTAGAAATTGATTGTTTTAGCCTATTTCTGTGTGCCTTAACAGACCGTATTGCACGCATTTAAGAACTGCTAAAAATTCCCAAACCCTAAACAGGCTGCTGGGTAAAGTTCCTTTGTGTACTTGTGTAGAAGTATCTTAGGAGTTTTAAGTTGCAGCTAATGTCCACAGGAAATTACACATTTTTGCGGAGTCCAAAAATTATGAAAATTTTAACTGGTCTGATTTCCACCTTGACGCTAGTAAGTTTAAATGTTGTAGGTTTATCTCAGGTACAGGCTCAAACACCAACAGGATTTACATTTCAAAAAGTTCCAGTAACTCTTTTTGGAAATGGTTGTCCACAGGGAACAGCAGAAGGAATTTTGAATGGAGATACTCTTTCAATAACATTTTCAGAATTTGAAGCTAAAGCTGAACCTCCTAAGGTTGTATCAGCATCTTGTAATCTGCGGATCGGTCTGAATGTGCCTTCTGGAATAAACGTTCAGCCGATTAACGTCAAGTATCTTGGCTTTGCAGATGTGCCTACAGGAGGCAGTGCAAACCTGAATGTTAGAATACTATTTCAAGGTCAAATAGTTTCAACTACCAGTAATCCAAACGCAACATTTAACGCTGGCTTCTCAGATGTTTGGAACAAAGATGTAGGTATTACATTAGGCACAATAAATGCATGCAAGAATCCAGTGAGTTCGATTTTTGGTATCAATACAAATCTGACGGCAAGAGCTACAAATGTATCAACTAAACCTAAAGGTCTAGAAACCCAAGTCCGAATTGATACAATCGACACAACAATCGGCCCTGTATTATTCCAAATCAAATTTGGTTTTACTCCTTGTTAGGTTTTTTAAATGCATAATCTGCATCTAATTTTTTACAAAAGCTGATGCCTCTAAGAGGATGTTTTAAAAGTCCCGGAAGGTATAATTTTACTATTCTGGCTTAGGTCAACTGAGACAAAAAAATAAGGTTTCAGCCATGTACTAAGATAATTCACCGTGCTTTATCATGAGAGCAAAACACCCTTTTAAAACATCCTCTCAAGTTGCTTTACTAAACTTATCCAAAGATTTCTTCCAATCGCTTTAAAGGAATCTTTGGCTATCTGTTTTGAAAAATAGTGTTGGCAACAAAATGGCAATTATTAAGTAAATGAAATACGCTGATAAATAATTTCAAAGGCAGAAATTGATTGTTTTATCCTATTTCTGTCTGCTTGAGCCAGAGCGTATTGCAGACAATTAAGGGCTACTATAAGTCCCCAAACACCAAAGAGGCTGGTGGTTAAAATTGTTTTGTGTAGAAGGATCTTAGGTAATTTTAAGTTGCAGCTAATTTGTACAGAAAATTACACGTTTTCGCGGAGTCTAACAATATGAAAATTTTAACTGGCATTATTTCTAGCTTGACCCTACTGAGTTTAAATGTTGTGGGTTTATCTCAGGTACAGGCTCAAACAGAAGGATTTACGTTTCAAAATGTTCCAGTAAGTCTTTCGGGAAATGGTTGCCCAAAGGGAACAGCACAGGGAGTTTTGAATGGAGACACCCTTTCAATAACATTTTCTGAATTTGAAGCTTTAGCTTCACGTCCTAATGTTGTATCAAAATCTTGCAATCTGCGGATCGGTCTGAATGTACCTTCTGGATTTAACGTTCAGCCGATTAACGTCAAGTATCTTGGTTTTGCAGATGTGCCTACAGGAGGCAGTGCTGACCTGAACGTGAAACTACTTTTTCAAGGTCAAATAATTCCAACCGACGATAATCCAAACCGAACGTTTCCGGCTAGCTTCTCAGATGTTTGGAACAAAGATGTAGGTGTTACATTAGGCACAATAAATGCATGTAATAACCCAGTGAGTTCAGTTTTTGGTATTAATTCAACTCTGACGGCAAGAGCTTCAGGTGTACCAAGTAAACCTAAAGGTCTAGAAACCCAAATCCGAATTGATACAATCGACACAACAATTGGGCCTGTATTGTTCCAAATCAAGTTTGCTTTTAATCCTTGTTAGGTTTTTAAATGCATAGTTAGTTTTGCATTTAATTTTCCTAAAAGCTACTCACTCTAAAGCTGCTTTACCAATTTCTCGAAAGATTTATTCTAATCTCTCTGAATAAATCTTTGACTCTCTGTCTTAATAGATAGTTAAGTCAAGTCAAAGTAGCTGATAAATCTAACTAAATCACAATTTGCAAAACATCTGTCTTTGGATAGGTAAAATATATTTGTCTGTGATTTATATTGTTCTCAAAACTTATCGTAAGGGCAATTCTCAATTGAAGAAGAATTCAGAAGTAAGAATTCAGAAGTAAGAATTCAGGAGTCAGAATCAATCAGTGGGAGGTTCAGTCCCATTATTATATTCTTGAACACTAAATCGAACGCGAGTGCATTTAAAAAGGAGAAGATTCAGTGGGGGTCTTAAACCAATTTATTCATCCCCTTGTAGACTCGCTACCGTTGCGCTATCCGCTAGTCGTACAGAATTCAATTCTGAATTCTAAGTCCTGACTCCTAAATTATTTTCTGATAAGTGAAATCCTCTGATAAATAAATTCTGAGTCAGAAGTTGATTGTTTTATCCTATTTCTGTCTCCCTGAACCAGAGCGTATTACATACATTTTATGGCTGCTATAAATCCCCAAACCCCAAAAAGGCTGCCTGGTAAAATTTTTTTGTCTAGAAGTATTTTAGGAGTTTTACATTCCATGTAATATTTATAGGAGATAGAAGTTCCAATTATTGATAATCCAAACGCAACGTTTGGGCCTGGATTCTCAGCTACTTCGCTCAAAGATGTAAGTATTGTATTAGGCAGAATAAATGCATGTGAAAACCCAGTAAGTTCGATTTTTGGTATCAATACAAATCTGACAACAATAGCTAAAGGTATACCTGCAAATCAAGAAACCAAAATTCGAATTGATAAAATCAACACAGCAATCGGTCCTGTATTGTTCCAAATAAAGTTTGCTTTTAATAGTTGTTAGGTTTTTTAAATGCATATTCAGTTTTGCATTTAATTTTCCACAAAAACTGAACTCTCTAAAGCTGCTTTATCAAGTTATAGAAATATTTCTTCCAATCGCTCTGAAGAATTTTTTACTCTGTGTCTTGAGACATAAGTATTGACAACAAACCTGATAAGCTCTCCTTATTTGAGATGAAAGATATGAAAGTTTTAACTGCTCTTATTTCCAGTTTGACGCTAATGAGTTTAAATATTGTGGGTTTATCTCAGGCACAGGCTCAAACACAAGGATTTAAGTTTGAAAGCGTTCCAGTAACTGTTTTCGGAAATGGCTGCCCGTCGGGAAATGCCCAAGTAAGTTTGGTAGGAAATACTCTGTCTGTAACTTTCCCTCGATTCCAGGCTGTAGCTGTATCTCCTAAAGTTGTATCACAATCTTGCAGTCTCAGAATTGGGCTTAATGTGCCTACTAAAGGCTACAAAATTACACCTATTAACCTCAGGTATTCTGGTTTTGCAAATGTGCCTCAGGGGGGTAGTGCTGGTCTAAGGGTTATACCAGTGTTTCAAGGGAAAGTAATTTCATCTAATGATTTAAACGCAAACTTTGGGGCTGGCTTTTCAAATGGATGGCTAAAAGATGTAGCTATTACAGGAGATACAATAAATACGTGTGCTAACCCAGTGAATTCAGTTTTCGGCATCAACACAACTTTGATAGCGCGTGCTACAAATGTAGCTGCGGGGCAACAAACTCAAATTGGATTCAATGGGATTTATAGAATTAGGTTTAATTTGACTCCTTGTTAGTAGGGCACATATAGCTGTGCTATGTATAAGTCGAATGTTAGAGGATTAATTTAATCCTCTAAATCAGTGAAAAGCCAGCGCACCAGCTTCAATATGATACTGATCTGGTACTTTTCTTTTATATATCTTTGTGTAATCAGAGATAGATTACACAAAGATATAAAGCAGTAAGTATAAATATTTCTACATTGCCAACTAAATTGAATAAGACAAAGGAAAGGACTTGGCATCCTTTGGCTTCACATACACTCGCTCTTGAGGTTCTAACTCTAATTGGTTAAAGCGATCGCGTGTTAAATGTGCTGTCAATACTTGCCCATCATCGAAAGTTAATTCCACCTGAATTTCCCAACCCAAATGTATCAAACGGCTTACTGTTGCAGGTGTAGTAGCACCGTTAGCAACCTTTTCTAAAATCACATCTTGCGGACGCAAAAACACTTGTGGGTGTGGCGCATCAAATCCACTACTTTGAAAAATCTTTGAGGTGCTAGGTAACACATTTACTGGACCAATAAAGCTCATTACAAATGCAGTGGCAGGATTATCGTAAATTTCTGCTGGTGTCCCTACCTGTTCTACACGCCCTTTATTCATGACCACAACTTCATCGGAGACTTCCATTGCTTCTTCTTGGTCGTGGGTAACAAAAACTGTAGTAACATGAACTTCATCATGGAGGCGGCGTAACCATGCCCGTAAGTCTTTACGGACTTTCGCATCGAGTGCGCCAAAGGGTTCATCTAGCAGTAATACTTCGGGTTCTACTGCCAGTGCCCTTGCTAATGCTACCCGTTGTCTTTGACCACCAGAAAGTTGTGATGGATAGCGATCGCCTAATCCACTCAATTGCACCAATTCGAGTAACTGTTCTACTCGCCCCTTAATTTTCTTTGGCTGTGCCTTACGAATTTCTAAACCAAAGGCAATATTCTGCCTGACAGTCAGATGCTTAAATAGGGCATAGTGCTGAAACACAAAACCAATATTGCGCTGTTGCACGCTTTGGTATGTAGCATCCTTACCGATAAGCAGGATTTTGCCGCTATCTGGCATTTCTAAACCTGAAATTAACCGTAGTAGCGTAGATTTACCCGATCCCGATGGGCCGAGCAACGCAACTAGCGAACCACTCTTAATTTCCAGGCTGACCTGATCGACTGCCTTGAAACTCCCGAATTGTTTGGAGACGTTCTCAACTACTATACCCACTGCTGCTATACCTCTGCAACTAATCTACAGTTCCCTGCTAGGATTACCGTGTCTTATATATACCATACATAGTTATTTTTAAATGAATAAGATTTAGCTACTACAACTGGCTTAATCAAGGAAGCTACAATCAGAAGCAAAGTGTGAGGAACTTTGGGGTTGAAGATATTCCCTAACCTGTTTCTCAAAGACTCGCCAAGAATCATCCAAAGATCGCGGCTTGTTCTTAAGCAAGGAAAATGGCAAGAGGTTAGATACCAATACGCTTGGGTTAAGGCTAAAACTCTGTTACAAAGTCAACAGTTCGACTTCTCTACGAGACGCTACGCGAACGCTCACTGTTGACCCTGAGCCACTTGTGCCAAGCGTTGCCAAGGTAAGCCGAAGGGTCAATTTTTTTACGTAGACGCTGCATCGGTGAAGCAGCGCGGTCTTCTCCCAAGGGGAGACGCCAAAGGCGATGGGGGTTTCCCCCATGAGCGACTGCACCAAGCCCTCCGGCTTGGTGCAGGCTACCGCCAAGGCGCAGAGGACGCAGAGAGAAGAAAGAAATGCTTAACCCAAGCGTATTGGGTTAGATACAAAAGCGAATAACGCACTGCATCAGGAGTCTATAATTTTACTGTCATTCTAGAAGGAATAGTGTTTATTAGTAGAGCCAGCGCTAGGGTTGCAGATAGAGCATTTGGTCATATAGATTTACCAAAGCGAGAGGATGTAAAATACGTTGGTCGGCTTTACTTTTCAGGACGCACTAATAGAGGTATCCTCCGCAAGTGGACTAATAAATCTGGACATTATCGACCTGACGCTGAATCCATGAGTAACGCAGATTTTGCATAAGGAAAAACAGATGTTAGGTGAAGAGTACAAAGCTGTTAAGACTTCAGGGCAAGTTTACAAGTTAATTTTAATAATCAAGAGTACAGGTGAATATGCAGTTTTTGGTGGATATCAATTGGGTAGTCATGGTTCTAAAATAATTGTTGAAATTCTCAATCCAAAAGACTTATTTCCAACTGGTGGATTAAGGGAAATACCACCTGGTGATATAGAGATTCTCGATCCACAACCTTACAACGATTAATATTTTGGGTGGTAATTGAGTTGGTTTACAAAAATTATACATTAACCAAGTTCCTAATTTTCAATCTCGTTTTTGTATCGAAACATTAAGGAATATTGCATTTAAGCAGAAACCTGAAGGTAAAGCGCCAAATCATTAGAAAGACCGTGGTAGTATGCTCTCGGTAAATGTGAAGATTGGGAGAAAGACCTTTGACACTACGGGTTGCTGTTATTGGGTCAGGCCCTGCTGGTTCATCTGCCGCAGAAACACTGGCAGCCTCTGGGATTGAAACCTACCTGTTTGAGCGGAAGCTAGACAATGCAAAGCCTTGTGGGGGTGCAATTCCTCTATGTATGGTGAGTGAATTTGATTTACCACCAGAGATTATCGATCGCCGGGTACGGAAGATGAAAATGATTTCGCCTTCCAATCGTGAGGTTGATATTAATCTGATAAATGAAGATGAATATATAGGAATGTGCCGCCGGGAAGTGCTGGATGGGTTTTTGCGCGATCGCGCGGCAAAACTAGGCGCAAATTTAATTAATGCCACTGTTCATAAAATTGATATACCAGGAAACAATACCGATCCCTATACCATTCATTACGTTGACCATACAGAAGGGATATCACAGGGTATTGCCAAAACTCTGAAAGTGGATCTAATTATTGGGGCGGATGGAGCTAATTCTCGCGTTGCCAAAGAAATGGACGCTGGGGATTACAATTATGCGATCGCTTTCCAAGAGCGAATTCGCTTACCCGAAGACAAAATGGCCTACTATAACGACCTCGCCGAAATGTATGTTGGTGATGACGTTTCTACCGATTTCTACGCTTGGGTTTTCCCCAAATATGACCACGTAGCTGTCGGTACTGGTACGATGCAAATCAATAAAGCCAGCATCAAACAGTTACAAGCTGGTATCCGCGCCCGTGCTTCCGAGAAATTGGCAGGCGGTAAAATCATCAAAGTCGAAGCCCACCCCATTCCCGAACATCCCCGTCCCCGTCGTGTTGTCGGTCGCATCGCTTTGGTGGGAGATGCTGCTGGTTACGTTACCAAGTCTTCTGGTGAAGGTATTTATTTTGCGGCTAAATCTGGGCGGATGTGTGCGGAAACTATTGTAGAAGCATCTAATAATGGTAGCCGTATTCCGACAGAAGGCGACCTGAAGGTTTACCTGAAGCGTTGGGATAAAAGATACGGACTCACTTACAAGGTGTTGGACATTCTGCAAACCGTATTCTATCGTTCCGACGCCACCCGCGAAGCGTTTGTGGAAATGTGCGATGACCTCGATGTACAACGGCTAACATTCGATAGCTATTTGTATAAGACGGTTGTCCCAGCTAATCCCATCACCCAACTGAAAATTACTGCCAAAACTATTGGTAGTCTAATTCGGGGTAATGCCCTTGCACCTTAATTGCGTGCAAAGGACTGGAAATTACAAAAAATACATTACTCAATTTTGTGGGGTGGACATCCTGCACGCTCATGAATCAGGGCGCGTAAGATGCCTACCCCACAATGTATATAGCAGGGGGCAGGGGCCAGTAGGAGGTAGAACTATTACTATTTTTAATATTCACGCTTGTCATTATGTCCTAATCTATTTGACTACGGCTATATCAAGAGTTACAGTGTCCAAAAATTGCATGTAGGCGCGATAGCTTAATACAGCTTTGCGTAAAATCGTAGCGTTTTTAATGCAAGGGGATACATTGGCATTGTTAGTCGATGCATTGGCATTGTCAGCCGATGCATTGGCATTGTCAGTCGATGCATTGGCATTGTCAGCTGATGCGTTGGCATTGCTGGGTATTGCCTTTCTTTAATTTGCGACGAATTAATGAAATGCTGTACTTAGTAAATAAAGTCAGGTGAGCAACAGGTCTGGCGTTGGCATAGCCCGCACTTCGGCAAGCTCAGTGACCATCGTAGACATCGCTCTCAGAACAATTTAGGTATGCTGTATTCTTAACTTCAGCGATAAATTGCTTTTTGAATAAATGCTTAATCTTATTTCCTATTTGTTTTTGGCTCAAGCATTGCCTTCTCCTCCACCTCCACCACAGGAAATCTTCGTTCCCCAACAAACAAGACCTTTAACAGGACATCTTGACGAAGTACCAGTATTTAACAGTAATAACCCAGAAGTAGTTAAGAGTGAAGGAATTCTGCTGTCTACATTTCCTCCTCAAGGCAAAAGAGTGCCCAGCGCCCACCTGAACTTTCCATTTCAGGGACGATTTGATTTATTTTCTCACCATATTGCTAGAGCGATTGAGACTCCAAATGATTTACGGACTCTTTATTTGGGGGTAATTGTTTACAATCCCAGCGATCGCCCTGCAACTGTCAATATATTGCAAGCAGCTAGTTATCTTAGTCAACCTGATGCACCTTTTATCAAACTTCCCGCCATGCAGTCAAATAATTCGGGAAATATTTATGCTGGGCCGGGCGATCGCGTGATGAATGATGTGCTGCGAGTCAGACGGCAGTTAGGATGGCCAGCGCAGTTGGTAATTCCACCAAAACAAAGCCGGATGTTAATGAATCATCCCATTCCAGTGCGGACTTTAACACCGCCATTGAATGGACGTTCTACTCTGTTGCATTTATATAGTGATAGTCCAGTTTATCTAGCGAACTTGGCCATGTTTGCCAAACCCAATCCCGATGGTAGTGAACGAGCGCCCACTTTAGAAGAATGGGAGAACTTGTTAGAAAATGGTGATTTTGCAGGACCCCGTGAACGTGCCCCCAGTCCTCCAGATAAGCTTGCAGGGGCAGCAGAAATTTACGGACGGGTAGCAGGGGTAGCTATTGGCTCTCGTTGGCAAGCACAAGTTACCGACTCTAATAGTTCATACTTGACAATTCCCGAATCAGGACAAGCTTTTTCCTACGGTTTAAGTACCCTTTTGGCAGGCAAAATGGGTACTGGACAAAACCAAACTGCTAAACTAGTAGCGCGTTATCCTGGTACTGCTTACGAAGCTCACGGTAACTACGGCATTGAATACAACATTTCTCTACCATTATTCAACAATACGGATAAGCCGCAAACTATAAAGGTGCTTTTCCAAACGCCGATCAAAGAAGATGAGTTAATTAAACCAGGGCTGCGCTTTTTTTCACCACCCCAACCATCTGTCTTTTTTCGAGGTACAGTTCGTATTCGCTACAATGACGATAATGGCTTACCCAGAACCCAATATTGGCATTTAGTTCAACAACGGGGACAGATGGGAGAACCGCTTGCTCAATTAAAAATGCTACCCGGCCAGCGACAACTGGTAGAAGTGGATTTTCTCTACCCACCTGATGCTACGCCTCCTCAAATGCTGACAATTCAAACTGTAGGCCAAACTTAACAATTCAAAATTCAAAATTAAAGACATTACATAAGAGGATTTAAACCTCGACTGAAACTGCTATATGTAACGCTTCTCAGTCCTATGGAATACAGGTCTTTGGTTTAGTGCAATTTCTGATAAAACAGATGTTGAACTGAATCTGCTGGGGCAAAATAGAAAACATGACAATTGAATCCAATTCCTCTAATCTACCAACCCCAGAACCAGCACCCGAAAACGATTTGCAACCGGATGACTTTGACGGGAGTCCAACTGAGAAAAACCTAAGCTCAGAAGTACTAGCTACACAACAAGCTCTAGCGGCGATCGCATCTTTGAAATCTCCGCAATATACCACTGCTCTACAACAAACCCGTTCTGATCTCAACCAACCTATTACTAAGGAATTTATAGTTAAGCCGAGAGCATTGTTAATTACTTTAATCGCGATCGCCATCACCTTCACTGGAGTTATTCTCAATAACTGGATTATCGGCATTATCGGAACGTTGATAACCTTGCTCTTATCCCTAGCGATATTATTACCTTGGTTCCAAGAAGTTTTAGACAAGTGGTTTTCACCCCAAGAACGCACGCTGTTTGTGGCATTTTTAGGATTACTAGTAGCTATTGTCGGCTTGATTCGGTTTACAGGTGTAGGCGATCGCTTGCTTGTTTTAGGACACCAGATTGACTGGGACATTGCTGGAACCCTAGCAGACTGGTTTGGCGCTTTGGGGCAAATTTTGATCGCTGTCATCGCCGTTTACGTGGCGTGGCGACAATATGTCATTTCCAAAGACTTGACAATTCAGCAAAACCTGCTCACAGTTCAGCAAAACATTATTACCCAGCAACAGACAATTGATTCCTATTTTCAAGGCGTTTCAGACTTAGTATTAGATCAAGAAGGATTATTAGAAGATTGGCCCCAAGAAAGAGCGATCGCCGAAGGACGTACTGCGGCAATTTTAAGTAGTGTAGATGGCAGTGGTAAAGCGAAAATTCTTCGCTTTCTCTCACGTTCCAAGTTACTCTCACCCTTACAACGCGATCGGCTATTAGGTCGAGCCATTCTCGACGGAAGTGGCGGATATGCAGAAGACCGCCTAGAAGGTGTGCGTGTCATCGATTTAGGCGTAACCCTAGCAGGAGCAGACCTTTCTGGTACTGATTTACGTTGGACTGATTTGAGCGAAGCTAATCTTGTCCGCGCTAATCTGAGCGGTTGTGATTTAGTCAAAGCCAACCTCTCCCGCACAATTTTATATAGTGCTAATCTCAGTGGTGCCGACATCAACGGGATTCGCCTATTCTATGGTGTAGTGGATAAAGCATCACCCCGTAGTCGTACTCAACCACCAAATTATCAAACTGGCGAACACACTGGCGCTGTGGTGGAAAATGCCGATTTCACCAATGCACAGCGCATGTCTGAGTCTGCACGTAACTACTGTTGCACTTGGGGTGGTGAAAAAACTAGAGGTACTATCCCTAGTGGTTGTGAAGGCATTCCCAATAAGTTGGGAAGATAATTACTCCCGGTTCGCCCATTTTTTCTGAAGTTAGAAGAATTTTACTCAAGGGTTAAAGATTGACCATCAAGTTAACGTGAGTTCGACGAATAGAAAAGCCCAAAAAGCCTGTTAGATATGAATTTGCTTAACTGGACAGACACAAGTGATTGCTAAGATTAACCTGAGTTCGACGGCGATCGCAGAACCAAAAAGCTTGCCATGAAAGGAACAAAAACAATTGGGTACAACGATGACAAAGAATTATTGAGAATAGACTCTAACTGAGTCGCTTCTATATTTGGCGTTACTGAATTGAAGTATGAAGCCGGATGTAGAGACGTAGCAGTGCTACGTCTCTACACTGCTACGTCTCTACAAGGATTTTGGTATTATGCAAAATCATTTTCATACATGGAATCAGCAACCTCTCTTCTTCAACCTCTCACATTTGAATTTTGAATTTTTCAATCCAAAATTTAAAATTTAAAATCTAAAATTCGAGGATTGAATAGCATTAATACTGCTTACAAATTTGCTTTCGAGATTTTTTCAATTTGCCCAGCAAAGTATGCTTCCTCATATTTGAGTTGTTGCGCTAATTCTAACCCTTTTTGAAAAGCTGTTAGTGCTTGAGGAAAATCTTTGCGTTCTAGATACAATTGCCCAATTTGGTCATAAGCTTGCATCAGCCCGTAAAAATTGGCGGCTTGCGTCTGTGTCTCCACAAGAATTTGGCTAGCCTGCAAAGCCTCGTTTGTTTGTCCTTGAGAACGGTACAGCGCAATTAACTTCTGCAAAGCTTCACCAGCACGAACGTATTCCTTTAATTGCCAAGCAGTGGTATAAGCTTCTTGATAATTTTTAAAAGCTTCTAGTAGTAAGTTAGGATCTTTCTTTGCTAGAGATTCGTAATGCGGCGCGATCGCTAGCTTTAATTCTGGTATTTTAGTAAGATTATTTTCACTAAGGTAAATTTCTACTAGCTTATTAAGTACATTCAATGACTGCTGCGGTTTGTTTGTTTGGTCGTAAATTTCAGCCAGTTGTTGCAGATATGTTACCTGGTTTACACGTTCTCCTTGGGAAGTAGCTAAACTCAACAATTCCTCGTAGATTGGCGCAGCTTTGGCATAATCAAACCAACTCAAATGCACTTCTCCAATTGTCTTGAGGGTTTCTACTAGTGCTGTTGTATTTTTTTGCTGTCGCACCACTAACAAAACTTGGTTGTAAGCTTCCACAGCAAGTTTAGGCGATCGCACATTTTGATCAGCTTGACCCAGCGATCGCCACAATTCTAGATCAATTGGGGCAGTTGTTTTCTGAGATTGCGCCTGTTTTTGAATTGCTTGCAATCGCTGTGTAATATATTGTACTTCCTGCCCATCATTTTGCTTCCAAGCGATCGCTCCAACTCGTGATAGTGCTTGCACCTCTGCTAATAAACCTAAAAAGCGCCGCAAACGAAGTTCCCGGTTCCAAATTTCAAACGCCGCTACCTGATCTCCTGCTTGCAGTTTCGCTGCTGCTTCTTGATTTAACGCATCCAATGCTAGTTCTAACTTTTGCTGTTCTTGGAGAGTTAACGGCTGTTTATCCTTGGGTAAATGTGGTAGCAGTGGATCGGGCGTGGTAATTTCTAGAGGATTAGGGGGAAATTTATCCGGTGGTTTGGGATTTTTAGTCTGTGCCAGCGTCAAAGAACTGCTAAAAAGTATCGCAGCAGTAACAATCACAATTAAGCGCCTGACCATGTGTACTTTACCTTGCCTTGAGTTAGTTGCATGAGTTAATTATCCCCATGCCCTATTATTTTGACTTTATTTCAGCAATTGCGAAGCGTCACTGACATTGCTTTATGTCTCTATCTAATCTACGTATTTAATTAATCAAGCTAATATCAAGCTAATTTTAACTAAACTTTTTAAGTGTAATTGCTGAATTTAATTACCATATTTATATAATTTTTACAAGCGAGAATCTCTTGAAAATGGCTGTGGGATCTAATGAATAATTTAAAAAAATTTATTATTTGTTTTCCTAATGAGTCAGGAAATATACGCTCCCAATAATTAATTAATATAGATATCCTTTATTAAAGCTATTAAAGCTAATTTGCTCTAGAAGTTAAGAAAATTGGTATCATTTAGCACAATTATGACGAATAGTACTGTGAAAAACTTTTGGCATTACTGATTTAGAGTATGAATCAAGAGTTAGAGACGCGATATATCGCGTCTCTATATCGGTTTTCTTATTCAGCAAGCCAATTTTTTCATAGGTCTTGTTTGGTGGAACGAAGATATAGCCGCTTGGACTGGGACTGCTAGTCACCCTTCTGCTTCTGTGCGGTACGCTATGCGAACAAAAACGCTAAGGCGTGCTTGCTTAGAGGCAGGGATAGGAGCTTTCTAAGGTCGCTAACGCTGCACTAATTGTTACCCGTCTACAGAGCTAGCTCACCGTTTTTACCAATTTAGTCACGAGCTACTTTTTCAACTAGGAAGGTAAAAAATGGAATGGGCTATTTATAAAAAGAATACGGGCAGTTTTATAATAGCAGTCGCAATTATGACTGGTGTTGGCGTAGTCTCGTATCTTAGTTTCCTTCAGTATAGAGAAAACGCTCAATGGGTAACACATACACGCGAGGTGCTGGAAAAGACTGAAGAAGTAATGTCACAGATCAAAGATGCAGAAACTGGACAACGGGGCTATCTTCTCACGGGCAAAGAACGGTATCTAGAACCCTATCGCACTGCAACTGGCGAGATTCCTCAAAAGCTTAAGGATCTGCGCCAATTGACTGCGGATAACCCCAATCAACAACGGCGGCTTGATCGCCTTGAACCCCTGATTGCCAAAAAACTAGTTTTGATGGAACAGGCGATTAATGCCAGGAGCAAAAATTTAGAGTCAGCGCTGGAAATAATTCAGACAGATCAGGGTCAGCAGACTATGGAGGACATCCGAATGCTGACTACAGCGATGGAGAAGGAAGAGAATCAGTTGTTGAAACAGCGGTCAATAAAGGCGAACACCAGCGCTCATCAAACAACTTTCTTGACTATTTTTGGTAGCGTTATCGCTTCTGCGATCGTCGGTTTAGCAGCGATAATTACCAATCAGGAACTTGTAAAACGCAAGCGGATGGAAAATTTTCTGCAAAAAGCTCGTGATGAGTTAGAAATAGAGATTAGCAAACGGACTGCCGAACTGAGAAACACTAACGAAGAATTGCAAACTGAAATTAATGAGCGCAAAAGAGCGGAGTCAGAGATTCTGCGGTTGAACGTCCAGCTTGAGCAGCGAGTTGCAGAACGCACAGCACAACTCGAAGCCACTAATAAAGAGATGGAAGCATTTAGTTATTCTGTGTCTCACGATCTGCGGGCCCCCTTGCGGAGCATCGACGGCTTTAGCCAAGCGCTACTAGAAGATTATAGTGATAACCTCGACGCACTAGGTCAAAACTACCTCCAGCGAGTGCGTGCAGCCACCCAGCGAATGGCACAACTGATCGACGATTTACTGAATCTGTCACGACTGACGCGTAGTGAGATGCGTTATGAAAATGTGGATCTGAGCGCACTGGTGGAGGCGATCGCTACAGAGTTGCACAAAACACAACCAGAACGCCAAGTAGAGTTTGTCATCACACCAGAATTGGTTGCCAATGGTGATGCTCATCTATTAAGGATTGTGCTAGAAAACCTGCTGGGTAATGCGTGGAAGTTTACAGGAAAAAATCCAAAAGCACGCATAGAATTTGGACTTTTGCAGCAACATGACACCTGTGTGTATTTTGTCCGTGATGATGGCACAGGCTTTGATATGGCCTATATTGACAAACTCTTCGGTGCTTTTCAGCGCCTGCACGCCATGACTGAGTTTGAAGGTACTGGCATCGGACTAGCTACTGTGCAGCGCATTATTCACCGTCATGGTGGCCGTGTTTGGGCTGAGAGTGCAGTAGAGCATGGCGCAACATTTTACTTCACCCTTTAACTATAGGAGAACATACAACATGATTTTACTTGTAGAAGATAATCCTGACGATGAAGCACTAACCCTACGCGCACTCAAGAAAAACAATATTATGAACGAAGTAATAGTGGCGCGCGATGGGGTAGAAGCCCTAGATTATCTCTTTGGGAAAGGTGTGTACGCTGATCGCGACATGAGCGTTATGCCTCATATCATCCTCTTGGATTTGAAGTTGCCTAAAATGGATGGTCTGGAAGTTTTGCGACACCTGCGGGCCGACGACAGAACAAGAATCCTTCCCGTCGTCATTCTCACCTCGTCCAAGGAGGAGCAAGACTTAATTAATGGTTACAGCTTGGGTGCCAACAGCTATGTTCGCAAACCAGTAGACTTTTCCCAATTCAGTGAAGCAGTCCGACAACTAGGGTTGTACTGGTTTGTCTTAAACGAATCACCACCAAGGGTATAGCTTACCAAAGGGGGCAGGGGGCAGGGAGCAGCAGGAAAGAAGTATGAATAAAAACTTTAGTTCTGGGTCATTACCCAGTTTAAAAAAGAATTGTATCGATAGCACAGCGTAAAGCCTTCTCTTCTCCTATCGGAGACGCTGCGCGAACGAGAGGCTTTGCCTTAAGCGTAGCTATGCCGCAGGCTTTACGGCATAGCTTCTCGAAGAGACGCTACGCGAACGCTTAGAGCGAGTCATCGAGCGTCGCACAAGTGCCACGAGATACAAACCGTCCAAGATCAATCCGACGTTTTTAAAAGTGGGTTCCAACTGAACCTCTTGCCTCCAAAATATAGATGCATTGCTGACTTTCTTAATTACGAATTACATGGGTATACCACTGCGCGTATTACTTGTTGAGGATTCAGAAGATGACGCTTTGTTGGTGCTGCGTGAACTGCAACGTGGTGGCTATCAAGTAACCTTTGAACGGATTGATACACCCACAGCCATGAAAGCTGCGATCGCAGGGCAAACATGGGATATCGTCATCTGCGATTATTCCATGCCCACCTTTAGCGCCCCTGCTGCATTGAAACAAGTCAACGAAAGTGGACTTGACTTGCCATTTATTATTGTCTCAGGCACTATTGGTGAAGATACCGCAGTAGCTGCCATGAAAGCTGGTGCCCATGACTACATTATTAAAGGCAATTTAGCACGACTTATCCCTGCTGTTGCCCGCGAGTTGCGTGAGGCACTAGTGAGACGGGAGCGTAAACAAGCAGAGGAGCAGATTAAAGCATCCCTTCAAGAAAAAGAGGTGCTATTAAAAGAAATTCATCACCGGGTAAAAAATAATTTGCAGATTATTTCTAGTCTGCTCAATCTGCAAGCAGAGTATCTCAAGGACAATCAAGCCCTTGAGGTATTCAAAGATAGCCAGAACCGGATTGAATCAATGGCTTTGATCCACGAGAAACTATATCAATCTCAAGACTTGGCAAAAATTAATTTTGCTGACTATATCCAAGATTTAGTAACTAATTTATTTTATTCATACAACGTTAATTCCAGCGCTATTTCCTTAAAAATGAACGTTGAGGAGGTTTTTCTAGTCATTGATGCAGCTATTCCTTGCGGTTTGATTATCAATGAACTTATTTCAAATTCTTTAAAGTATGCCTTTAGCCAAAGAGAATCTGGAGAAATTTGTATTAATTTTTGCTCTATACAAACGAATTTATTTAGACTTACTATCAGTGATAATGGTGTCGGGTTTGCCCAAGATTTTGACTTTCAAGCTACAGAATCATTAGGTTTGCGGTTAGTCAAAGGTCTAACACAGCAGCTACAAGGTAATATCGATTTGATCAGTTCTAACGGAGTAGAGTATAAAATTATATTTTTGACTAAAACTTTATAAAATTATAAGGTTAACAAAATCATGAATTCAGTAAATATATTAATTGTTGAAGATGAAATCATCGTAGCAATGGATATACAAAGTCGGCTAAGGAAATTTGGATACACTGTTCTGGGACTTGCCGATTCTGGAGAAGAAGCAATTAAAAAGGTAGCAGATGATTCTATAGATTTAGTTCTAATGGATATTCACCTCAAAGGAATGATGGACGGTGTGGAAGCAGCTCAGATAATTCATAATATTTTTAAAATTCCAGTCATATATCTTACTGCTAATGCAGATGAATCAACATTGAACCGAGCAAAGGAAACAGAGCCGTTTGGCTACATTCTCAAGCCTTTTAAAGAAAAGGAATTAAAGTTTACCATTGAAATTACGCTTGACAAACATCGAACAGAAAAAAAATTAAAAAATAATGAACAATGGTTGACTGCTGTACTTAAAAGTATTGGAGATGCTGTGATTACTAGTGATAAATCTGGCTCTATAACTTTTATGAACCCTATTGCAGAGAAATTGACGGGTTGGAATTATTCAGATGCGTTTGGTAAAGAAACAACAGAAATATTCAATATAGCTCATGAAGAAACTCGGATAATCATTGAAAGTCCCATTAGACAAGTTCTTCAGTCTGGCGTTTCTATAGGTCTACCAAAACAGACGATACTAATTGCTAAAAACGGTGTTGAAATCCCAATTGATGATAGTATTGCAGCAATTAAAGATGACAACGGTAACATCACAGGTGCAGTTTGCGTTTTTCAGGATATCACTGAGCGTAAGCAAATATTGAAGGCACTAGCGCGTCGCCAGCAAGAATTCAAAGCACTAGTTGAAAATGCGCCTGATATTATTTCCAGATTTAACACTCAATTGTGCTACGTTTACGTTAATCCAGTTATTGAAAAAGTTACAGGAATATCAGCCGAAACATTTATCGGCAAAACAAACGCAGAGTTAAATCTGCCAGAAGAATTTTACCGGATATGTGATCGCAAACTTCAGCAAGTTTTTCAAACTAAGCAAGAAACGGAGTTTGAATGTAGTTTAGCGATCGCTCAAGAAACAAAATATTACCATACCCGTCTTGTACCTGAATTGGCTAGCGACGGCTCAGTATATTTTGTTTTAAGTATTTCTCGGAACATTACTGCTCTAAAACTTGCAGAGGCACAATTAATTCATGATGCCTTTCACGATATACTAACCGGTCTGCCAAACCGCGCCTTATTTATGGAAAGGTTAGAACGGGCGCTAACGCTGACAAAACGGCGTACGGACTATACATTTGCTGTTCTCTTTCTAGACCTTGATCGCTTCAAAGTTGTCAACGACAGTCTCGGCCACATGATTGGCGATCAACTACTAACTGCCCTTGCTCGCAGACTGGAGAACTGCTTGCGGGCTGGAGACACAGTTGCCCGTCTAGGAGGAGATGAGTTTACAATTTTGCTTGAGGATCTCAAAAACACCAATGATGTAATAAGCGTAGTGGAGCGGATACACGAAACTCTAACATCTCCATTCCAACTCAGCGGATATGAGGTATTTACCACCGTCAGCATTGGCATTGCCTTGAGCAAAGCTAATTACAACCTACCAGAGGAACTCTTGCGCGATGCTGACATTGCAATGTATCGCGCAAAGGCATTGGGTAAGGCACGCCATGAGATATTTGATTCAACCATGTACAAACAAGTAACGAAGTTATTAGAGTTAGAGATGGATCTACGGCGGGCAGTTGAACACCAAGAGTTTCAGGTTTACTACCAGCCAATTGTGTTGTTAGAAACTTACAAAATTATTGGTTTTGAGGCTCTCATTCGCTGGCAGCACCCACAACAGGGATTAATTTCTCCAGACAACTTTATTCCACTAGCAGAAGAAACTGGGTTGATTATCCCTATTGGTTATTGGGTACTGGGCGAAGCTTGTCGGCAGATGCGTGCTTGGCAAATACAATTTCCTAGTGACCCACCCTTAACAATTAGTGTAAATCTTTCTACTAAACAGTTTTCCCAGCCCAGGCTAATTGAGCAAATTACCCAAATTATGCAAGAGACTGGTCTGGAAGGCAACAATTTAAAGCTGGAGATTACCGAAAGCGTACTGATGGAAAATATTCAATCAGCAGCTTTTATGCTTTTGCAACTGCAACAGATGAATATCCAATTACACTTGGATGATTTTGGTATAGGCTATTCATCCTTGAGTTACCTGCACCGCTTTCCAAGTAATGCCTTGAAGATTGATCGTTCTTTTATTAGTAAGATTGGTGTTAACGGAGAAAACTTGGAGATTGTCCAAGCGATCATCACCCTAGCCCAGAGTCTAAATATAGATGTAATAGCAGAGGGCGTAGAAACTGTAGAGCAACTGGCACTACTTAAAGCCATGAAATGCAAGTACGCACAGGGATATTTGTTCTCCAAACCTCTAGATAGCAAATCAATAGAGATATTAATTTCATCTGGCATTCAGCCGATACAAGGATAGCGTTATACCAATTCACAATACTTCTCTTCTTAGGCTACGCCTTAAGCGTAGCTATGCCGTAGGCTTTACGGCTACGCTCAGTACAAGTTCGCAATGGGCTTCGCCCCGCTATCTAACGCAATACTTCTCTTCTTAGGCTACGCCCTAAGCGTAGCTATGCCGCAGGCTTTACGGCTACGCTCAGTACAAGTTCGCAATTAAAAAACTTAAATGCAGCAAAGCTTTCAGAGTTTGCATCTGTATTAGATTTTTCGTGAAATGGTATTAGGGACTTGCAAGTAAAAAAAATCCCATCCCTGCGGGACGCTACGCGTAGCTTGCTTCCCCGTAGGGGTACGCTTTTAGGGCAGGGGGCAGGGCGAGAAAAAGCCGTTTTGATTCCAAAAATTGGATAATTTATTTTTTGGAGTTTATACCATAGCGTTAAAGGAGAGAGGTTTTTAGTATGCTCACGACTTTCACAACATCCTCAAAGTTTCTAAATCTGTGATAGTCATTGTTTTGCCATCAGACGCAACACTGACAATAATTTTGCTGTTGGGGCTGAGTACAGTATTACGAACTAGTTCATGAATATCTGTAATGTCTTTATTATTTATCCAATCCCAAAAATGGGCTTTACAACAACTATCAAAAATAATTGTTTTAGCATGGGGACTGAGAATTAATTTATATATTGATCTAGAATCTCTTTGTAATGTTTTTAACAGTTTTAATGTCTGAGCATTTCAAACTTTTATCATCCAAATATTGCTGATAATCCCACTTTGACTTATTGGGCTATCTGTTCCACCACTTACTAATAATTTGCCATGTTTACTAACAGCGACCGCATCAATTTCACGAGAATGTTAGCTAATTTTTATACAAATAATTGACGCTCTAAAGTGTAATTAAGTTTCTAGCTCTCTGCTGGTAAGTTTAAGAGGTATTCGATTAGTCAGTTGGAGAATTTTTAATTCAAACGGTAGTCTATTGCGATTAACTGGTGTAAAACTCAATTCACTATAAAACTGCCTATTTTGATGTGGGCAATTGAAGTATAAAGGTAGTGCTATTTGGTGGCTGAGACGAGCTAAGAACAACTTACTAAAATTGTCTAGCGGCTCCTGTGGTTCAACATACAAATTGTATAGTATAGAACACTCTGCTTGTTGAGAAAAGTGAATGTAGCTGATCGCATGACCATCCTGTTCAATAATCCACTCTTGCCATCTGGCAGAAAACCAGATCAAAATATCAGTTCTAAATACAACCAGGCAGCTATGGTAATTCCTAAAAATTGAATACCTAAAAAATAAAAATCAAAGTTAGCTAACCATGTTAAGCCAAATATTGCTCTGAGACTGCCAAAAGTTACGCTGAATAAAACAAAAGCACTGCTTGATACAAAGGCGATTAAGCTAATATCGAGAACCGCAATTACACTGAAAACAAAGTTTTAGTCGTTGGGCAATAAGTAGCTCAACCTCATGTAGCAGTCCTAAATCATTTGTGAACAACAAGAACCCTGGTTTATTAAAGAAACCGAGGTTTAGGCAGGTCATTGACTTTCTTTTTCTCCTTTGGCTCGTTCGCGTGTCAAGCTATCAATAGCATCACCTAAAGCAGTAGTAAGGCTATTGCGGGTTTGAGCGTGGTTATCCTGCTCAGTTTTCAAAGCTTGCAAGAGGCGATCGCGTTCTTTGATTACAGCGATGAGTTTAGCTTGCAATTCCTCCACAGATTTTAGTTGTTCTATTTCTTGTTGGATCGCTGTTACTGGTGTTTCAGCAGGCAGTATCTCCATCTCAAGACCCTGGAGTTTATGCAAATCTGCCTTGAGGGATGCGATCGCCTGTTGGGACAATTGGGCATCTGTGCGGCGTTGTTCTGCTTCTGTATTGTAAAGCTGACGCCATTTTTGGGCACTTTCCCAAGCCGTATCGCGATCGCCCTGAAGTCCCGTCATTTGCTCTTTGAGTGTCTGGATTTCTGTCAACCACTGTTGTGTTAAATCTTGATTCATAAATAAATAGTCATTTGTCATTTGTCATTGGGCATCAATCAATAATTCTTCTTCACCCTGCCTCCCCTGCCCCTTGCCCCTGCCCTCTAAATTATTGCGGTAAAAAGATAAATGCGATTGCTACGCAAAATTTGGCACAGTAGTTAATAAAGTCAACCAGTTTTAACTCTAAGTCATGCCAAAGCCTCGTTTTTTACGCTTCTTTCGCCACCTCAATTGGCGCACGCTCAAAAAAACTTTTGCCAGGACAATCGAAAGACGACTTTTCGGACTTGCCTCGGAAATTGCCTTCAATGCTATGTTATCGCTGTTTCCTGCAATTCTTGCGATCGTCACAGCCATTGGCTTATTGGCAGAATCTTTACAAGCTACCTTTAAACAGCTGGCAACACAACTAAGTCAAGTCTTACCAGAACAAGCTCTCGACATAATACGTGATTTTGCTACTACAGAAATTACTAACTCCAAAAACACTGGTTTATTTTCTCTAAGCTTTGTATTAGCAATTTGGACTGCTTCTGGGGCGGTGAGTACCGCGATGACTGCTTTCGACCAAATCCATCAAATTCCTTCAGAAAAAATCCGTCCCTTTTGGAAAGCCAAGCTCGTCTCTCTAGGATTAACAGTCGGTACTATGTTGCTTTTAGTGTTGGCTTCTTTCTTAGTATTTACCAGCGATTTGCTGCTGGGAATGGTAGTGCGCGGAAATAGTTCTTTGATTATCTTGTTGCATCTTTGGCAGCTTTTACGTTGGCCTTTAGCTTTAAGTATTGTTGCTGTCGCCTTTAGCTTTATCTACCGCTATGGCCCAAGCCAGTGGAACTCAGGCACCCCAATGATGCCTGGAGCAATTTTAGCAGCTGTTTTCTGGGCGATATTGTCTGCTTTATTTCGGCTTTATGTGGCGAATTTTGGCAATTATAATAAAGTCTATGGTGCAGTAGGGGCTGTAATAGTTTTAATGCTTTGGCTGTCGATGAGTGCTGCAGTTCTGTTAATTGGCGATCAGTTGAACGTGACTGTCGGCGAAGATATGCGCCAAAAGCACAGTCAGAATCTCATAAAAAATATTAAATTGTAAATATCGTTATAAATCCCTGATAAAATTTTTGCAAAAGTTCAGTAGGGGAGTAAAATGTCTAACGATTCAAGACAAACTTAGCGATCGCCTTCATGCCTGATTCTTCTTTTCGATTTTCGATGATTGAACCTGAAGCCAAAGCACCCACCTTGAAGCGCCTGCGTCAGTTAAGTCGGCTGCTAGATAATGTTATTAGCATTCCTGGTACGCAGATTGGTGTTGGTCTAGATCCAATTTTAGGGCTTATACCTATTGGTGGTGATTTTTTGGGAATCATGTTTTCTAGCTACATCATCCTAGAAGCAGCGCGGCTGGGTGTATCTAGAGCCACTTTAGGCAAAATGGTTTTAAATGTAATCATTGATGGCTTGGTAGGCGCTGTCCCAGTTTTGGGAGACTTTTTTGATTTTGCCTGGCGAGCTAACACTAATAATATCAAGCTATTGGAAGATTACTTAAAGTTTCCTAGCCAGCAAAAGAGTGCGGACAGGTGGTTTATCTTTGGCGTTTTGGTGGGATTGTTGCTGATTGCCATTGTTTTAGTAGCATTACCAGTGATACTAGTTAGAATGCTGTGGAACGCCTTAACTGGTGGTTAAATTATTTATTGATAATGGAATGAAAGATTGGTGGCAAGCTACTTTCCCTAAAGGGCGGCAAAGTCTAATTATTACTGATGCAAAAGGGTATCCTATACAAATTGCTTATGGCGAAAAAGGTAAAGGGAAACCGCTAATTTTATTACATGGCATGGGTAGTTGGAGCTATAATTGGCGTCATAGTATAGCTCCATTATCTAAATATTTTCGGGTAATTTGTTTTGATGCCAAATGTTTTGGTTTTTCCGAAAAACCATTGTCGCGTAGAGAACACAACGGTCATCAAGTTATTGAGTTTAAAAGAGTTATTGAGGCATTATGTGATCAACCCGCAGTGATTGTGGCTGAATCTCTGGGGGGATTGGTTAGCCTTGCCCTTGCTCAAGAAAATCCGCAGTTAGTCGGGCGGCTTGTAGTCGTAAACGTACCTATTTTTGCCGAACGTCTACCCCATTGGGCTATGTGGTTACTTGCCCAAACGCCCCTAGAAATAATACAAACAATTGATTCTTTACGTCTTGCATATTTGTTTGCACCTCTATTTAGAGAAGTTATGGCTATAGAAAGACGTAGAGTATTATTTGATCCATCAATTTTGACACAAGAAGATGTCTATTGGATAACTTACCCGTTTATTGAGCTACCTGGTACAGTTGCAAAAGTTGCCGAGGAGTTACAAATAGCAGCGCAAGAAATTAAGAATTTGCAAGAAAATAAGCCTAATATGCTTACCAAAATTCAAAATAACCTAAGTGCAATTAAGTGTCCTACACTAGTTTTGTGGGGTGAGCAAGATAGTTGGTTTCCTGTTAGTCATGGTGAAAAATTGCATCAATATATCCCCAATTCTAAATTAAAAATTTTGTCTAACTGCTATCATGATGCCTCAACTGGTGCTTTTGAAGTGTTGAATGCAGCGATTATAGAATTTTTACAGGATACTCATTTTTAATGATAGTTTATGTTTTGATGAGAGCATCTCAAATATGTAAAAATACCTCACAATTACCCGCGAGTGTTTCAACAATAATTACAAATTACGAATTAAATAAAAAGAGAGTGGGAGGAAGCATATCAGTCAGCTTCCAAACTCCCACTCAGCTATTTGCCACTGAAGTGAACAGGAATGTATACAGACGTTGCCCATTATTTGAGGGCTAATGCGTACTTCAACAACAACGCCCGCACGCATTTAATATTCCTGTTGCAGCAAATGCCAAACCTGATTATTGATATTTATCTGCCCAGAAAATACTCTGCAAATAATTGGTCAAGATAGTTTTTTATTTTTGCAAATCACTTAGTAAATAGTGTTTTACAAAATGAATTTGCTTACGTGGTAGCCCCTGATAACAAAACCTTTGAAGTCGTTTATCTTTGTACAATTTAACTTGGTTAATTAGAATCAGGTTGCCATTTTGGCAGGTTTTTAAATTTACGAATTGTTCACCTGTTGCAGCACCATCCCCTTTTCTTGCTTTTCTAGTGGATAACCATATTACAGTTGCAAATTCAGCCACCTCTGGCCTGACATCAAGTTCCAAACTTCTGATGTCATCACCCAAAGTATAATTGAAAACTTAGAAGTTAAATTATAAAATAACGCTGTGTAAATATACCCAGATGAAGATGACAGAGATTAAATTGACTGGGAATTTCTGAAAAACTACTCTTGGGCGATAGTATAACTGTAGATTCTTTTAATTCTCTCACCTACCATGCCAAAACAGTCTATAGGTCTTGATAACCAAGTATATAATTACCTTTTATCCGTTTCGCTGCGGGAACCGGAGATTCTTTTGAAGTTGCGCCAAGAAACCGCCAGCCATCCCCGAAGTGGAATGCAGATTTCACCAGAACAAGGGCAGTTTATGAGACTTTTGGTGCAGCTTATTGGAGCCAAGAAAACCCTGGAAGTTGGAGTATTTACAGGTTATAGCTCACTTTCTGTAGCTTTGGCGCTACCGAGTGATGGGAAGATAATCGCTGCTGATGTAAGTGAAGAATTTACTGCGATCGCTCGTCGATATTGGCAAGAAGCCGGGGTTGCCGATAAAATCGATTTGCGATTAGCACCAGCTTTAGAAACTTTAGATCAGCTGTTGGCAACTGGGCAAGCCGAGACATTTGATTTTGCTTTTATTGATGCTGATAAAGAAAATTATGATGGATATTATGAGCGATCGCTGCAATTACTCCGTCCAGGTGGATTGATTGCTATTGATAATGTTTTATGGTCAGGACAAGTTGCTGATCCGCAAAATAAAGATGAAAGTACCCAAGCTATTCGGGCACTTAACGAGAAATTACATAATGATGAACGGGTAACGCTCTCTGTTGTCCCCATCGCTGATGGGCTTACTTTAGCCATCAAGCGACCTTAATACAGTTTGATTTAAGCCTGGTATTATAGCTGTTTTCAATTTGTTTGAATACACTAGGGTAGCACATCTGTGCTACCCTACCGCCTGTTCTACTTCTATTTACTTAGAAGTTGTAGCCAACTCCAAATAGTAACCCTACATCAGTGTCATCCAGAAAAGCAGCATTTACAGCACCTGTTACCGTAAATCGAGAACCAACAGGAAGGTCTACACCACCAGTTAGCAGTAATCCAACATCAGTATTAGCATTAGCTTCAATAGCAACACCAGCACCTACATAAGGAGATATATTAAAGGTTCTTGTCCCCACCGACCCTGCTGTGCGGGGAGCAAAATCCAAAGTCAAGGGAACCATAAACAGTGTATCATCTCCAAATATCACCGCTGGTCGCACTGATATATTGCGTGTTAAACCAACTTTGCTGATCGCTGCAAAGTTACCATCGCTCAGAGCTGTATCGTCACCACTCAAACCAATGTTACCAGCAACTCCGACATAGCTAGGACCACCAAGAGTAGTTCTACCTGGCCTCACCTCAGGCGTTGTCCCATTTGCGTTTCCTGTTGGCGGTTGATTTAACTTACTGATGTTAACATCAGGCGGGATGAGGACTTGATTAATTGCATGGATAACACCATTGCTAGCTTTCACGTCTGCCTGGATAACTGTGGCATTATTCACCGAGACTTGATTGTTAGCAGAATCGATTTTAATATTTACAGGGCTTTGTTCAGAGGTTTTCAGTTCTCCAGCCGAGAGTTGACTAGAAGTTACTGCACCAGGAACTACATGGTATGACAAAATCTTGATCAATGCATCTCTGTTTTCTGGTTGCTGTAACTGCTGTAAAGTAGCAGCAGGTAAAGCAGCAAATGCTTGATCAGTGGGAGCGAAGACTGTATAAGGTCCAGGCTGTTGAAGAATATCTGCTAAACCTGATGTCCTTAATAAAGAAGTCAGAGTTGTCAAAGAATTACTGGATGCAGCAAGAGAAACAATATCATTACCGGTTTGAGTTGCACCGACAATATATTGACTAGCGGGAAGATTGCTCGCAATGGGTTGCACCCTTCCTTGTTTAGCCAAAGCTTGATATAAGAGTGCCGCAGCTTCAGCACGAGTTAAGGGCTGTTGCGGATTAAGTTGTTTTACATCTGGATAATTAACAACAATATTAGATTGTGTTGCTGTTGTCACACTAGCAATAGCATAGTTCGGGATAGCTGAGGCGTCGTTATAGTAGGTGCTGAGGTCACTACTGGTTCCAGTGCTGCTAGCAGTTAAACCCAAACCATTGGTTACAGCAACGATCGCCTGAACCTTCTGTATTTGTTCGTTTGGTCTAAATACGTTCCCAGGATAACCTGCTAAAAATCCAGTTTCGTAGGCGTTCTGAATTGCAGAAGCCGCCCAATAGCCAGCAGGAACATCACTAAATCCACCTGCGCTTAATTGCCGAACTCGATTTTGGTTAGGGAAAGCTTTTTGAATTAGGGCGGCAAACTCTGCACGAGTCACACCTTGATTTGGCCTAAAGCTGCCATCAGGAAACCCACTAATCACGTTATTGTCTGCCAGGGCTTGAATGAAGGGACGCGCCCAATAATCTGAGGAAACATCAGACAAGTTTACTGTGGAAGTAGGCGATGGTGTCGCAGGTGATTGTGTATCAGGTGATGGTGTCGTAGATGGAACAGTACTTTGAGATGAGGCTGGGGTAGAAATTACTATGGGAGTTATTGTAGCAGTTGTCATTCCCAGAACTACTAAAGCAACCCTTGCTGATGGCCAACGAAAGGAACTAGACATGGAAACATCCTCTATTATCTAAATTTTCACCACACTTAGTACAAAATTTCTATTTGGTTTTTGAAAAACCGCATATAACACTAATGGGCATAAGCAATGATATTGTGGTATACGATATGCTGCAAAAATAAAGATTATGATAATATGCAAGGAGGCGATTTTATCAGTTCTAAAATCGCAGCCAAGCACTAGAATAATTAGCTTTTAATAGCCATCTCTTTATAATTGCAGAAGATGGTTAATGGCGTCAAGCTACATGGATCATGATCTTTAGCAACATTTAAGAAATAAAATTTGTCTTGGCGATATCCTGTATTATTGATCTTTGAGTAAAATTATACAACTAACTATTGGCTGGATTTCAAGGAACAACTTTCACTCTTTAGATAGTTGTCTGTGATGGTAAATTTTCAAATAGTAGACTGAAAATTAGCGATCGCAATCAAAAATGTTGGGCATGATTGCGCCAAGATTTTCGGCTAGCTAGGAATTATTTTTTTATAAAATACAATTTTTTAAAAATGAACCGAGGATAAATTAGGGTTTTTTAAGTGTATATTATGTAATCTTTTTTGCTCATAATTCCTCTGAGTAGGATAATCAATCCAGTTTTACTCCATTATTGAACCCAGTATTTTCACATAAATGTAACGTATTATTGGGTTTTAAGCTACTGTGAAGCATTATTATAAAAAAGTTTGGCGTTGCTTGCTGATTGCGGTATGAAAACGATTGTGCGTTATGGTGAAAATCCTTGTAGAGACGTAAAATTTTACGTCTCTAGATCCAAGTTCATACCTCGATTCAGCGACGCCAAAAGTTTTAGTTATATCTTTGCACTAGCAAATCTGCAATTGAGGTTAGTAATGTCAGTTGATTGTACTAGTTTGGCTTGGAGTTTCCAGAGGATTTGTCATTTTTTGCTGGTTCCTATACTTTAGCGCTTCACGAGTTGCCAAAAACTGTTCACCCAAATCTGTAACATGAAAATATTGAGTCAAATCGATTGATTTGTTACCATAATTACTTGCTTGAACCACATGACTGATATGACCAGAGTTCGTCTGAATTAATTTAAAATCTCGTAACCGCCTTAACTCATCACCTACATTGTTTGATACATAAAAGTCATAACTCGTCTTTGCTTTAGAGTGTTTATAAAGTTGATCAATCTTTTCATAATCCTTCTTGGCAAGCAAAAAACCAAACATAAAAGCTTGTGTTTGTTCTAAATTTTTTTGCTGTTTTTCTAGTTGTTCTAGCTGTTGTGCTTGAAGCTCATCGATTTGTTTTTTCTGTTTATCGACCTCTTGCTTCTGTTTATTAACCTCTTGCTTTAATTCCTTAAACTTAGCTGTAAAGCCGCCATCCTTAGAAATAGCAAAATCTTCTAGTCTATTGAGCAAACCAGAGTTAAATAATAAAACAATGGCAATGATGATAATGTCAGGAGTTTCTATCTTTCTTGGTTGTTGCCCTTCTTTGAGAAATATTGGGCTAATTAGGCTAAAAATCAAATAGCTTACTGCTAAAATTGAAACAATTTCAATCCACCAATTTCTGTAATTTTTATCTTCTTCTTTGCGAGAAGAACTGGCTGGCAATTGCTCGTCTATTTTCTTCTGATTGTTTTCTTCAATCATATATCTAAAAACTCATCACCCAAGTTATAATGTAATCTTTGAGACTATAATTGTCAACGTTATTAAGTATATATTTTTCATTTTCTAACTGGATATTAAACACCAAAGCACGGATTTTTTGCCGCAGTTCTGTATTTTCTTATCTTTTACAACCCCATAACCGTCTGATAATGAGGCTCGATTTGCGCGACAGTTTCAGACTTGCATTTTGTCTCCCATTGACTGCACTTAAATAATTCTTGCCACAATTCATCAATGTTAATTGTGTAACTTTGCCATCAGCAACAATTTGCTTGCCATTTACCCAAGCACTATTAACAACATTGATAGGACGACCTAAGACTAATAAGCTAATAGGATCTGTACGAGGTAGTAATGATAAATTGGTGAGGTCATAAAGTACCAAATCGGCTTGTTTACCGACAGTTAAAGAACTGAGTTTATCTCCTATATTCAGTCCCTTTGCACCTCCCAAGGATGCCATTTATACAGCTTGTCTAGGTGTAATCCAATGTTGATAATCTGAGTCTGTAACATTATGTAAGATAGAACCAATTTTAATTGCTTCTAGCAAATCTTGAGAGTCATTACTAGAAGCACCATCACAACCAAAAGTTACATTTACTCTAGCTTGGCGATATTTTAAAATTGGGGCAATGCCACTGCCTAAACGCAAATTACTTAAAGGATTATGAACAACTGTAGATTGAGTTTCGGCGAGAATGGCGATATCAGCATCATATAACCAAACGCAATGGGCAAGTGTTGTCCGATCGCTCAAATATCCGATTCTTTTCAAATCTTATACAGCAGTACAACCGTACTTTTATTGGGCGAGTTTATCCTGTGCCCTGGTTTCAAGTAAATGGGAGTGACGACAAAGATTATAGCGATCGTTTAACTCAGTACATCCCTGAAATAAAGCATCAGTACACAATTGAATCCCTGTTGGTGCAACTAAAATATTTATACCCTTATCCGGGCGATGAAACTATCTCACCGCTTCTTCGATAATTTCTAATGTTGTCGCAGTTGAGCGAAAATAAGGTTCATGCTTTTGGGCTGATTCCCCAGATGGAATACCTGCGGTGAGGGATTCATCTTGAATTAAAGGGGCGATAAAGGCACGAATTCCTACTTCTGTGTAAGCGCGAGTTGCAATGGCGATCATTTCTAATTCAAGTCCCGGAATTAACACCAAATGATCTACTACACTCGTCCCGCCGGAAAGTAGGGTTTCTACCACAGTACCTAAAGCGCTGAGATAAACCTGTTTGGGATCGAGGGGGGCATAATCATACAGTTTTGCCAACCATAATTCTAAAGGGAAAACCGACATGATTCCTCGCTGCCACATCTCTGATGAGTGAGTGTGGGCGTTGAAAAAACCAGGTAGCAGCAGCTTATTTTTGCCATCTATAGACAGTGCCGATTACCTATAGATTGGGGGCAATGGCTGCGATGGCACCATCTACAATCTGTACATCTACCGTTGCATAATCATCACTAACAGCAATCAAAACATTCTGGATGGTGAAGCTTATCATATTTAACCTTAATTAAGTAATTGTCTTTTCAACTAAGTTTCAAGTTACAAAATAGAAAATGGCGTTGGGTATTACAATTTTATGAATTTACCATTACGGACATTGGGAGTTCCACCAAATGCGTGGACAGTAAATGATGCGATCGCAGATATCACTCGTCCTCAAAAGGCCCCACAACCGATTATTTTATCAACAGAAACTAAAAACCTGCGTCTAGACTTGGCAAAAGCTGCTATCCTCGTCATTGATATGCAAAACGACTTCTGTCACCCTGATGGGTGGTTAGCGCATATCGGCGTGGACGTAACTCCGGCGCGTCAGCCTATTGAACCTTTGAACAACTTACTTCCAGAACTGCGTGAAGTTGGTGTTCCAGTCATTTGGATAAATTGGGGAAATCGTCCTGACTTACTCAATATTAGTGCTGGTTCGCGTCACGTCTATAATCCCACAGGGGAGGGTGTGGGATTGGGCGATCCACTGCCGAGCAATGGTGCTAGAGTACTCATGGCAGGTAGTTGGGCCGCAGCAATAGTAGACGAACTAGAACAGATTCCTGAAGATATTCGTGTGGACAAATATCGCATGAGTGGGTTTTGGGATACACCTTTAGATAGCATCTTGCGGAATCTGGGAAAGACAACATTATTTTTTGCTGGTGTTAATACCGATCAATGTGTCCTAACTACGTTATGTGATGCCAGCTTCTTAGGATATGACTGCGTGTTAGTTAAAGACTGTACCGCTACTACTTCTCCTGAATATTGTTGGCTGGCGACATTGTACAATGTTAAACAATGCTTCGGTTTTGTCACTGACTCCCAACGGATTTTAACAGCGCTGCAAAAGAGTGAGGAGTGAATCAATTTTAGATTTTAGATTTTAGATTTTAGATTTTAGATTGATTCCATCCATGAATGTTCTTTCTGCAATCAAGAATTTTAGATTTGTTCTCGCCTTTAAATTCGCTTACTCTGGTATCTTGTTAAATTTTAGACTTCGGCGTGAGCGCTCAATGCAAAATCCCAAATTTAAAATCTAAAATTTTGTGATTCAGAACTCGGATTTTAGAAATTTTCATGCCCATCGATAACTTCAGAGGGGATAAATAAATGTACGCTACTCGTTGTGTAATTCCGGTTATCAAATCTAGCAAAGATTACCAAGTCTTTCGCATAAGTCCCGACGCTTCTAATCGATTAGCAATTATCTTCGATTCGACAAATGCTAATACTTCCTTGACTTGCTGCATAGAAATTTTCGATGTTGCTGGACAAACACCCCCAAATCGCCATCAATGGGCGGTGGAAATGTTTTTCGTCCTCAAAGGGGAAGGGATCGCTATCTGTGACGGCAAGAGTGCCACAATCAAAGCTGGAGATAGTTTATTAATACCTCCTACTGGTACTCATTTGATTAAAAATACTGGTTTTACTCGCTTATACACATTGACTGTTATGGTTCCTAATGAAGACTTTTCGGAATTGATTCGCAGTGGGATTCCGGTGGAATTAGATGCAGAAGATATGGCAGTACTAGGGAGATTGGATGCTTGGATGCCCTATTCAAATAATTCGTAATGCTCGTCTTTGGCGAAAAGCAAGTTACGTAATGACGCTCCTAGTTGCTCTAAGCATAGCTATGCCGTAGGCTTTAGGCTGTGCTAACGTAATTCGTAGTTTAATTTGTTGGGGATTCCTTGTTTTCATGTGAAACACGGGAATGAGGGCAATACTGTTCGGTTAAGCCTAAGAAATAACTCCAATGTAGGTTGGGGAGCCACTGCGTTGGACGGGTTCCCCGGCTTGTTCGCTCTTAGCGTTCCCGTTCGCGAACAGCGTCTTTGTTAGGAGAAGGGTAGCAAGTGGCGTTTGAGGAACGTAGCAAGATCCCGCAGGGTAACCCAACCTATAAGAGGGGTTTGTTGGGTAACACTAAAGTTCAACCCAACCTATGAGGAAGTAACTTCATGGCGGCGCGGCGATCACCAACAAAGTTATCATCAACAAAATATACTGCCCCCAGATTGCCAGATTGTCGCATTGCATCTAACTTTACAACCACTTGCTCTAGTGTTTTGATCCGGGGACTGTTGCTATAGAGTTCTGGAATCTCACAAAACTCGCAGCTATAAGGGCAACCACTAGAAAACTGCACATTTGCCACGAAATAATCATTGATATTCAGCAAATGATAAGCTGGTGTGGGAAACTGTGTCATCTCTCTTTTGTCACTTTCAGCAGAGAATAATCTGTAACCCTTGCCCAGATGGATTTTAACTGTAAAGCTTTGTTTGAAGGTTTCTATTAGCTTGCAATCACTAATCTTATCACTAAATCTATATTTTATCATTTAGCCCCAATTTTTATTTTCCCAGAGTGACAAAAGAGGGATTAGGGGTAAGCACTCCTTTGTTTCAAAGCGAATTTGCGCTTGGGACAAAGCAGCTAACTTAACAATTTATTGACACAATCATCAGTTATAATTTAAACTAGCTTACCGTGATATTTCAGAAGTTTTTAAGTTTAAAAGAGAAAACTTACTTACCATACGCTCATTTATGAGCATATAAGCTATATATAAGTGATTGCTAGCAAATATTTAGCTAATAGCTAACCTTTGTTCTTTTTTAAGCATTTTCCGATAAAGTTGGTTAAATATTGGTATTGCTGCTAGGATTTTACCTAGAATCAATTTTCGCAAAAAACCTATATTGCGGCTTTTCTATGAAAAGAAGACAAATTTTTGGCTTTCTAGGTGTAGCAGTTGCAGGCTTGCTCCTGGCAATTGTTTTACCATTGGTTACTCCTTCTCCTGGAATAGCACAATCAAGCACCAGAATAACCGTGTCCGCAGCTGCTAGCTTAAAAGATGCGCTAGAAAAAATTAAGCCTTTATACCAACAAAGTAAATCAAATATTAACATTAGTTATAACTTTGGGGCTTCTGGTGCTTTACAGCAACAGATTGAGCAAGGTGCGCCTGCGGATATCTTTATTTCTGCTGGCAAAAAGCAAGTGGATGCCTTAGAACAAAAAGGACTGTTGCTATCAGGTAGCCGTAGTAACCTGGCAAATAACAGTCTAGTGTTAATTGTGGCTCAGGATGTTGTTGGTATCAATAGTTTCTCCAATTTAATAGATACCAAGATTAGGAAAATTGCGATCGGTGAACCCAGGAGTGTACCCGCAGGGCAATATGGAGAGGAAGTCTTAAAGAATTTGAAGCTTTACGATCAGCTTAAATCAAAATTTGTCTTTGGTAACAATGTGCGTCAAGTTTTGGTCGCAGTAGAAAGTGGTAATGCCCAAGCAGGCATAGTTTATGCAACTGATGCCAAAACTTCCAATAAGGTAAAAGTTGTAGTCACTGCTGACGAAAAGCTTCACTCACCAATTGTCTACCCAGTGGCAATAATTAAAAGCAGTAAAAATATTTCTGCTGCCAAACAATTTGTCCAGTTTTTATCTGGCAGTCAAGCTAAGACTGTATTGAGAAAATATGGGTTTATTGTCTGAATATCTAATTAGTAGTTGTTTGCAAGTAAGTTGAAAAAACATCTACCAGCAGCCATTCCTTTGTGATAGAAAAAAGCCTTGCTACGGTTCACAAAGGCATTTTCCTGATGCTAAACGAATAATTGTGGAATGTCAGCTAATTAAAACTCTCTGTCTCTAAAGAGGCGAGGAGTTTCAATGGCTGGCTTTCGTGTACATAAGCATCTACAGTTAGTAGAGATTCAACCCTTATATCATGTCCGCCTAATTAGTTATAATTCCCGCATCTGTGCCATTCGCGCAAAAGCCTCTTTCCCCCAGCTAAGTCCCCCCAGCTAAGTGCCCCCTGCGGTCTAAATGAGAAGTCTTTAACCGGACATGATATTACTCAAGGAGTGTGAGTTTCTTCAGCGTAGAAGGGCTTGAATCTTTACATATTTGGGTATTTTTTGCCCACCTACTTACTCCATTAATTCCTTAGGTGGCAATCCGCCCCAGTGAGCCACAGATTGCGGAGTATCCTTCCATACCTTCGGTTTTTGAGGAAAATCTTCGTGCCAGGGTCGGGGTTCAAAATATCCTAAATCTTCGTTGAGCATGATATCTATTTCAGTAAATACCTCGACTATGTTTTTATCGGGATCTTGATGATACGTCGCGATGTTATGTCCTATCCCGTGACGTACTGGTCCCCAAAGAGGCGTAATGTTGTGCTTTACCAAAAAATCACAAGCAGTTTGCATATGTGCCCAGTCTCGTAATTGAAAGGCAATGTGGAACATTTTTTGCTGTTTAGACTGCAAAAAATTCATAGTATGGTGATCCGGATTGCATCGCATGAAGACAAAGCTATCTTCGAGCCAGTCAGAGACGCGGAAGCCTAACATGTTTTGATAAAAATCAACACATTTATGGACATCATGCACATACATGGCGACGTGCCCTAATTTTTCAGGGACGATGCCTGTTTCTCGAAACCCATGACTGACTTGTTGAATGGCTGAATATAGCTGGAGAGTATGTCCTTCAGGATCGCAAAACTGAAGCAGTTCCGGTATTCCTGGTTGGGCATCTGTTTTTTGCTCTACCTGGATGCCTGCGTCACGCAGTTGTTTCGCTGCCTCTTTCAATGTCTGACTGCCATTAATCTGAAAAGCAAAGTGATTATGACCGCTTTCTGTCGACGGATAGAGAATGATTGTATGATGATCTACTGCACAGCTTAAATAGACAGCTCCATCAGAGCCTCGGTCGCTCACAGCAAACCCCAGAATTTCTGTATAGTATGCCAGCATAGCTTCTACGTCTGGCGTTTTAAATCCAGCATGACCTATCTTTGCAACTTGTACCATTTTTTCTCCTTTGCGTCTTGAATTGATTAGACATTCAGTAGACCGAAAAGTTCTGTGATCCCAACTCTTGGAGACGCTTTGCGTAGCTTGCTTCTACCAAGTGGTACAGCGAGCGTAGCCATCGCCAAAAAAAGTAGTCTATGATCCCATTTTTTGGAAAAAGTCCAAAAAATGATTGCCTCAGAGGGATGATAAACTTACCTTATAAATTAGCGTACTACTTAACATCTTTAATACTTAAATTATCTCTGCCAACATATAATTGTGCAAAATAATCTGTAATTTTAACTATAAAATTAGATTGCGCCTACCCTGTAGCTCTATTGTTAATTTTTGGGACTATTAGGTGAAACAATTGCTTATACTCAAGATAAGTTAGCAGCTACAGCCATTGAACACTGCGGTTTGATTTGGGCGATTGATGGTTTCCAACCAGAGGGTCATGTTAAAAAATCAAACGAGAAGTGCTGATTTTTTCATTGCTTCTTAACCTTGGTTGCGATCAAGAGTAACTATATCTACGGTCGCCCTGGATTATCCTAACAGTAATTTCTAATAATTAGTAGAGATGGTTAATTGAATAATTACTATAAATTTAAATTTTCACTGTCCTATCAAATAAAAATGCTTTTATTATAAAACATGATAACAACTCTAAATGAGACTTATGGCATAAATCTTCTGATAGAGGGACGATAGCAAGATGAAATTGTATTCTGTTAACAATGTCATTTTTAGGAAAGTGCTTGTAAAAAAGAGTGGGTTTTTATAAAGAATTGAAGTCAAGAGAATTACTCAATATTATTACCAACAAAAAAAGAATGGAGTAAACAGATGAGGTTTGCCCTAAGACGCCGCAAATTGGGTCAATTGATGATTGTCAGTACAGTAGCGGCTACGATCGCTAATTTTGTAGAGAAAGGTGTAGCACAAACTCAAATCAAAAAAACTACTCCAACGCTGAAAACTTCGACAGCTGAGACTATGAAGGTGACGCTGCAAGTGAATGGAACAGCACATAGTTTGCAGATTGAACCGCGTGTTACCTTACTTGATGCACTTCGGGAATACATCGGGCTGACTGGTACTAAAAAAGGTTGCGACCACGGGCAGTGCGGTGCTTGCACGGTACTAGTTGATGGGCGGCGTGTTAACTCGTGCTTGACATTTGCCGTTATGCACACCGATGCAAAAATCACAACTATTGAAGGACTGGAACAAGGAAATAATCTGCATCCGATGCAAGCTGCCTTTGTTGCCCACGATGCGTTTCAGTGCGGTTATTGCACACCAGGACAGATTTGTTCGGCGGTGGGTTTGGTGAACGAAGGACACGCTAAGTCAGATGCCGACATTCGGGAACTGATGAGCGGCAATATCTGCCGTTGCGGTGCTTATCCAAATATTGTGGCTGCTGTTCGAGATGTCTTAGAGGGAAAAAAAGATGCAGCCATTTAACTATAAGAAAGCAGGACAAGCAGAGAATGCCGTGGCGTTGGTGACTCCAGATGCCCAAGCCTCGTACCTAGCAGGTGGTACCAGCCTGATCGATTTGATGAAGCTGAATGTCCAGACACCAACAGAGTTGGTTGACATTAACCCATTACCGCTCACCAAGATAGAAATGCAGGGTAACGGGGTGCGGATTGGCGCAATGGCACGCAATAGCGATGTTGCTTATAATGCGATGATTCAGGAGCGTTACCCTGTCTTATCGGAGGCATTGTTGTCTGGAGCATCGCCACAATTGCGAAACATGGCAAGTGTGGGCGGGAATTTGCTGCAACGTACCCGTTGTTACTACTTCCGCGACACTTCGATGCCATGTAATAAGCGCGTTCCAGGTTCAGGTTGTCCGGCAATTGAGGGCTACAATCGGATTCACGCAATTCTTGGCGGTAGCGATCGCTGTATTGCCACCCATCCTTCTGATATGGCTGTGGCAATGGTGGCACTCGATGCAGTTGTGCAAACACGCGGGCCGAACGGAGAGCGCAGTATTCCCCTTGTAGATTTTCATCTCGTACCAGGCAATACGCCGGAACGGGAAACAGTTCTACAACACGGAGAGTTAATCGTTGCTGTTGATTTGCCTGCTTCAAACCTTGCTAGGCGATCGCACTATTTAAAAGTCCGCGATCGCGCCTCTTATGCCTTTGCAATGGCATCGGTTGCAACTGCATTAGATATTCAAAATGGCATCATTCGCGCGGCACGTATTGCCCTTGGAGGCGTAGGAACAAAGCCTTGGCGTGCTTACGAAGCTGAAAAAGCCCTGTTGAATAAACCGGCAAACCAGGCAACATTTCAAGCAGCAGCGTCTGTAGCTGTCGCCGGGGCTAAACCTCAAAAATACAACGGGTTTAAGGTCGAACTGGCTAAACGTACAATTGTTAAGGCCCTGGCAACAGTGGGAGGGATGGCATGAATACAGGCGATACAAATACAGTTATCGGCAAACCCCTAAATCGAGTTGATGGACACTTGAAGGTAACGGGTGGCGCACGCTATGCGGCAGAGTTTCCGGTAGCAAAAATGACTTATGGAGTGACGATTCAAAGCACGATCGCCAAAGGTAAAATAGCCAAAATCGATACAAAGGCAGCAGAGCAAGTACCGGGTGTATTGGCAGTAATTACCCACCTGAACGCGCCCAAAGCTTCTGGAGAAAAGGGCGGTGGTCGCAAGCTGCAAGTGCTGCAAGATAACGTTGTCCTGTATAGCGGTCAGCACATTGGTATCGTGGTTGCCGATACCTTTGAACGAGCTATGTACGCTGCTTCCCTCGTCAAAGTTCGTTATGACGAAGAAAAGCCGACCATCAATATGCCGGAGAACCTCGCTAAAGCATACTTGCCTAAAGGTAAAATCCCTAGAGAAGAGTCGCCTGATTCAGCTCACGGTAATGTCAACCAAGGACTAAGGGCTGCTGCTGTGCGTGTCGAGCAAACCTATACTACACCGATTGAAAATCACAATCCGATGGAGCCTCATGCCACAACAGCAGTTTGGCAGGGCGATCAACTGCTATTGTATGACGCAACTCAGGGAATCTTTCAGGCTCAACAAAAAGTGGCAGGGGTATTGGGGATTGAGCCAGAGAAAGTCCGGGTGATGTCTTACTTTGTCGGCGGTGGCTTCGGTTGCAAAGGGTCGGCTTGGTCGCATGTGCCTCTAGCTGCGATGGCAGCACGGCAGGTTAATCGCCCAGTTAAACTGGTACTGGGTCGGATACAGATGTATGGGCCTGTTGGCTTCCGACCAGAGACAATTCAACAGGTTGCTCTAGGTGCAACCCGCGAGGGCAAATTAACCGCTCTGCGACACGCTGGCATTTCCCAGACTTCAACTTTCGATGAATTTATCGAACCAGTTGGTAAAAGCGCCCGGATGATTTACGCTAGCCCGAATATCGAAACCAGCCACCGTCTGGTGCAGCTCGATGAAGGTACACCAACTTTCATGCGCGCGCCAGGAGAATCTTCTGGATCGTTTGCCCTAGAATCGGCAATGGACGAACTGGCTTATGCACTCAACATCGACCCCATCGAGCTGCGTCTGCGTAACCATGCTGATGTCGATCCTAGTAAAGGACTGCCTTGGTCGAGCAAGTCACTCATCCAGTGCTATAGATTAGGAGCAGAAAAGTTTGGTTGGCAAAAGCGCAATCCCAAGCCCCGTTCGATGCGAGACGGCAATTATTTGATTGGCTGGGGTATGGCGACAGCTACTTATCCTACCAACCGTTCTCCAGCATCAGCGATCGCTCGAATTATGGCGGACGGTACAGCTGTTGTAGAAAGCGGTTCGCAAGATATTGGTACGGGAACTTATACTGTAATGACTCAAGTTGCAGCTGAGGCACTCGGTTTACCAGTTGACAAAGTTCGCTTTGAACTAGGCGATACTAAGATGCCAGAAACCCCCGTTTCCGGTGGTTCGCAAACTGCCGCTAGTGTTAGCTCGTCCGTGCATTTAGCCGGAAATCAAGCTCGCAGTCAGCTTTTGCAACTAGCACTTGCCGATCGCAAATCGCCGCTTTATAGTTCAAACGCTGAGGATGTGATTGCCGAAAATGGCAGCTTTTTCTTAAAAAATAAATCGTCCGCAACCGAAACTTATGAAGCAATATTGGCACGGCATGGAATGAAAATGATCGAAGCGCGTGCAGATGCCAAGCTGGGAGAGGAACAAAAGAAGTTCTCAATGCACGCCTTTGGAGCGCAATTTGCCGAAGTTCGTGTTGAGCCTGATTTGGGCGAAGTGCGAATATCGCGCTGGGTGGGAACTTTTGGTGTGGGACGCATTCTTAACGCAAAAACAGCAAACAGTCAGCTGATCGGTGGGATTATCTATGGTATCGGTATGGCACTGATGGAACATACGGTAACAGACCCGAATCTAGGACGCGTTGTCAACCATGATCTAGCTGAGTACCACGTCCCAGTGAACGCAGACGTTCCCGATATTCAGGTGTTGTTTGTTGACGAACGCGATCCATATATCAACCCGCTTGGTGTCAAGGGAATTGGCGAAATTGGGATTACCGGCACTGCCGCAGCGATCGCTAACGCTGTCTATCATGCTACAGGTAAGCGCGTCCGCGATTTGCCAATTACATTAGACAAGCTGCTGTAGATATTGCGCTCGCCGAAACGATGAAAGCTCAATCATCTGATTGGCGATCGCTAGATTACCAGTATGAGCAAGAAGTTCATACGCGGCAATGATATCCTGTAGTAAATATTCAGATAAGCCCAAAATCCTGACGTAGAGACGCGATTTATCGCGTCTTGAGCATATTGATCCTGTCGTTTCTTTTGCCAATCAGTAGAAGTCTCAGGGCTGATGACGATTAAAGTCAAATTTGGTACTGTTAGCTCGGAATCACTGTAGTAACATCCGTGACCGAGATGAGTAGTCGATCAGCCCGCTCCTACGCTTTCTTGTCGATTGCAGCAGCAATCGTCACTATTGCTCTAAAGTTTGGCGCTTACCTGCTAACCGGGTCAGTAGGTTTGCTTTCAGATGCTATTGAGTCAATTGTAAATCTCGTAGCTGCATTGGTCGCTCTGTGGGCATTGACTTATGCTGCTAAACCAGCCGATACCGAACACGCCTTTGGGCATTCTAAAGCTGAATACTTCTCCAGTGGTGCAGAAGGTGCGTTGATTGTAGTTGCAGCCATCAGCATTGCTGTTGAAGCTTGGGGAAGGTTGTTGCATCCAGAACCGTTAACACAGCTTGGATTGGGGTTAGCACTCTCCCTATTTGCAACCGCAATCAACGGCGTTGTTGCCTTTATCTTGCTAGGGGCAGGGCGACGGTTGCGTTCCATTACACTGAGGGCTGATGCTCACCACCTGTTTACCGATGTGGTGACTTCGGGTGGTGTGGTAGTTGGAATCTTCCTTGTCAAAGTAACAGGCGCTCTCGTGCTCGATCCAATTGTCGCCCTGATAGTAGCAGCAAATATTACTTGGACAGGATTTCGTTTGCTGCGGGAAACCAGTAGCGCACTACTGGATGCAGCTTTACCTAAAAAAGAAATTGACGCAATCAAGAGCATCCTTAACGAGTACAAACATCAAGACATCCAGTTCCATGCCTTGCGAACCCGCACTGCTGGAACCCGTCGCTTTGTTTCCTTTCATGTTCTTGTGCCTGGAGCTTGGACAGTGCAACAAGGGCATGATTTATGCGAGGGAATTGAGCTTGCTATTCTTCGGGCGCTACCTTCAACTCACGTTACAACTCACCTGGAACCTGTAGAAGATCCAGTTTCTTGGGAAGATTTGGAGTTGGAGCGTCCGAGCAATCAGCAAATGCAAGATATGAAATAAGAGATTAATTGCTGCCATTGAGCTTTAAGGAATCGCGCGATCGCCCTAACGATGAAAACTCAATCACACGATTAGCGATCGCACTCATTTTTCGGTCTACTGAAGGTGACTTAAGAGGGCAATCGACTACTTTAAAGTTTTTGTGAAGCAGTAAAGAAGACAATAAAAAGCTTAGTGAATCTATTATGATACTAGTGATTTTTAAGGATGCTGCGGTGAGAGTAAATCAGTAGGAAAACCATAGATATCTAGTTATCTCTAGAAAATCAATTTGGTTTTCTTAAGCGATGGCTCAGTTTTCCAGCTGCGTTGAGTAGCAAATTTTGTGCTGATGACCGCCAATTAAATCCCTGCCTTCCATCCTGTGCATCTTCAAGTTCAATTGGCTAGCTTTGATGATTGTAGTTCTAATTAGGAGTCTATTCAAACATCGTGAAAACAGAAAAGTTCGCACTCTCGACTATTGTAGCACTAGCTACCTTAGCTATCACTGCAACGGCTGCACAAGCAGTCTCGCTCGTCAATCAAGCCTTAGACGTTTTCTCAGCGCCTCCCTCCGGTGAACCAGTCTTCACTTTCACCCAGCTAGGAGCTACGTCCCTGCCATATGTTAGTCCTACTCTGACGACGGGATCGGGGCCTGCACTAAGAATTAACAATAACTTGAATAACTTGGATGTCTCTGTCGGTGATATTGTCTATCGTCTGTTAAGCCCTGATGCTCAGTTTGGCACTGTTACTTCAAACCTTTACAAGGTGACGCTATCTGAAAACAACTCCGTTGCAACATTTACAGGCGCGCGCGTCAACCCTGGTGAAGTGTTCCGCATTCAGCGCACGGTCAGCGATGGTTCGCCTGTCGATTTTAGCTTGAGATTATCTACCGCAAATGAAACGAACACGGCTACTGTTCCTGAACCGACGACAATTGCAGGTCTAGCGCTTGCAGGTGTCGCTTCTGCCTACATGCGTCGGCGCAAACACCAAGCCGCAAAGTAAACAGTGAAACAAAGTCAGAATTGTGAATGCATCGACTTACATTGTGAATGCATCGACTTGCATTGCGAATGTATCGGCTTGCATTGTGAATGCATTGACTTGCATTGCGAATGCATCGACTTGCATTGTGAATGCATTGACTTGCATTGCGAATGGATCGACTTGCATTCACAGTTAAATCAGTTTTAAACCACCAAGAGCATTAAAATTTATAACACTCCAAAGCTCAAGTGTCATTAGTGGGAATACAATCACAAAATTATACAGTTTTGTTTGTAGAGACTACAGTGGAAAATAGCGGAGGTTAAAGTAATGGATGGGCGTGATCGGTATTTACGAATCGCTCTGGTTATTATTGGAATAGCTTTTCTACTTATCTATCCGCTAACTCAGGTCTGGGCATCAGGCTGGTTGTGGCAACCAGGCCAGCACGAATACGAACAGATGATTATTGGTGTTTATGCAACGCTTGGTATATTTTTGCTGTTAGCTTCAAGGCAACCAGAAGCTTACCTCAGTTTAATCTGGTTCACTGTCTGGTCAAGTTTAGTCCACGGGCTGATCATGGCGGTACATGCAGTAATTGACCCTGCGGAACATGGACACCTGTTTGGTGATGTTCCAGCATTGTTTTTGGTAACAATTGTCCTTGGCTTTTTAGCGCCGCGCAAAGTGGTGTCAAGTACATTAACGGGCATGGAATGACTGTACATCTGCTGTAATTTAAGAGATAAACAACTGCCTGCCGATCTATCTAATAAGAGTTACAGTGTTGCAGAAGCGAGAGTATGAAGCAGTACAGAATCTGAATCTTCGCCTGTAGCTAGCGATCGCAAGAAAATAACATCAGCAAATAACACATCTGCAACACCTGGAAAAACTCCTGCCTCAAAAAGCAGCACTTCCCGAAGCACTGGAACTGTGAAAAACTCAGGAGATTGGGTCATGCTGAATGATAAATTTTTCCAAACTAAATCGAGTGCTACTCAACCAGATCGAAGCATCATTCTTCGACTGTCACCAAAGAATATGGAACAGATTGCTGAGTTGAAGTTTCTTCATCCAGGAGAGTTCCACAATAAAAAGCAGATTACTTATGCTGATCAGCACGATGCTGGCATTATGGAAGTTTCATCTGTGTTATCTGAGTCCTTGGCGGGGAAAACCAGCTTTAACATTACGCTTAAACCAATTCAGCGATCGCAGAATAGTAGCTTTATATTCGAGGCGAATTCTAATGTCTTCACCCAATGCCACGATAGAGATTAAAATAGGCGACCTTTTTGATGAACCTGGGCACTTAGTAATCGGGGCTAACGATGTTTTCGATACGGAATTGGGGGAGGTCATCAAACCCTCAAGTGTCCAAGGGCAATTCCTCACGGGAGTGTATCATGGCGACCAAAAACGCTTGGATGCTGAGATCGATATTGCTTTAGAGCCTTTCAAGGCCGACAAAAAGAGGGAAGCGAATAAAAAAAAGGGAAAATTTTGGCGATATCCAATCGGTACAACTCTTGTGTTGGGGCCAGATAGACAATTCTTCTTAAATGCCTATGGTTTTATGGGGAATGATTTGAAAGTCAAAGCAACTGCTGATGATATCTGGTATTCGTTAAGTTGCCTTTGGGAAAAGGTGCGGCTAAAAGGTCATGGATTAGAGGTTACTATCCCGATAATTGGTTCCGATCTTGCTCGGACGAATCTTCCCCGCATGACTTTAACGAAACTGATTGTTATTTCCTTCATTGCTGCGTCAAAGAAAGACTTTGTGACAAAGAAATTAACAGTAGTCATCCATCCCAAAGACCTCGATTCGGTAGATTTGTATGCATTAGAAGACTTTTTGGACTCAATGTGCTTTTGAGCCAAAATCATCTTTGACTAGACATAAAATAGCAAAGTGGATTGATCGGATTGAACAATAAGAAGTCAATTGCAAGCTAACAAGGGCGTTGCAGCACGGATGCAAGCCCCCAGTCCGAAGTTAAAAGATATTTACTAGGGTGGATCTTTAACTTAGCGCGATCGCATCTCTAATAAACTGCAACGCCGAAACGATGAAAACTCAATCATCCGATTAGCGATCGCTAATTCCTAAACTCAATCAAGTTGATTAACTGGCGATCGCAACTGGCTTTTTGCGGGAAGGACGCTTGCGGTCTGATTTTTTCTTCAGTCCCACCGCTTGAGCTTGATCGCTGTCTGAACCATATTGCCCACGCACAACTTCTTTCATCGCTAATACAGCATTATGAAATTCCCACTCTGCTAATCGGGCAGCATCAGAAGCAGCACGGTATAAAGCTTGTTTCTCAGTTTCGGTTTGTTGAGAAATCAACATTGCCTGATAAACTTCTTGTAACTTTGCAACTGAGGCATCAGCACGAGTTGTGTTGTACGTGCTGACAGTTTGCCAACCGTGGAATGAGTCAATATCTTGACTGATGGTTTGAGGGCGTAAACGGCGTGTTGTATCTTGGATAGTCATAGATGTATACAGTGGTCTAGTGTATATTTAATGTACCCATTACAACAAAAAAACTATCAGTAAAAGAAAGTTTTTAAATCGGGCAAGCTTAAAACAAGGGTAAGCTTTTGCAATGCATTGACTTGCATTGTGAATGCATCGACTTGCATTGTGAATGCATCGACTTGCATTGTGAATGCATCGACTTGCGTTGTGAATACATCGACTTGCATTGCGAATACATCGGCTTGCATTGTGAATGCATCGGCTTGCACTCACATTTGAATCAGTTTTAAACCATCTGACTTTTTTACGTTATATGGAAAAGTCCATCAAAAACCTAACCCCCTAACCCCCTTCCCGATGCAGGAAAAGGGAAATTCAAAGTCTCTCTCCTAAAAAGAGAGAGATTTAAAGAGAGGTTTTCCAGATGCAGTGAAAAGTCAGTTTAAACCACCAAGAGCATTAAAATTTATAGCACTCCAAAGCTGAAGTGTTACGCACAATCCTATTTGGTGTTTTACCCAGCCAGTTTTGCGCTTTGGGCAAGAACTATTCAGCGACATTCTAATTCGTTCAAGGGGCGTTTCGCAACATATCTAAACAGGTTTAAGATGGGCGAAAATTACCTGGGGTTCTCCGTCTTGCCATTCATACTTACCCCAGCCTTTACGAATAATTTCAGGCGACAGATTTTGAATGGGGTTATTTTTTAGGACAAGCGTTGTGAGATGGGTGAGTTGTGTGATCGCATCCGGCACAATTGCGATTTGGTTGTTATTGAGGTCAAGCCTTGTAAGATGAGTAAGTTGTGCAATTGCATCCGGCACAACAGCGATTTGGTTGTTACTGAGGTCGAGTCTTGTGAGATGAATGAGTTGTGAGATCATGTCCGGCACAACTGCTATTTGATTATAAGAGAGGACAAGCTCTGTGAGATTAGTGAGTTGTGTGATCGCATCTGGCACAACGGCGAATTGGTTGCCAGAGAGGTAAAGCCTTGTGAGATTAGTGAGTTGTGCGATCGCGTCCGGCATAAAGGCAATTTGGTTGCTAGAGAGGTGGAGCTTTGTGAGATTAGTGAGCTGTGCAATCGCATCCGGCACAACGGCGATTTGGTTAGCATAGAGGACAAGCTCTGTGAGATTGGTGAGTTGTGCAATTGCATCCGGTACAACGGCGATTTGGTTTTCAAAGAGGCGAAGCGTCGTAAGATTAGTGAGTTGTGCAATTGCATCCGGTACAACGGCGATTTGGTTGTCAGAGAGGGAAAGCCTTGTGAGATTAGTGAGTTGTGCGATCGCATCCGGCACAATTTCGATATCGCAACTATCGACACGAAGCGTTGTGAGATTAGTGAGTTGTGTGATTGCCTCTGGAATCAATCGAATTGGGTTGAAAGAGAGGTCAAGCGTTTCTAATTGGGTCAACCGCCCAATCTCTGGTGGGACTTCTGCAAGTTCCTTCCCCAATAGGTCAAGCGCTTTCCAGTTTTCGGTGTAGGCGCGATCAATAAGAGCAGTGTGCTTTTGGGAATCACTCATGGATCGAACTTCTAAATAATGCTGACAAGAAAATCCATTCATATACTACTAAGAGTAACGATATACTTTGCCTAGTCCTTGATCAAGTACTCTTTTTGTCTTGGCGACTATGATAAGTTCCTTGCAGCACGCTGAAGACACGGGCAACATACTAACGACGCATTTTTTAGAGAGATGCAAGTCAATGCATTCATAATGCCAGGACTTACATTGTGAATACATCTTGGGGAATATGTTTCAAAACACACTTTAGTTAGAGTTTCTGCGCCAGATTGCCGTGATACTATACGGCTCTATTCCTATTTTTGCTTGTAGGAGAAAATTATGGAAATCAGTAGACGCAGCTTGTTAAAAACTGCTTCTGCTTCGGGATTAGTTGCAGCAGGACTTGCGGTTTCAGAAGGATTTTTGCAACCGCTCCTCGCTCAAACAAAACCCGTTGATGAAAATACTCAACTGCTAGCCCAAAAATCATCCGCTTCAACTCGACGTGGCGAGATGTTATATCGTACCCTTGGACGCACCAAAGAACAAGTATCTGTGATTGGCTTGGGGGGATATCACATTGGAAAAATTGAAGAAGAGCAAGAAAGTATCAAGTTAATCCGTAGTGCCATTGATCGTGGCATTAACTTTATGGATAACTCTTGGGACTATAACAACGGACGTAGCCACCGTTGGATGGGAAATGCTCTTAAAAATGGTTATCGTCAAAAGGTCTTCTTAATGACGAAAATCGATGGTCGCACCAAAGCTGCTGCCCAAATGCAGATTGATGAATCGCTCAAAGATTTGCAGGTCGATCACATTGACTTAGTGCAGCATCATGAAATACTGCGCTTTGAAGACCCTGATCGCGTCTTTGCTCCTGGCGGCTCAATGGAGGCAGTCGTTGAGGCGCAGAAAGCGGGCAAAATTCGCTATATTGGTTTTACAGGACATAAGAATCCCCTGATTCATCTCCAGATGCTGGAAACTGCTGCACAAAATGGTTTCCGCTTCGACACTGTGCAGATGCCATTAAATGTTATGGATGCCCATTTCAGAAGTTTTGAAAATCAGGTTCTACCTGTGTTGGTAAAAAACAACATTGGTGTGCTGGGAATGAAATCAATTGGAGAGTCCTACATTCTTAGAAGCAACACGGTTAGTGCGATTGAGTGTCTGCACTACGCAATGAATTTGCCTACCTCAGTCGTAATTACGGGCATCGATAGCATGAGAATTTTAGACCAAGCCTTTGAGGCAGTCCGCACGTTTGAGCCAATGGATCGGGCACGAGTGGCAGCACTGTTAGCGCGTACCCGTGAAGCAGCAGCTAAAGGGCAATACGAACGATATAAGACCACAACCCAAAATGATAGTACAGCCATGAATCCAGCTTGGCTGGGGTAAATATTAATACTATTAACTGTTTTATTTACGTCAACAGTGATGGCAATTTTGCAGGTGTAAGTTATACACATCCTCTCAAAAGAAATTCTTGTGTCACTTAACTCAATGCATTTTCAAAAAAGCCAGTGGATTCACTTCTATATAAGTGTTTATTGCTGTTGAGTCTATCGACTGGAAGATGTATTTATCCTCAAAGCCTTAATGTCACTGTACGACTGGCTTTGCCATTACCCTTTTGATAATCACACTCATTTCTAATTCTGCGTTACCAGATACAGTTTTATCCAAGGAGAACATTGATTATGTCTAACTTTAAAATTTTCTCTAGTGGTCTAGTGGCGATCGCCTTATCTTTGGCAAGTGGTTGCACACCAACTACTCCTCATGACCAAACTACATCGGAAGTTCCATCTGCTCAATCTGTGCGAACGACAGAAACTCCATCTGCAACTATATCCCCAACTGCATCACCAACTACATCACCAACTACATCACCAACTACATCACCAACTGCATCACCAACTACATCATCAAATACATCAGGGCAAAATAGCCTCAGTTCTTCAGACAGAGAGTTTATGACTAAAGCTGCTCAAGGTGGTTTAACAGAAGTCCAACTAGGAGAACTAGCATCAAAACGCGGAACTAGCAAAGCGGTAAAACGGTATGGACAGCGCATGGTTAAAGATCACACCCCGGTGAACAATCAACTTAAACAGTTGGCGGCTAAAAAAGGTGTAACGCTGCCAACTAGTCTCGACACGACAAATCAGCAAGTCAAGCAAAGTTTATCCGAACTTTCTGGTGCTGCCTTTAACCGCGAATATTTGAATCAGATGCTTAAAGATCATCAAAATGATGTCTCCGCCTTTCAAACTGAAGCTCAACAGGGACAAGATCCAGATGTGAAAGCATTTGCGGCTCAAACGCTACCAACCATCCAAAAACACCTGCAACAGGTTAGTTACCTTATTAATCATGCAAGTTCAACTGGCACCACAACTCCAACCAGTACCCCGTAAGGTAATACAATTTAGTTGAGTATTTCTTTGTTCTGTTTGCAAATTCAACCAATAGCGCTACCTCTCCTTTAAATCCTTCTGATGTGTTCGTTGCAAATAAGCAAACTTCGCGTAGTGTTTTAATTGCAGGGAACGCATTAGGATTGTCAGCCGACGCATTAGGATTGTCAACCGATGCATTGGCATTGTTTGCCGATGCATTAGCATTGTTTGCCGACGCATTAGGATTGTCAACCGATACATTGGCATTGTCAGCCAATGCATTAGCATTGCAGAGTATTGCCTTTATTTAATTCGCTACAACAAATTAATCAAATGCTGTACTAAGTCCAAAATTTCATCATTAAGGAACCACAATATCTAAATTGTTTAAAGGATAATTTTAAAAAACTACGATGGCTAAATTGTTTAAAGGAAAATTTTCTCGTCGTCAGATTATGACTACTGCTGGGTTAGGAGCCATTTCAGCTACTGCAATTGGTAGTATGAGTGAACAGGTTGCTGCCCAGCAGCCGACTCAGGAAGCCACCCCACATGGAGGAACTCTGCCGCCTCAAATTCAGTTTCCGCCCATCTCGGAAAAGACTGAAGTTGAGACAGGGGGGCCACCGACTGCATTGTCCCCAGAGCGACGCTTGGGATTTGCGATCGTTGGACTTGGAAGACTGGCATTAGAAGAAATCATGCCTGCGTTTGCAGAATGTAAACTAGCAAAGCCAACTGCATTAGTTAGTGGCGATGCTGCTAAAGCCAATCAAGTTGCCCAGCAGTATGGTATCAAATCGCAGAACGTTTACAATTATCAGAATTACGATAATCTCCGTAACAATCCAGACGTTGATGTAATTTACATCGTACTGCCCAACAGTATGCACCGAGAATATACGGTGCGTGGTGCTAAAGCCGGAAAGCACATTCTGTGTGAGAAGCCGATGGCAACCACAGTTGAAGATGCTCAACAGATGATCGATGCGTGCAAACAAGCCAATCGCAAGCTGATGATTGCTTATCGCTGCCAATATGAGCCGCACCATCGCGCCATGATTCAGATAATCCGCAGCAAAGAATTAGGAACTGTAAAGGTGATTCAGGCAGATAACGGCCAAAACCAAGGAGGTGACTTAAATCAGTGGCGGTTGAAACGTGCCTTAGCTGGAGGTGGCTCTTTACCAGATGTGGGAGTTTATTGCTTGAATGCAACTCGCTATTTGACTGGAGAAGAACCCATCGCAATTAGCGCCCAAATCTTCAGCACTCCTGGCGATCCGCGCTTTAAAGAAGTAGAAGAAAGTGTTACCTTCCAATTGCGGTTTCCCAGTGGGATACTAGGAATTTGCTCCACCAGCTACGGCTTTCACGAAGCGCGGCGGTTTCGCGTCTTCGGCTCTGATGCCTGGGGACAACTCGATCCGGCGTTCTCCTACAACGGTTTGCGGATGATGATTTCGCGCAAATCACCAACGAACAGCATGGCAGAAAACATTAGTGAAGTGCGAATAGGTGAGAAGAACCAGTTCGCTTTAGAAATTGATCACATGGCGGATTGTGTGATTCAAAATAAGCAACCCCATACCCCTGGTGAAGAAGGTTTGCAAGACCAAAAACTGATCGCGTTGATTTACGAAGCAGCACAAACAGGCAAGACAATTACCTTACCTCGTGTGTCAGGATTGGATACCACTCGTGGCCCCGCTCCTCGAATGCTGAAGTAATATGTGCATAGCGCAGTTATGACCAAATAATTACTAATTCGTAATTCGTAATTCGTAATTTGTAATTACTTGGTGTCATAGCCCCCGCCAAATCAGAGATTTTGGTGGTTTAAAATCAGTGGAAGGTATAATCCTGAACTGATTGCAACTACGAATTACGAATTATCAATTACGAATTACTTTGACAACCTCTGCTTGGAGTCCGCTCCGTAAATCTTTGTTTCGCGATCGCTGGATTGCCTCAATTGTCTCCAACATTGGCGGTTGGATGGAGGACACAGCGGGAGCTTGGTTAATGACTTCTCTCACCACCTCTCCTTTGTTGGTGGCACTGATGCAAACAGCCGCAACTTTGCCAGTGCTGCTGTTAGGATTACCAGCCGGAGCAACGGCAGATATTTTTGATCGCCGTCGGTTACTGCTGTTTTGGCAAGTCTGGATGCTGGTTGCTGCCCTCATATTGAGTGGATTGATTTTTGCAGGTACGATTACACCGTGGTCACTGTTGGCGTTGACGTTTTTGCTCAATTTGGGAGCGGCAATGAATGGCCCAGCTTGGCAGGCAATTGTACCAGAATTAGTACCGCGATCGGAACTCATGGCAGCGATCGCTTTAAATAGTGCTGGGTTTAACATTGCCCGAGCAGTTGGGCCTGCGATCGCAGGTTTTATACTGGTGGCGGCAAATGCGGGAGTCGTCTTTTTAATTAATGCCCTTTCCTTTATCGGAGTGATTTTCATCCTTTATCGTTGGCAGCGCCAACCGCTTTATAAAAGCGCCCTACCCGCAGAGCGAGTATTGGGTTCTATGCGGGCTGGTATTCGCTATGTCCGTTTTTCTCCCGCCCTGCAAGCCGTGTTAATTCGAGCCATTGTTTTAACCAGTTGCACCAGTGCTTTGTTAGCATTGTTGCCTTTGGTAGCACAACAGGATTTGCAACAAGGAGCAGGTGGGTATGGTTTACTACTCGGTTGCTTTGGATTTGGGGCGATTCTTGGTGCAATTTTGATGCCACGAGTGCGTCAACATCTCACAGCCGATGGAGTTGTGATTGCCGGAACTCTGGTGTTTGCGGTTGCGACATTAATTCTGGCATTCATTCACAACGTACCTTTGGTGTTGCTGGCTTTACTGGCAGCTGGAATTGCCTGGACAAGTATGACATCTAGCTTGAATATTACAGTGCAGCTTGCGGTTCCGGCTTGGGTGCAGGCGCGGGCGCTAGGAACTTATCAGATGGTATTTCAAGGAGGTTCAGCAATTGGTAGTATTGTTTGGGGTGCAGCAGCACAACATTGGGGTATGCGGACTGCCTTATTCCTTGCTGCGATCGGCTTAGTAGGGGGAACCTTCACAGCGCGGCGTTATCGCTTACTATCAGGAAAACTGGATTTAGGCCCAGCACTACGGCGGGCGGAACCGCTAGTAGTAATTGAATTACAACCAGAAGAAGGGCCGGTTTTAGTCACACTTGAATATTATATTGACCCAGATCAAGCAAAGGAATTCATTGCGGCAATTAATGCCCTGCGAGTGGTGCGGCTACGAGATGGTGCGATTCGCTGGGGTATCTTTCATGATACAGCAGTACCAAATCGTTATTTAGAGACGTTTATCGCCGAGTCTTGGGTGGATCATTTACGTCAGCATGAACGGTTTACAGTAGAAGATCGAGAGATTCGTGAAAGGGTTTTTGCCTTTCATCAAGGCGATAAACCCCCGGTTATTTCTCACATGATTTATGCTCACTAATCCCAGAAAGCACAACCTTATACCAATTCAAAATTCAAAATTCACACATTCAAAATTAAGAAAGCCAGACAGAACAAAGGTATGTCCCTATGCATCTGTCGCATTCTTTTTTCAAATTGGTATTAGAAAAGACTGAAAATGAGTCAAGGGTGAATTTTATAAGCTACAACAAACCTACGCACAACCCCTGTCAATTAACATCTGATCATACCTTTGGAGTTGTCATCTCAAATAGTTGCCCAATCTTTGTATACTCAGCTGGCCCACCTAAGCGCGTAATCGGCTGCATCCTTACAGTATCAACTAACCCCAAATTTTGGCGGTATAGGTCTTCACGCACATGAAATCTTAACACCCGACCCAATACCATCACATTATTGGTTCCTTCCACTGGAACTATTTGTGTGACTTTACACTCCATTGCCACTGGTGAGTTTTCAATCCGCAACGGTCGGACATCTGTAGCAGGAATAGCTTTTAAGTTTGCTTTTTCAAACTCATTAACTCCATAAGGAAATTCTGTTCCTGTTTGAACCATTGCCTGAGACAGTGTTTCATCCACCACATGACACACAAATTCATCAACTTCATGAATATTGCGTAACGTGTCTTTTTCTTTTGGCTCATGTCTACGATATGCGACTGAGAACATAATAGTTGGTGGAAAACCTGCTACTGCATTGAAAAAGGAATACGGGGCGAGATTGGAAATTCCAGAGGCACTAATTGTAGATACCCAGGCAATTGGGCGAGGAGCAACGATGCTTGTCAATAGATGGTAAGGAGCAGGGTCTTTCATTTCCTGCGGCACAAATGATAACATAAAATTCTGTGTTTTTATAGGGTGATTCAGCTATTAACCACAAAAAATAGTATCGCGGTTGAATTTGTATTTATGCCTGGTTTTTGTTCAAACTAAATTCAGCCTGTAGATAGATATTTTAACTAAATATAATAGACTGTTGATGAAAATAAAGAGTCTCAAATTAAGAATTTTGTATAAGTTTAAAGTAGTTTGCCAAAACTGTAAGTTATAAAAAATCAGTATTTCGTGCTAACTATTATGATATATAAATAATTAAAGTTAGCAACTATCTTGCGGCGCATGATTTCAGTGGTGTTTTCGCTTATCTTGGATAGCAGAACACTGCGATGCCTGCGGCGGTAAACAAGGCAGTTGAATATAAAATATATACTGTAATCTTTGATGGGCAGCAAATCGAAGGAGTGTTTGACATTGGCTGCAATATACAATGGCACAGTCATCACATTGTTTTCATGAAGACTGCCTACTTAAGTTTATAAACTGCTAAAAACAGAAAAATCAGCAATCAAATGAACGAATTACAAGCAATTTTAGAAGGCTTCGAGTCAAGTCAAAAAAATGGTAAAATCACTTTCCTTGCCACTGTAGTCAAAACTCAAGGTTCAACCTATCGCCGACCAGGTGCCAAAATGTTGATGACAAATACAGGTGAGATGATCGGAACAATCAGCGCTGGTTGTTTGGAGAACGACGTATTTGAGCATACTCAACAGCGAATGTCAGACGGCGAACCAATTGTTGTTACTTACGATAACACTGCTTCTGAAGATATTCTTTGGGGCTTTGGTCTGGGATGCAATGGGATAGTGCAAGTTCTCATCGAACGTCTTGAGAGAGAAAACACGCCGAATGCGATCGCTTTTACACAGGAGTGCTTTAATAAAAAACATTTGGGTATTATTGCTACAGTCTTTGCTTTTGAAGGCGCAGTAAAGGTCAAACTTGGGTCGCGCTTACTGCTGTATCCAGATGGTAAAATTATCACTGACATCAAAGAGCCAAATTTAATTCAATCTCTGCTTGCAGATACTCAAGCAGCTTTTGCTAATCAAAAGTCAAGAGTAAATAACTATCAGTTACCTTTAGGTAGTGTAGAAGTTTTCATTGAAGTCATCCAACCACCTACACCTTTAGTAATATTTGGTGCAGGTTATGATGCTGTACCTGTAGCACAGTTTGCTCAATCATTAGGTTGGGACGTTACTGTAGTCGATTGTCGAGCTAATGAGGCAACTAAAGCGCGATTTACTATGCCTTGTGATGTGATTCTTACTCGGCGAGAAATTGTACAAAAACAGATATTTATAGATTCTTATACAATTGCTGTAGTAATGACGCATAATTACCTTGACGATCTAGAAATTTTGAAAATGTTGCTGCCATCTTCTGCACGCTACATAGGGGTTTTAGGTCCAAAGCCGCGTACTGAAAGATTGCTCGAAGATTTACGTTCGCAAGGAATAGTTTATAGTACTGAACAATTAAAAAGATTGCATGGGCCTATTGGGATTGATATCGGAGCAGATACACCTGAAGAAATAGCGATCGCCATTATTGCTGAAATTCAAGCAGTCCTAACAAATCGCAGTGGTAATTTTTTAAGAAATCGCAATCAACCAATTCACCAATCCTATGAAAGCAACTCAAACTTGCTACTTCCCACATAGTTTTTATCTGTTATGGTATTTAACACTGAGCAAATAGACAATGAAAAATCAACTATAGCCATTATGATTCTTGCTGCTGGTGCATCTACTCGGATGGGTACACCTAAACAACTATTGCTTTACCAAGGACGTAGTTTTTTGCAATACATTACAGAAATGGCGATCGCTTCAGTTTGTCAACCTGTGGTAGTAGTACTTGGAGCAAATGCAGAACAGATTTATCCACAACTTAAGCAACTTCCCGTTACAGTAGTTAAGAACTTGGATTGGGCTTGTGGAATGAGTGCTTCAATCAAGATCGGTATTGAATTGTTAAATAATCTTCCTCAAAAAATAGAAGCAGTAGTTATTACACTTTGCGACCAGCCATTTGTTTCTCACCAAATTATTAATCAACTTGTTGATGCATATTATTCGACAAAAAAACCGATTATAGCTTGTGAATATGCGGGAACATTAGGTGTACCTGCTCTATTTAGTCAGAAATTTTTTTCAGAACTTGCTGCTCTGAAAGAAACTTCAGGAGCAAAAAGAGTTATTAACAAAAACCTCAATGAAGTGTTTTCTATTCCGTTTCCATTAGGGTATATCGATATTGATACACCAAAGGATTACGAACAATTGATATCAATTGCCAAAGCGCAGAACTAACTTATTCTACTGCTATGATATCCCTGGCTTACCGCCAGTTGAAGAATTCCGAAGACGCTTTGCCAAGGCGTCAGAACAAGACGGTAGGGGATTCAAACCCCTCACTGTCTTACTCAAGAACTTCGTACTGTACTTGAGTCTCAAACTCCTAAATACTAGACCTCTTGCAAGAGTCCTTAACACTCCATCCCCAACCCCTCCCCGATGCTTTGGGGAGGGGAGCGTTTGTAATACGATGCTTCAGGCAAGGAGGCAAATCCCTAACTTAGACTAATCGTTTAAGAAGCTGTGGACTGTAATTTTTCTAATCGTGCCAGCACTTCTGAACTATGAATGTTTGGGTTGACTTTGACAAAAGTCTCGCGCAAAACGCCCTGAGGATCGATGATAAAACTGTGGCGCATAGATAAGAAGCCAAGCCACGAACCGTAAGCTTTACTCACTGAACCATCAGTGTCTGCCAACAGTGGGAATTTTAGTCCCTCTGAATCACAAAATTCGGTGTGAGAATCAACATCATCAGCACTTACGCCAATAATCTGAGCATTTTTTTCAAGGTATTGGGGTAAGTCTTGCTGAAAACGGCGAGCTTCTATAGTACAACCAGAGGTGAAGTCTTTGGGATAAAAGTAGAGGACTAGCCACTTACCACGCAAGTCAGAGAGGGAAATTTTGCCATTACCTGTATTGGTTGGCAAAGTAAACTCTGGTGCGGGTTGATTAATTGCAGGAAGTTTACCACCAAGAGCGTTAGCAGCAGGGGTAAAATTCAGCCAGTTGATCAGAGAAATACAACTGGCAAATAATATGCTTAAAAAAGTGCGGCGGGAAATCATGGTGCAAACCAGAATTACAACTTTACACAAGTTTACAATTATTGGTTGCTGCTAATCTCACTCTAAATGAGATTCGGGTGGGGTATCTGTGCTTTCGATGTATTGGCTATCTAAGAGAAAGGCTCCCCTAGTAAAGCGAATACCCCAATATCCACCGGGCCTGCGGTCAATGACTATACCCTCTTCGCCAATGTGAATTACATCGGGGGGGCGCAGCATGGGCATGGGTTCAGCAGTTTTAACGTAGGGCGGTAGTGCCACAACCCGGACTTTACTACCAATTGCGAATTCTTTAGACATCTTAATCAAACTAGGAGTTTTGAATTAACTCATAACTCATAACTAGCTTGAAAGTCTACTAAATTGGGCATGAGAATAAATAGGGAAAGGGAAAGGGAAAAATTTCATCCCCTTTCCGCATCTTCTGCAAGAAGTCTATTAATTTTTGACTATGGGAAACAATGCCTGGACATCAGTCAAGGGTAAGTGCCAGAGTAATTCTGGTTGCCAAGTATCTGGGTCTAGGTGAGAGTTGATTGAGTATTTTTTGAAATATTGGGAATTATCCGGGATTTCTTTGTTGATGATTTTGACGGAATTGCTCTAATTTTTGGCGTTGTTCTGGGGTGAACACTGCTTGAATCTGTTGTTTTTCAGACTGCCGAATTTGTTTTATTTGGTTTTTCTGTATTTCACTCAGATTTAAGTCAGCAAAATCACCTTTTTTGCGACCATGATACTGTCCTGGTTGTCGTTGACCTTGACCTGTTTGTCCCTGAGCCTTACGCGCTTGCCACTCAGCCCGACGTGCTTGTTTCGCCGCCTCTAACTTGGCTTTTTGTTCAGGGGTCAAAACAGCCTCCATTTTGGTGCGGCTATCGCGGCGAATTGCCTGAATTTGGGTTTTTTGGGCATCTGTTAGACCTAATTCTTTCCAAGGGCCTCTTTCTTTTTGTAGAGTTTGTGCAAGTAACACGGGTGAAGGTGAGGCTGTTTGGGCATCAACAGCAAAAGAGGTTGCAGTTAAAGTTAAGGCGATCGCTCCAGCGACTAGCGATAATGCTTTGAGTTTCATTACTTATCTCGTGGGTTTTTCCTGGTTGGATGCCACTATCATAAAAACTTATCTTTAGTAATCACATGAGGAGAAAGTCATGGTTTTACCCATGACTTTAGTCATGATTGAATTTTGACAAATATGATTGACAATAAATAGTTAGAAGTTAGAAAAAATGAAAAATTTTATTATGATTAATTTATAAATACTTTTTGAGCTAATTACATAATTTTTATACTATCCACTGTACTTACTTTTAATTATTAAGTCCAACGAAAATCTGAAATGGCACAGGCTACCGCTACAATATCCAAAAATCCTAACTCCTAATTCCTAACTTATAAATTCCTAACTCATTCATAACTGGAGCAAAGCGGCTGATGAGTCGTCCAATTCAAATTAAGAAACATCCTTTTTTGTCTCTGCTTTATCTAGAGTGGACATTACTGGCGATCACGGCATTGACAGCCGTTATACCACCTCCGTCACGGCATTTTCGTCCTAAGCCTCCAGAACTATCAATTTGTAGTGCATTTCCAGACTTGTCAGTTTGTAGCATATTGCCAGAGCTATCAGTTTATAGTCTGATAATTTTTGCGGCGATGGGCTTAATATTGCCCAGTAAAAACCAGACAACTAAAGTAATATACACATGTATTGAAATTGTATTGATTTTAATGATTGGGCTTTTTGGGGAGAGATTTGCTCGGTTGTTTCCCTTTCTGTACATAATTTTAGTGACTCGGAGTTGTTTGATTTTTCAGTTAAATGGACGTTTGTTCGTTACAAGTTTGTCATTTGCTTTATTTTTAGTTACTACACAACTAAAATATCAGTTATTCAATTTTCAAGCATCGCCACAGGCACAAGAGCGATATCGATTTTTGATTTTGAATTCGTCACTGGTATTTGGCTTAAGTTTGGTTTTTGTTTTGTTGATGATGAATGCAGTATTGTCTGAACGTCAAAGTCGACAAAAGCTAGCGATCGCTAATGAAAAACTGCGTCAATATGCCATGCAAATTGAAAATCAAGCTACTTTAGAAGAACGTAACCGTATTGCTCGTGAAATCCATGATTCATTAGGACATTCTCTAACTGCTTTAAATCTGCAATTAGAAACCGCTTTAAAACTATGGCAATCTAACCCAGGAAAGGCTGAAACATTTCTAGCCACAGCAAAGGAATTAGGTTCAAAAGCGCTAAAAGATGTCCGCGAATCTGTTTCTACTATGCGTTTAAATCCCTTACAAGAACAATCTTTAGAACGGGCGATCGCTAGTCTTTCAGAAAACTTTCATCGCTCAAATGGGATTTTACCAATTTCTCAAATCAACCTGCAATATCCTCTACCACCTGAAATAAATACCGCTATTTACCGGATTACTCAAGAATCTTTGACAAATATATCTAAATATGCTTATGCCACAGAGGTTAAACTGGAACTCGCTACGACTAAAGGCAATTTGCGATTGATAATTCAAGATAATGGTAAAGGTTTTGATTTAGGGCAAAATACTACAGGTTTTGGACTTCATAGTATGCGTGATCGCACTTTAGCACTTGGAGGTGAGTTTAATATTAATAGCGCTCCTGGTTCTGGTTGCAAAATTACAGTTAATATTCCCTTAACGAGGTTGACATAATGATTAAAGTGCTGCTGGTAGATGACCAAGGTTTAATTCGTCAAGGATTAAGAGCGTTATTAGAATTAGAACCAGATTTAGAGATAGTGGGAGAAGCAGAAAATGGTGAGCAGGCGATTAATTTAGTTGCTGAATTTAAGCCAGATGTAGTATTGCTGGATATCAGAATGCCCATTATGGATGGAGTTGCAGCGACGCGAGAAATTCAAAAACGCTTTGGCAAAACTAAAATTTTAGTGCTGACGACTTTTGATGATAATGAATATGTGTCAACAGCGTTGCAAAATGGAGCAATGGGTTATTTATTGAAAGATACACCTTCAGAAGAATTAGCTGTTGCTATTCGTGCTGTTTATAAAGGATATACTCAATTAGGCCCAGGTATAGTTAAAAAGCTGTTAACTCAATTTTCTAATGGTATACCAACCCAGTCCCCGCCTCTACCGTCTACTTTAGCTGAACTTACTCCTAGAGAAAAAGAGGTTTTGCGGTTAATAGCTACAGGTGCTAGTAACCGAGAAATTGCTCAGGAACTCTACATTTCTGAAGGAACAGTAAAAAATCATGTTACGAATATTTTAAACAGATTAAACTTGCGCGATCGCACTCAAGCTGCGATTTGGGCAAATACGTATTTATTCTATTTAAATGAGCCTAATTAAAATAATTCACAATGGGCAACTCTTGAAGACGCTATTGTGTTAAGCGTTGGCGCAGCCTCTCGTAGAGAAGCTATGCCAAAGGCTTTACGCCTCGCTACGTTCGCAAACTGTATTGTAGAGAAGAGAGCAATTACGTTTTGTGGCAGTGATTTAGATTTAGGCGTTTAATTCGCGCTGCTTGATAGCTGGTTTTTACTTAAACCCCTAAACTTTGTTAAATAATCTTTATCGAAGTAAGGTACATCACAACAAGCTTCTCGCTTCTTTTTAGGGGGTTGTTAAAGGAGTTAAGTACCTACTTAAGCGAGAACCGCTACAACTAATTATTATGAAGTCAGTTATTTTGCCCTAAATGATAACTTTAATATTTTCGTCCAAAATATTCAGCTTGCAACAAGATAACTCCCAAAATCTACTGAGTCAATATTTATAAAAAATAAAAATATCCGTAATCATGCGGTTTAGGATCAATATTTATTTAAGCATAATCAAAGTAATAACGAAACTTATTGATACAAAACTATTTAAAGTTTCACTAATGTCTATAAAGTTAACTATGCAAAGTAAATAATTTTGTAGTAATAACTTTAGTCCTTGGTTTAATAACTCTTCGTGCTTACTAGGCAACAGGCTTTGGTTCGTTGGATGTGCTACTAAGATTTAAAGATTGTTTACCATACTTTATTTATTAAAAAAATATGCCAGATTTATTCCGAAAAGAACTAGGTGATTTTAATAGTGTTAAGTGTTTTAAAGCAGCCATTGTAGGCATGGAAGAAACACTAGGAGAAAAAGCTACAGCCATTGCCCTAACCTCAGCAGGCCGCGCACGGGGTAAAAAACTAGCCGAAGATTTGGGTTTAGTGGAAGCGTCAATTTCCTTAGACGATGCAGCACAAAAATTGGGGCAAGCTTTGGGTAAAGAAGGCACACGGTTGTGCATAATTGAGAAAATTATTACTGATGGTGATGTAATTAAAGTTTACACTAGTGAAACTATATGTTCTTCGGGTGAAGCGCCAAATTCAGAGCGTAAGTGTACATTTACAATGGGTGCGGTTTGGGGAGCTTTGGAGCAAGTACTCGACAAGCGCTTGAGAGGGGTACATACCGAATCGGTGCTTCGGGGTGGCACTCACGACGTATTTGAATTTACTCCTTTGTAGTAACAGATATATTAAGTCAATCAAACATGAATTTTTAATTTAGGATTTAAGAAATCCCAAACTCAGATTTAGCTAAATTAAAATAACAGAGAATACTTCAATGGCAATTAATACAGATAAACTTGGCAGTATTTTACAAAACTTTGTTACTGGTACAATTGGCGTTCAGGGAGCAGCACTTGTTACTCCCGACGGTCTACCTTTGGCGGCTAGCTTACCTGGTGGAATGGACGACGAACGGGTATCGGCAATGTCTGCTTCCATGCTTTCTTTAGGCGAACGTATTGGGATTGAGCTATCTAGAGGTAGTGTTGACCGTATTTATGTTGAAGGTGACAAAGGCTTTAGTATTCTCACTAGCTGCGGCCAAGATGCAGTTTTACTCGTGTTAGCTAGTGAGACTGTTAAGCAAGGATTACTGATGTTAGAAATCAAGCGTCTCCTCACAGAACTAAAGCTGGTTGTGATGTAATTGATAGTTGGGTTAAATTAAACATCAAAGCTAACTAAAACAAAAGGTCTTTTGTAGACAAATACTTAGTACAGCACTTCACAAGTTCGTAGCGTTATTAAATCTCGCATTTTTGCGCCCACTGTACTAGCAGTTTGTCAAGCTAGTTTTGAGGGTTTGTAGTAAGCATTTTAGTGCTTATGAATATGAATTAAATAACATCCAAATATGGTTTTTAACCTCACACCACCTTTGATTTTTGTCAAAGTCTTTCCTCTCCTTAGTAAGGTTAAGGGTGAGGTTTTGTACTTAATTAAATCTGCGTTTATTAGAAAATAAGGACTAAAGTCCTTACTACAAGCTTGCTTACTCATCAATTTAAACTTGACAGACCACTAATATAAATAAAAGTAAAAAAGAATGTCTAGACGTAGCAGTGCTCAGTTGATGCAAGGGTTTTAAATAACGTATATTTCATTTCGGTAAGTGTCTAGGACATTAATATATTTAAGTTCATCTCAATAATTTTAAACATTCGTTTTTTAAAATACCTTTTGTTACTTTGATGTTTCTAAATGACTTAGCGCTCACTTCTTCGCAAGATATATTAATTTGTGATTGATTTACGAGATTAAATCTTGAATTGAAGCACCATATACAATTTATGCTACACCACTCCAAAACAAGCAGTTGCACACATCGGACAAGGTTCGCCAGTTGTATATATGCTATAACTTTCAAAAGAAGGGTTTTTAAGTTTAGCTGTTAAACTACGAAGAACGTTGATTTGAGCATGGGCTGATGGCTCGTTGTCTCTGTTAACAGTGTTCTGAGCTATGGCAACGATTTCGTTATCTTTAACAATCACAGCACCATAAGGCGCATCTCCTTCTTTTGCTTCTGCCAAAGCTAAATGCATAAAATCTTCTGGGTTCATATAAGCTGAGGTTAACATAAAGATAATGATTAATAATATTCTATTTCTAATGCTATAAGTAGGAATTAAGATTAGTTAATGGTCGAATATGTTACTGAGCAGACAAGAAACAGAATTCTACTTAAAAGACCTGGAAACACCAATAGGTAAAGCGATTAATTTAACACTTGCTGCTATGGTGCTAGTATCATCAGGAATTTTTGTGGCAGAAACTTATAATATTCCTGATTCTGTGCGGTTTCAATTGCATTTATTCGATACTGCGATCGTCATCATCTTCGGGGTAGAATATTCACTGCGTCTGTGGAGTGCAGAAAATAAAATTAAGTATATTTTTAGTTTTTATTCGATTATTGACTTAATAGCGATCTTACCATTCTTTCTAGGAATGGTGGATATTAGCTTTATCCGCTTACTGCGATGGTTTCGGATTTTACGATTAATCAGATTGATAGATAGAAAATTTCTATTCGCCACTATTAGCACCGAAGATGGGGTGATTTTTACACGAATATTATTTACATTATTTGCAATTGTTTTTATTTATTCTGGTTTAATTTATCAAGTCGAACATTCGGTTAATCCTCAAAATTACAGTACGTTTTTGGATGCATTCTATTTCTCTGTTGTCACAATGACAACTGTAGGATTTGGCGATGTTATTCCAATTTCTGAATTAGGGCGCTTGCTAACAGTCTTGATGATTTTTACAGGGATTGCCTTGATTCCTTGGCAAGTGGGAGATTTAATTAAGCGAGTTGTGAAAACTGCTAATCAGGTAGAAACAGTTTGTTCAGGTTGTGGTTTGGCTTTCCATGACGTAGAAGCTGGGTTTTGTAAAAGGTGCGGGACTAAGTTACCTAGTCGTAGGGTTGATTGAGAGAGTTAAGTAGTAGCGCTAAGGAAGCATAAGGAACTTCCAACAAAACAAGATCCTATCGGTGTGTAAACAGAGGAACACTTAGCTCTTAGTTGGGGGAGAAAGAAGAATATTATCTGAGTGAATTGGATCGGCTATGATGTCCATGACTTTTTGCAATAATTACCGTGCGATCGCATCGTACAATTACATTTTGTTGGTGGACATTGGCATGATGATGTATTAATTGACAGCAATTCACAATTTACACCAGTAGAAGTATGGCAACTGATAGAGGAAGTTGTTGCCCGTGTTGCAGTTAAAGGAATTATTCTAGAACGATATAAAACTTGCAATGAATCGCCAAGCAACGATTGCAATTTGGTTTCGATTCTTCAAGCAATTGCAATTGCGGCATCTTGTGCAATCACTATAGCATGTTAATTACAAGGTAGTTCACGGTAAAATAATCTTTCTGTGGCGATCGCTCAAGGATTGAAGATACAACCAATGTCTAACCTCAATCTCCTTTACGAATATAAAAGCTTTGGTGGCAAACTCGGCTTTTATAGTCATTCTTCCTCAACCTGTAACGGTGAAATGCGCTTTGCTGTCTATCAACCACCACAAGCAACTAAAAAACCTGTGCCGATTCTCTATTTTCTCTCTGGGTTAAGTTCCACAGAAGAAAATTTTATGGTTAAGGCGGGAGTGCAGCGCTTGGCGGCTGAGTATGGTTTAATATTAGTTGCACCAGATACGAGTCCGCGTAATACTGGCATTGCAGGTGAGGATGATGACTGGGATTTTGGCACAGGTGCGGGCTTTTATGTCGATGCTACAGAAGAACCGTGGTGTAAAAACTATCAAATGTATAGTTATGTCGTTCAGGAATTACCTGCTTTAATCACTGCAAACTTCCCCACGCAACCTGAAAAACAAGGTATTTTCGGTCATTCGATGGGGGGACATGGGGCGCTTGTCTGTGCGATGAGAAACCCAGAACTTTACAAATCAGTATCAGCTTTTGCACCTATCACTGCACCTATACATTGTCCTTGGGGGCAAAAGGCTTTTAGTGGCTATCTTGGCAATAATCAAGAAAGTTGGCGTGCTTATGATGCTAGTGAATTAGTCAAAAAAGTAGGATATCACAGTTCGATTTTAATTGACCAAGGAACTGCTGATAAATTTTTAGCTGAACAATTAATGCCTGAAGTGTTTGAGCAAGCTTGTGCAGATGTTAACCAACCGCTAAACTTGCGTTATCAAGAAGGCTATGACCACAGTTATTATTTTATTGCCAGTTTTATTGAAGATCATATTCGCCATCATGCGTTAGCGTAGCTTACCGTAGGTATCGCTTTATTGATTACAACAGTTTTCATCTATTTAAACCTCACGTTTCTATTTTGATTTTTGAACAAGACTACCAGAAAATACAGTAGGTGTACAAGCATAACAGGAAACAATACTAAGTCAGTATTTTACAAACTACCAAACGGCAGCGATTGTGTTTAAAGGAGCCGATACCCAGTGCTGGAATCCTTTTTGTTTTCTCTGGCGCTGGCGATCATTAGTGAAATGGCGATACATGAGAGATATATAATTGGTTAAACTTTCTTCTTGAGCAAGTAAATATGAGTGATTTTGACCATTCTCAGCATCGAAAAAATTATATCATCCTCTTCATAATTTGGTTGATAGCATTAGCTATAGATAGAGCTTGGTTTTTCTTAGATGAATCGATTCCAGCTTACGATCAAAGCGCACATTTAACCACAGCATTACATCATTATAGAATTTTTCAAAACTTCAATATATTCTCAGGAAATTGGTGGTTATCTCTGTGGGAATTAACTCCAAGTTATCGCGCTCCTTTTGTATATATTTGCACTGTCCCATTTTTGATGTTGTTTGGACGTGGATATGACCAAGCAAGTTTGGTCAACTTATTGTATACTGCGATGATTATAGTTTCAGTATATCATTTAGGTGAATTTTTATTTAAAAATCGAAAAATTAGCATAACTGCCAGCATATTTTGTCTGTTATTTCCTGTTTTGGGAATCATTCGAACAGATTATTTAATAGATTATGGTTTGACAGCAATTGTTATAGTAACTTTTACAGTTTTGACAATTTGGAAAGATAGTTATATTGGATTTTTATCATGGGGATTAACTATCATTTGGGGCGGAGGAATAGGTTTAATCTTGTTGTCTAAACCTACAGGTTTTATTTTTATTTTAGTTCCTAGTATTTGGACATTAATTAGTTTTATTAGAAAACGCAAGTTTATCAAGCTAATTCAAGCTTGCTTATCTTTGATGATAGCTTGGTTAATTTGTAGTTTTTGGTATGGCTTAAATTGGTTAACAATTATTACATCGGCATTAAACGCTAATCAAGTCGGAAAAAGTGAGGGCGATCCCTCTGCTACAACTATTGCTGGATGGTTATACTATCCACAGATGATTCCAGAAAGCGTTGGGTTACCAATATTAGCTGTCAGTATTGGCATTTTATTGGTTTACCTGATTAAATATCGATTTTCTACTGATTTAATTTCAGTCAATCTCCATAAATCGGCTCGAATTTGGTTATTAGTTACCTTAGTAAGTAGCTATATAATTTGCTCTTTGGGTACAAATAAAGACATTAGATTTATTCTCCCATGTTTTCCGATAATTAGTTTAATCTTGGCTGATTTATTCAACTTAATTGAAAATACATATTTTGATAGACTGAGATTAGCGACTCTGATATTAAGTAGCATAGTTTTACTAAATAATTTGTTTCCATTACCCCTAATTCAAGCATGGGGTGGTAAACATTTACCTAATAATGATGCTCAAAAATATCCTTTAGAGAAACTGATAGATAAAATTAACGAAACAAATTTATATTTAAGGTCGAATTTAGGAGTAATTCCTGTTTCTACACCTCAGATAAATGAATTTACTTTAAATTATTTTGGTGCATTAGCAGATTTTCGCGTATCCGGCAGAAAATTAACAACTAAATTATCTCAGGTAGAGCAAGATTTACAATACTTTTGTTGGTATATTACTAGAGATAATGAACCATATAGACCTGGAGAAAGTGGAGAGACTAAACGAAAATTAAAATCTTTAGTCGAATCTTCTAGTGATTTAAAATTACAGGGCGATTGGATATTACCTCATGAAGAGAAAATGCGATTATATAACTGCAAAAATCCTCCTGTAACTGTTGAAAAAATAAATAACACTGAATCTGTAATTAATCTAGAAAAAGTAGTAATTTCTCAGCAATTAATTTTAGATAAAAAAAATCCTGTTAACTATGAAATAACAGGTTTATGGGATGATTTACAAAATGGTATCTTACTGTTAAGATGGCAAAATAGCCAATCATCTTGGTATCACGATCATGCCATTGGCTTAGGTAATTTATACTGTGGCCTAAAATGTCATCCCAAAGGAACTTTCCGAGTCAAGGAAGCCTTATCTACATTTATTCCTAAAATACTACCACTAGGAAAATATCAGCTATCAGCACTATATTTGGATAGAAGAAACAACAAAACCACATCTTTAAATATTCCAAATATTACCGTAAATGTGACAGATGTAGGAACAGTAGAAAAATCGCCAGCTTTAGATTTAGTTACCCGAACTTCACAGCTAGCACAAGAGTTACAACAAGGTAAATTAAATAATATATTTGTACAGATAGCTCATTTCAATCAATACGATCCTACTCAAGATTATTTAAAACAAATTGATTTTGCGGCTAATTATTATCTGCAAACAGAGCCAAATAACTTAAATTGGCGTTACACTTTAGTCTTATCACAACTTTTACAGCGCCAAGTTCCAGAACTAATCCAAAATTTAAAAGAATTAACTAAATATGATGCTCAAAATCCTTACACATGGGTTTATTTAGCTTTTGTTTATTTATATAATTTTCAACCTGCACAAGCTGAACAAAAATTAGCGATCGCAGAAAAATTAAAACCAGATATACCAGAATTAAAAACCTTAAAAACTGTAACAAATATTATGAAATTTTTGCCACTACAATGGTTTACTACTAAGGAATAGGATAAATCGCGTACGCTAGCACATTTTGCCACTTTATCACCGACAGACTGATATAGCCTTCATACCGTCTTAGAAGCGATAAGATCAAAAATAAATTCATATTGTGTTTATGGCAACCCAACTCAGTGAAGCCAAATCCCAAACTGAACTGGTAATTTCTTGGTCAGCCTTGCCCAAGGATTTTAAACTAGAGGATGAACCAGTGGAGAATACAAGTCAGCCACTTTTGGCTGGTGCTTTGCGTGAAAGCTTAGAAATCAGTGGATTCATCCAACCCCAAATGTTGATAGCTTCCAACTTTGGTCTTTGTGCTACAATCAACGGCCAATTTATTGCCAAAGCACCTGACTGGGTTTATGTGCCATCGGTTAATCAAGTTGTGGGTAATCGCAAAAGTTATACACCCAATTTAGAAGGAGATATCCCAGCGATCGCTATCGAATTTCTATCGGATACTGAAGGTGGAGAATATTCGGTAAAGCGAGCTTATCCACCAGGAAAATGGTTTTTCTATGAGCAAATTTTGCAAATTCCCATCTACATAGTTTTTGAACCAGATGGCGGTTTATTAGAATATTATCAACTGGAAAATAAACGTTATGAGTTAAAACAACCTGACGAAAATGGTCGTCATTGGATTGATGTAATGGGCTTATTTTTGGGAACTTGGCAAGGAACAAAAGAAGCGCGAACTGGTTATTGGTTACGCTGGTGGGATCAAGCTAGTAATTTATTACCGTGGTCTGTGGAACAGATTGAACAAGAACGCCAACGTGCTGAACAAGAACGCCAACGCACCGAACAAGAACGCCAACGCGCCGAACAAGAACACCAACAAAAAGAACGCCTGATTGCTTATTTGCAATCTCAGGGTATTGACCCGAATAATTTGCCTCCGTTCGAGTAGAAACTAAAAACCACCTTTTTGAAATTAAGTATGAATTTGTGTCTATAATTTAGAACCCTTTTTGTAGAGGTAATTAATCAATTACCCCTACAAAAATCATGCAATTTTGCAAAATAAATTATTTTATCAATTAAGCAACAATATAAGGCGATTCAATTGCAGCTACACGACCAGCATCCACCAAAGCTTGGTATACCATCACCGTTACCTCAGCGCGTGTAGCATCGCGGGTAGGATTGAGTTGTCTGAGGTTCGGGTAATTGACGATAATCCCCTTGTTTATAGCTTTTACTACCTCATCCTTAGCATATTCAGGAATCTTTGCTTGGTCATCAAAAGTTTTGGTAACGGTTGGACTATCAGCAGATAACCCTAATCCATTCACTAGGGAGACAATCACTTGCACGCGCTGGATATTTTTATTGGGGGCAAAGGTATTGTCAGGAAAACCAGAGAGAAATGAACCTTGATATGCCTGTTGAATTACCTTGGATGCCCAGAAGTCTGCTGGTACATCTTTGAATTTGATCGCAGGACGGTTTGACGGTGGGTTGAAAGCTTTTACCAGTAATGCGGCATATTGCGCCCGTGTCATTGTAGCATCCGGTTTAAATGTGCGATCGGGAAAACCATTAACTATCCCCAATTTGACTAATTCCCGAATAAACCCACCTGCCCAATGATTCGCAATATCGGTTAATTCTATAGTGGGCGTAGGTGTTGGTGTGGTAGGGGAAGTAGGTGTTGGTGTGGTAGAGGAAATAGGTGTTGGTGTGGTAGAGGAAATAGGTGTTGGTGTGGTAGAGGAAATAGGTGTTGGTGTGGTAGGGGAAGTAGGTGTTGGTGTGGTAGGGGAAGTAGGTGTTGGTGTGGTAGGGGAAGTAGGTGTTGCAACCGAACTATCTGCAAACTCTACATTTCCTGCGACTTTAGACGTATCTATTTTATTTCCCACAGAAACCAACTTGTTAGAACTGGCATTTTGCAAATTAAATTTACCATTATTGCGTAGAGTATTGCCTCCTAAGTTCTTGGCACTGCCGATATCCGGTAGGGCAGTTCCGATTACTGTGATACCATCGTCAGTGTTATTTTCGCAGACATTGTTACGCAAGACAGGACGAGCGCTGCCAGAGATGACAATTCCAGAACGGTTTTCAGAAGTTTTGTTATCTCGAAGGGTGGGTGATGCAGTATCACTAATGGCAATGCCAAAACCTGTTTTTAAGCAGGTATTATCTAGAATTTGACCTTTGGAATTTTTAGCGATCGCAATTCCATTGGCTGCATTCTCACTGAACACATTACCTTGAATAACTGGATTAGCTTCGCCTGTAGTAAATACCCCCTCTCGCTTACACTTGGTGAAGGTACTATTAGCAACAGTAGGGGCAGTTGATTCAATCCAGACACCACTACCACGACTTGCTAAATTTGTTACAGTCACTCCCCGCACTTCAGCTTTATCCATTAGCACAAATGTGACATTCTGAGCAGCAAAAGTACGGCTCAAATAGCTACCACTCCCTTCAATCAAAATACCATTGCCTTTATTGGTTTCATTACCCACCACAGTTACACCAGACGGAACTGTTAGCGGAAAGATTTCACCGCTAGCAGCATTGTAATTACCTTCTGCTAGTTGAATCTTGGTGTTATCTGTAGATACCTTAAGGGCTTGCGTAATGGTTTTGAAGGAGGCTTGTTGAGTACCTGGGTTGGTATCTTTGCCTGATACTGGATTTACATAAAAATTCTGAGCCATATTTATACTTCCAAAAAATACATAGCTATCTTAGCGCTAACCATGAAAATGGGTAGCGTTTGGTGGATTAAGTAACTTAAAGTACTTTTTACTGCAAGGTTAAAAATTTATGCAAATGCTTTTAGGGGTCACTATTACTCGACTAATTCAAAAGGCTGTGAAGTGGGAAGTAAGGAATGGGGAGTTGAGAGTTAGGAGTTTGAAGTTCTGAGGTGGATGAACGGAGTTCAAAGGTGGATTAACGGAGTTCTGAGGTGGATGAATCCAGTTCAAAGGTGGATTAACGGAGTTCTGAGGTGGATGAATCCAGTTCAAAGGTGGATTAACGGAGTTCAAAGGTGGATGAATCCAGTTCAAAGGTGGATGAACGCAGTTCAAAGGTGGATGAATCCAGTTCAAAGGTGGATTAACGGAGTTCAAAGGTGGATTAACGGAGTTCTGAGGTGGATGAATCCAGTTCAAAGGTGGATTAACGGAGTTCAAAGGTGGATTAACGGAGTTCAAAGGTGGATGAATCCAGTTCAAAGGTGGATGAATCCAGTTCAAAGGTGGATGAACGCAGTTCAAAGGTGGATGAATCCAGTTCAAAGGTGGATGAACGCAGTTCAAAGGTGGATGAACGCAGTTCAAAGGTGGATGAACGCAGTTCAAAGGTGGATTAACGCAGTTCTGAGGTGGATGGACAAGATTTTAACTTTCCCTTTATTCATGAACGGGCTACCTCAATAGATAAATTCCCTTAACCTTAGCGTATTGCTCTATATAAGAATTACAGTATAAAAATAAACAAGACGGCTTATGTGAGTTGAAGACTGAAACAACGCAATCTCGCTTATAAGGCTAGAGTTTACAATTGAAGCTAAGGCTGAAACCTTTGATATTACTTGAGACTTTTTAATTCACATAAGGCGTACAAAACAAATGTACAAGACAAGGGAGAAAATTTTACCTTATCTCCCTTGTCTCTGTTATCTCCTTTTAATAGGGCCACTTCCAATCACGAATTTCTGGCATATCGTCGCCGTATTTCTCAATGTAGTGCTTGTGTTCGATTAGCTTATCTTGCAGATGCTGCTTAACATAAGCTGCCCTATATCCTAATTTGGGTACGCGATCAATTACGTCCATTACTAGGTGAAAGCGATCAAGCTCATTAAGAACAACCATATCAAAGGGCGTGGTGGTAGTTCCCTCTTCTTTGTAGCCACGCACATGCATCTGATCGTGGTTGGTGTGGCGATAGGTTAAGCGATGAATCAACCAAGGATAGCCATGAAAGGCAAAGATAATGTGTTTATCTGTAGTGAAAATCGTGTCAAAGTCTTTTTCGCTCAAACCGTGGGGATGTTCGCTTTTTGGCTGTAGTGTCATTAAATCGACTACATTTACCACCCGCACCTTTAAATCTGGGAAGTGTTGGCGCAGGATGTCTACAGCCGCTAAGGTTTCTAAGGTGGGAACATCTCCAGCACAAGCCATCACTACATCTGGATCGCCGTCTTGGTCGTTGCTTGCCCATTCCCAAATGCCGATGCCTTTGGTGCAGTGCTTGATAGCAGCATCCATGTCGAGATATTGCAATGCTGGTTGCTTTCCAGCAACGATGACGTTGACATAGTTACGGCTTCTTAAACAATGGTCAGTTACTGATAGCAGAGTGTTGGCATCGGGGGGCAAATACACGCGAACTATTTCTGCTTTTTTATTAACCACATGGTCAATAAAACCAGGGTCTTGGTGAGAGAAACCGTTGTGGTCTTGTCGCCAAACGTGAGAGGTGAGTAGGTAATTGAGGGAAGCAATTGGTTTACGCCAGGGAATATGTTTGGTCGTTTTCAACCATTTGGCGTGTTGATTGAACATTGAGTCAATGATGTGGATGAAGGCCTCGTAGCAAGAGAAAAACCCGTGGCGTCCTGTGAGGAGGTAGCCTTCTAACCATCCTTGACAACAAGTTTCGCTGAGAATTTCCATCACCCGACCGTCGGGGGAAAGGTGGTCATCTTCTGGGAGAATCTGGGCTACCCAATCTCGGTCTGTGACTTCTAACACAGAGCTTAAGCGATTCGATACCGTTTCATCGGGGCCGAGAATGCGGAAGTTGCGGGTTTCCTGGTTAAGTTGCATGATATCCCGCAGGAAAGTTCCGGCAACTTGGGTAGCCTCTGCGATCGCTTGCCCTGGTTTGAGAACATTTACGGCATAGTCTTGAAAGTTGGGCATCTTCAGGTCACACAGCAAAAGACCGCCGTTAGCGTGGGGATTATCACCCATGCGTCGATGCCCTTTGGGAGGCAATTCTGCTAGTTCGGGAATTAGTGTGCCGTTAGCGTCGAAGAGTTCTTCTGGGTTGTAACTCTTCATCCAATCTTCTAGGAGTTTGAGATGTTCTGGCTGTTTGGCTATGTTGCCAAAGGGAACTTGGTGCGATCGCCAAGAACCTTCAGTTTTTTTGCCATCTACTTCCTTTGGCCCTGTCCAACCTTTGGGGGTTTTCATGACAATCATTGGCCATTGGGGACGTTCGGTGAAACCATGTACGCGGGCTTCCCTTTGGATGCTTTGAATTTCGGCGATCGCTATATCTAGAGTCGCCGCCATCTGCTGATGGACATCTGCGGGATCGTCACCTTCTACAAAGTACGGCTTGTAGCCGTAGCCTACAAATAAGCTTTCTAATTCCTCATGACTGATTCGTGCCAGTACTGTTGGGTTAGCAATTTTATACCCATTCAAGTGGAGGATTGGAAGTACAGCCCCATCATGCACGGGGTTAAGAAACTTGTTGGAATGCCAGCTAGTTGCTAAAGCACCTGTTTCGGCTTCGCCGTCACCCACGACAGCAGCAACGATCAAGTCAGGGTTATCAAAGGCAGCACCAAAAGCGTGGACGAGAGCATAACCTAATTCCCCCCCTTCGTGGATGGAACCAGGAGTTTCCGGTGCAACGTGGCTGGGAATACCACCAGGGAAAGAGAATTGTTTGAAGAGTTTCTTCATTCCCTCAGCATCCTGGGAGATGTTGTGATAGTACTTTGTGTAAGTACCTTCTAGGTAAGTATTGGCTACCAGTCCAGGGCCTCCATGACCAGGGCCAGCAATATATATTGTGTTGAGGTCATATTTTTTAATCACCCGATTCAGGTGAACATAGATAAAGTTCAGTCCTGGTGTAGTTCCCCAGTGACCCAACAGCCTGGGTTTGATGTGTTCCAGCTTTAGCGGTTCTCTCAATAGCGGATTGTCGAGTAGATATATCTGCCCAACCGAAAGGTAGTTAGCTGCACGCCAGTAGGCGTTTATCTTATGTAATTCTTCATCTGTTAAAGGCTTTGTTTGTGGAGGACTGGCTAATGTCATTTCGACACTCCATTACAAAAGGATTTTGACGGATTCACCAGTATGTAATTTTACTTATTTTCAAGATGATGTCATCTAACCCATGATGAATTTTTCTAGCCTTTGTAACTGAATTCCTTAGCTCATGGCATAGGATCAGGGCGAACGCATCTTAATTTATTAATAAAAACTAAGGAACATTTCAAAATGACATAGATAACTTCAATGCTACTGATAAAATAACGAGTTTCCACTGTTGTTTTACCATCAATGCCCCATTGCTTATTCTTCATTCCACACGCGATCGCTGCCTTTATCCCTCATTTAGTATACACGTACTATATTTATATGTTAGATGTGTTTGCCCTGCACAACTACCCCACCATACATCGTTAGTTAATATATCAACAACTGTTTCAATTCCTAATAGGGATTAAGAGAAATTGCAATACATCGCTTTCTGAAGGCAACAACGTTTACTATGTTTCAATCCTTGATAGAGATTAAGAGAAATTGCAACGTTTTTCTTTGACCAGAGCCACCCCGCTCCCAAGCTATGCAGAAATGCGCTTGGGGGAAGAAGGCAAGGAATGGCTCAAATACTGTTCAAAGGCAACTTTCCACGATTCGTATTAATTCGCACATACGTTAGTTTCTAGTTCCGTCATCGCAGGTATAGTATACTTTTTGAGAGAAATTACTAAAAAATAAGAAAACATGCAGAACATTATTAATTTTCATCAGGACTTCAACAGATTTGTGGAAGATAGCTGTTGTATTCTTCCAGAAATGCAGTTGCCAATCTCACCTCTTCAATATGTCTTGCAGGAGAAGCTTGTTAATCAAGATGGTCTTTGGTTAGAGTTTGGTGTTGGTAGCGGACACACCCTCAATCTAATCTGTGAGTATCGGTTACAAGGAACTGTTTATGGGTTTGACAGTTTTGAGGGATTACCATTTGATTGGCGTCCTGGATTACCTAAAGGAGCTTTCAAGCAACAAGAATTACCCCAGGTAAAAAGCAATGCGACTCTCATAAAAGGTCTTTTTGAAGATACTATTCCTCAGTTTATTGCTGCTCACACCCAGCAGTATATATCTTTGTTACATATTGATTGCGATCTTTATTCATCAACTAAAACTATCTTCTCTTATTTAGGAGAAAAACTCACAGAAGGTTCAATAATCGTTTTCGACGAGCTGATCGGATATCCTGGATTTGAGGAACATGAGTTAAAAGCGTTTTACGAATTTGCTCTGGCTTGCGAGAAAAAATTTCAATGGATTGGAATCAATGGAACTCAAGAAACTCAAGAACTATTTGAATACGCCCAATACGGACCAATGGGTGAACCCTGGTTTACTCAAAATGTTCCACTCAAGGAGCGTGTTGCCGTTAGAGTCCTTTCTTAGAGGATGTCTGAAAAGTGTATGAAAGGTGTAATTTGTCATTCTGAGCATAACGAAGTGAAACGAAAAATCGCAATTTATCGTGGGTTGATGAAATGCAACACTTGGCTATCGCTCCCAGCATGACATTTTTAACTTCTCAAACATCCTCTAAACTGCCTGCACCTGAAAGTGTGACAAATTATAAGAAAACGGCGTAAATAATTAAAGGTTTGTACTAAAAACTTTAGTCTTAATGTATTAACTTTCCCCAAGCAATTAGAATGATAGCGGCAATTTCATCGGCTTCGCAAGCGAGTACAAGTACCCAAACTATTTTTCTCTACATACCAGTATTTGATAAGTTAGTACATAATCTGAAACAATAACAGTTAATACAAAGAGGGGATTACGTGAGTCACAATCCAGATGCCATAGCCCCACACGGTGGACAGTTGGTTAACCGTATCGCCACACCAGAACAAAGAGCAGAGTTTCTCTCAAAAGCTGACTTTTTGCCGCGAGTGCAACTAGATGATCGCGCCGTTTCTGATCTAGAAATGATTGCGATCGGTGCTTTTAGTCCACTCACGGGTTTTATGAACCAAGAAGACTATGATCGCACTGTTAGAGAAATGCGATTAGCCAACGGTCTTGTGTGGTCAATCCCGATTACACTATCGGTAAGCGAAGAAGTAGCTTCCCCGTTGCCAGAAGGCGGCTTAATCCGTCTGGATAACTTCAGAGGTGAATTTATTGGGGTTTTACAACTTAGCCAAAAATATAACTACGACAAAACCCGCGAAGCAATAAATGTCTACCGCACTGATGATGTTAAACATCCAGGCGTGCAGGTACTCTATAACCAAGGTACTGTACATCTGGCGGGCGATATTTGGTTGTTGCAACGCGAACCTCATCCCCAGTTTCCCACTTATCAAATTGATCCAGCTGCTTCACGGCAACTATTTAGAGACAAGGGTTGGAAAACCATCGTTGGTTTTCAAACTCGCAACCCCATCCATCGCGCTCATGAATATATTCAAAAGTGCGGCTTAGAAATCGTTGATGGTCTATTTTTGCACCCATTAGTCGGGGCGACAAAAGAAGACGATATTGCTGCTGATGTGCGGATGCGTTGCTATGAAATTTTGCTGGAACACTACTACCCTTTAGACCGGGTAATTTTGGCAATTAATCCAGCTGCAATGCGCTATGCTGGGCCTCGTGAGGCTATATTCCATGCTTTAGTCCGTAAAAACTATGGCTGTACTCACTTTATCGTCGGACGGGATCATGCTGGCGTTGGTGACTATTATGGCACTTACGATGCTCAATACATCTTTGATGAATTTGCCCCAAGTGAATTGGGCATTGTGCCCATGAAATTTGAACACGCTTTCTACTGCACGCGCACTAAGCAGATGGCAACGTCTAAAACTAGTCCCAGCAAGCCAGAAGAACGCATCCATCTATCGGGGACAAAAGTCCGAGAAATGCTGCGGCGCGGTGAATTACCTCCACCAGAATTTTCCCGTCCAGAGGTGGCGGCAGAGTTGGCACGGGCAATGCGGATAGAAGTATCAGTTTAAGGCATCGGGCATTGGGCATGGGGATTAGGGGAAAGGTGACAGGTGACAGGTTATAGGGAATAATCTGTACCCTATTTCCTTCTTTACTCCCTGCTCCCCTGATCTGCCCCACTCCCCACAATTTTATAACTTTACAATACAGAGTTCAGCCCTGTAAGCTGCTAACTGATGGCTGAGGGCTGATAGCTAATTATGGAACGGCGCACGTTTTTACATAGAATTGGCTCAATATTCGCGGTATTGGGAGTAACTGAAGCTGAGTGGTTGACTTTGGGAAATCGCTATTATCAGGCTTTGGCACAACCCAGTCCGCGCAAGTTGGCATTGTTAATAGGTATTAACCAATACCCACAAATTCCAGCCCTCAGTGGTTGTCTGACAGATGTGGAATTACAAAGGGAACTTTTGATTCACCGCTTTGGTTTCCAAGGATCAGATATTTTAACCTTAACTGAGGAACAAGCTAGCAGGGAATTCATTGAGGCAGCTTTTTTGGATCACTTGGGCAAGCAAGCTAAACCGGATGATCTTGTCGTCTTCCACTTTAGCGGCTATGGCAGCCGTGTCAAATTGGAAACATCACCAGATACAATGCAAAATGCTCTGGTGCCAGCTAATGTGGCTCAGAAAACAGAAAATGAAAAAATAGTCAACTATATATTAGAAGAAACTCTATTGCTATTATTGCGATCGCTCCCCACAGACCGAGTAACAGCAGTATTGGATACTAGCTATTATGCTCCTAGCACAGTCTTAGGATTTAAAATTCGCGCCCTTGACGAATCAGTAGCAAAGCTAGCAGCAGAGGAACTGGACTTTCTCAAACAACTTAAAACTCAGAAGTTAGCTAGCACTCCGATTGTTTTAGCAGCTACCTCAGAAGCAAACCAGCCAGCAAGAGAAAGACTCTTTTCTGGTTTTAGTGCCGGGTTATTTACCTACGCCTTGACACAGTATTTGTGGGAATTCACCCCACCTACCAAAATTCAAGTCGCCCTCTGGTATATAGAAAGTTCTCTATACAAATTGGGTAGTAAACAGCAACCAGAGAATCTGGAAAACCTCTCTCCTCAAAGGAAAGAGGCTTTGAATTCTCCCCCTTCCCTTGTAGGGAAGGAGGCTGGGGGGTTAAGTTTGGCGTTAGCTTTTCCAGACAATATTATTGGTGCAGAAGGCGTGGTGAGTGCTATTGAAGAAGATGGTAAAACAGTTTATCTGTGGTTGGCAGGATTACCTCCACAAGTGCTGCTATACTACGGAGTTAATTCTCGATTCACCTTAGCAACAACAGAGCAATTAGTATTGCGATCGCGCACTGGATTAACAGCAAAAGCGCAAATTACCAAAATTGAAGGTGCAAATCCCCTACAAGTCGGACAACTCGTCCAAGAAGCAGTCCGGGTTTTACCGCGAAATATTAATTTAACAATAGCTTTGGATACTCGATTAGAAAGAATTGAGCGGGTAGATGCGACAAGTGCTTTTGCTGGATTTTCCCATGTTTCCACCGTAACAGCAGGAGAAAAACCAGCTGATTATCTATTTGCCAAGCTCCAGGAAATTCCTAGTCGTTATGGTCTATTTTCTCTTGGTGGCGAGCTAATTCCCAATACCGCCGGGGAAGTAGGAGAAGCAGTAAAATTAACAGCCCAAAGATTAGCACCTAAATTATCAACCCTGTTTGCAGCCAAGTTATGGCGACTTACAGAAAATGAAGGTTCTTCCCGCTTGCCTCTCAAGGCCACCTTAGAAATAATTAGCGGTATATCGCCACAGGTGGTGATGCAGCGTCAAACAATACGAACTTTCAAACCTGAAACTTCGACAAAAAAATTACTACATACGCGATTAATCGCGTCTCTCCCCAGTGCCATTGTGCCTATCGGTAGCCGAATGCAATATCGAATAGAAAACCAGAGCGATCGCTCAGTATATTTAATCTTACTGGGATTAAACAATAATCATACAGCAGTTGCTTTCTACTCTTGGGAAACCGCTCAACAAGCAAACACTGCTGACACCAAGCCCCTGCTCAAACAAATCGTCATCCCCCCAGGTGAAACCCTTACCCTACCCCAAACTAATAGTGCTTCCGAATGGCTGATTTCAGGGCCAACTTGCTTTTACGAACAACAACTAATTTTTAGTACCGCCCCTTTTAACGAAACTCTCGCCGCCTTAAGTACTGTTAAGTATTCCACAGCCGAAGAACAGCCGATTGGTGCATTGTTGAATCCCTTAGACGTTGCACAAGCCTTGCTACAAGACTTGCATAACGCCAGCGCCCTCAAACCGGAGATGAACGGTACAGCAGCCGACTCATATATCTTGGATGTGAATAATTGGGCAAGTCTTAGCTTTAGTTTTCAGGTTGTGTGAACAATGATATGATCCAATATCTTTGAGTTTAGGCTTGTCATTGCCCACATTTTTTAGCAACAAAACGAAAGATTTATTTAATGTTGGGGCGTTGCATAGTTGCGGGATGATTTAGCAACTTCCAAAATTCTCCCCTTGTCTCCCCTGCAACGTCAGCTTGCCCCAAGGCATCTCACTGTTCTGCAACGCCGATGTTGGTAATGATAAGTCTCAAAAAGGGAGGTTGGAGGGATCTTAAAAAGATTAAAACGTTAACTTAATTCTATTCAAGCATTTTTACTAACACTTTTTTCTACCTGCATGATACATAGCTTTTTATCACTTTAGTTATACTCCTATTGATTACCTGGAATCCAATACTGTTAGGTTAAGACTAAAAAATAACTCCAATGTAGGTTGGGTTAAGAACGTAGCGAGATCCCGCAGGGGAACCCAGTATTGTTAGGCAGTATTGACCCGGAGTGTTTAACTTAATGTTTAACTCATAAAGTATGAACTATGTAACTATAAACTATAAAATATCTTACTTGTAATTCAGTCGCCAGCAGGAGGAAACTGACCAGAATCTTTTTTATACTACAAAACAAACCTTTTAAATAAACTGGAAAAAGCGTATGCCTCTTCACAAACTTGAACATTTTGACCCTAACTATCGAGAAACTTTTGGCGGAGACGACGTTAAAGCTCTGGTTCTTTACACTGAAGGAGGAGACAGAGTTGGCTCAGTGGCAGATGTTTTAGTTGATGACCATGGTCATTTCCGGTATTTAGTTATTGAGACAAGCTCAGATTTTTTGGGTAAAAAAATCTTACTACCAATTGGTCTTTCCCGGATAGACTATCCTGCAAAACGTGTCTATGTTGATGGATTAAGCAAACACCAAGTAGAAGGTTTAGTCGAGTACAGAGAAAACATGGTCGTTGATCATGATTACGAAGAAAATGTTCGTAGTGTATTTCGTTCTCCAAGTAGCGGTGTAACTTATGATCGCAATACATATAATTACGAAGCAGAACCAGCTTTATACGGGTTGAATAATCAAGATAATCAAACTTTTAAACTCTATGAAGAACGATTAATTGCCAGCAAAAACCGCATCAAAACTGGAGAAGTAACAGTTGGTAAACATATTGAAACAGAAACTGCAAGCGTTACAGTACCTATTCAAAAAGAACGAGTGATAATTGAGCGACTTGTGCCAACAGAAGCAGGCAATACCTTAGATTCCAATGAACTTAAGTTTCAAGAAGGGGAAGTAGCACGCATAGAAGTCTACGAAGAAAAGCCTGAGATACGTAAAGAAGCTTTTGTGCGTGAAGAAGTCAGAGTTAAGAAAGTAGTAGAACAGGACACTGTAGAAGCACAAGAAACTATTCGTCGAGAAGAATTAGATGTTGATACTGAAGGTAATTTACATGTGCAGGAACATGGTACAACTACACATGAACATATTTAAGTAGCTGGTCAAGAACTTTGTTTGGTAGATTTATCTGAAATAATCATGCAGGCAAAGTTAATTTTTATCTCTGCCAGGGTTTTTTATTAAAAACAAGATTCTCGACTTCTTAGAGAAATCGGGAATCTAACGCTTTAAAAAAGGTTACATTTCATAAATAATTATATAAAAATGTGAAATTTGTTTACTCTGTAAGCATAAAAAAATATCTATAACTTTTGATAATTGAACTTTTGAAATAATTCATTCGCCAGAAAGAGGTAAAAAATTAATTAAATGTCATAACCTAGTCAATAGGAGATGCAGAGAAAATTTTTGAGGAAAATATTATGGTTCTTTACAAATTACAAGATTTTGAGCCTAACTACCGCGATACATTTGAAGGTCACGATATTAATGGACTTGGGGTTTATACACAAGGAACGGATGAAAAAGTTGGTACAGTCAGCGATGTTTTAGTGGATGAAGAAGGTCATTTCCGCTATCTAGTTGTTGATTTAGGCTTCTGGATTTTTGGTAAAAAAGTGTTACTACCAATTGGTCGTGCCCGTATCGACTATAACGTTGATCGCGTCTACACAATTGGCTTGACTAGAGAACAAGCAGAAGATTTACCTGAATTCAATGAGCGTCAAACGCTTGATTATGATTATGAAGAAAGGGTACGTGGGGTATATCGCCAACCCGCCGACTACGTTCAACCTGTAGATCCATTATTAACAGTAGATCCATTATTACCATTAGAAGCGACACCACTAATAGATACAACCTATCAGCAGCCGGTTACACCAACTTATAATCGTGATAGCTACAATTACGAACAAGAGCCTTCTTTATTTGGATTAAATGAGCAAGATAATCAAACTCTGAGATTGTATGAAGAACGGCTGATTGCTAGTAAACGCCGCCAAAAAACTGGAGAAGTAACCATTGGTAAGCACGTTGAGACTGATACTGCACGGGTTGCAGTGCCAATAGAAAGAGAGCGAGTTGTGATTGAGCGTGTAACTCCAGCCGATGCAGGTACTGCAGTTTCTGGGCGTGAAGCAGACTTCCGTGAAGGCGAAGTTGCTCGTATAGAAATCCATGAAGAAACTCCTGAAATTCGCAAAGAAGCATTTTTGCGTGAAGAAGTCAGAGTTAGAAAAGTAGTTGATCAAGACACAGTTGAAACTCAAGAAACTGTGCGTCGCGAAGAATTAGATATTAATTCTGGTAATCTTCCCGTTGAAGAACGTTAAATAACAGAGTCATTAGTTAACAACTAATGACTAATAATTAATTCGACACAGTTACAAACAGTACAGGTGAGGCTATAAAATTAGCTTTACCTGTGCTTCAAATAACTAATATAACTTTAGATTTTGGATTGCGAATATTTCTCTGAATATGAGTTAAATAAATACATCTATCGCAAACATTATTCTAAATGGTATTTAGATAATTGATGCATTTAATTTAGTTAACTAAAAAACAGTTCATAAATTTTGCACTATGAATAGCCAACCGATGACAAAAAACATTGGACAGGCAAAATCTGACTCTCAAACTAGCACCTCATTAAAAGATTTAAAAAAGAAGGTGAAAGACTTTACTGTATTCGATCAGCAAGGTCAGCTAGTAGGAATAGTTTATGATTTAATTGTGGATGCTAATCGTCGATTAAACCTAGTTATATCTAACCAGGTGAATCAAGAAACTTTAGAATATGGTCAGCAGTTAGCTAAAAAACATCCTTATTTATTTCGGTTGCAGAGCCAGAGAATAAAAAAAATAGATAAGCCGACTAAATCTGTTTTCATAGACTTAAATCAATCAGAAATCGAATATATGCCTGAATATTTAGAAACAGAAACACCAGGCGATGCCTATCGGCAAGCTGCTACGAATCTACGCACACTATCAGAAAACTCAACTGAGCAATTAGTGAATCAAACTACAAATAGCCCAGTTGAGCCAGTAAATTTAGATGAGGCTACTGAAGAACAGATTATTAGTTTACTAGAAGAACGACTAGTTGTTGAAAGCAGTAAGCGGAAAGTTGGTGAGGTGATTGTTCGCAAAGAAATCGTAACCCGGATGATACAAGTTCCTGTCCGGTGTGAAAAGTTGATTGTGGAACAAATTAGCCCAGAACATAAACAACTTGCAGAAATTCATTTAGGAGAAGATGAAATTTCTGGCATTGACTTAACCGAAGTAGAAAGACCTGAAGTTCCGCATTTTGGCAGTGGTTTAATGGTAAGTGGTGAATTTAGCTCACCTAAAACTGCTAGTTTATTGTTGAATGCGATCGCACTAGAGCAAGATCACGGTTGTCAGCAGGTGCGAGTGACCATTGCTGTTGAAGATGAGTCACACCAAAAAAAATATCAGGAGTGGTTTGACCGCTGTTCTAAAGCTCAGCAACTAAACCCTGAAAAATAAGTTAGTTTCTCGCTGATTGTTAGGGTGGGCATTGCACACCCTATTTTTTTGCTAATTTAAGAAAAGAAAGTTGAAATTTCCGTTCCCTTGCGGGTAAGTAGAATGTCAAAATACTAAGCAGTTGCCGTTCTTTTGGCTACTTGCAATGAAATTTCGACTCAAGAGACTTTTACCGAAGAAAAAACAGCGTCTGATTCCACCTATTCGGATTAAAGTTCGAGATGGAAAGTTCGAGATTATGGGTATGGGTGCATGGCATTCTTATTGGCGCGATCCTTACCATTTGCTGCTAACGATTCCCTGGACTGGCTTTCTGATCCTGATCTGTACTTTCTATGTAACTATTAATGCTCTATTTGCCTTAGCTTACTTGATAGGAGGAGATTGTATTGCCAACGCCCGACCTGGCTCTTTTTTAGATGTCTTTTTCTTTAGCGTGCAAACCCTAGCATCCATCGGCTATGGGGCAATGTATCCTAAAACAACTTACGCCAACATTATTGTCACCATCGAAGCAATGATTGGTTTGGTGGGAATTGCTGTGATGACGGGACTAGCTTTTGCTCGATTTTCCCGACCTACAGCCCGTGTGCTTTTTAGTCGGGTAGCAGTGATTACACCTCATAATGCAATGCCGACTCTCATATTTCGCAGCGCTAATCAGCGTCGTAATACGATTCTGGAGGCGCAGATGCGAGTCTACTTAATGCGCGACGATGTAACCTCAGAAGGGCAATTCATGCGTCGGTTCTACGACCTCCAACTCGTAAGCAACCAAACACCTAGCTTTACGTTAAGCTGGTCAATAATGCATGTCATTGATGAGTTTAGTCCTTTATATGGGATGACACCAGAATCGTTAACGCAGACAAATACTACAATGATTGTCTCTTTGAGTGGCATTGATGAAACGGTTGCACAGGTTGTTCATGCCCGTCATACTTATGGTGCTAATGAGATTTTGTGGAATAATCGATTTGTCGATATCTTTCATCACACACCTAGTGGAGATCGCTACATTGATTACAACCGCTTCCACGATGTTTTACCTTTAGATGAAAACAGTTGAAATGCCTGAAAGTTACTCCACAGTGTGATTGACAGGAGCTTGTAAGGGTTTAACGACAACCCGACCATTTTCAACTACAGTGCAACTTTTAACCATGCTCTTGCTTGAGTTAACTGGCACATCCTGGCACTGGTTTTGGTGAGAGATATTTTGCTCTTGTTGTTGATTGAGGACGACAACACAACAGGGGCTGGAGGAGAAGGACATATAAAATATTTTGATCTCTATATATATTATCGCCCTATTTATGCTATTTTGCTGAAAAATTTGTTACTTATGTGTTTGTTATTTGTCATTGGTCATCGGTACATACCTCGCTTTGAAAGTAGGGATTTAGGGACTTCCAAATAAAAAAATATCCTATCGTTTTAGAAGCAGGGGGCAGGGGGAGGGAAAATCGTAGTGAAGTTCAGAAATTGGATAATTTATTTTTTGGAGTTCCCTTAAAGCGTATATGAGAAACTAGGGTTGTAAATACTTGCTTTCTTGTGCTTATAAGCTGTTTGATATATCTAAACCAAGTAAACAGGAAAGCGGTTATAGATCCCGCCCCGCTTTCCTCCCTGCTTAAACTTGTCTGGCAGGGTTAGACAGTGGGTTTTTCTAATGAAAAAATTTCTAAGATACCTGGGTTTAGGTTTTCTATCTACGTTTTTGACTGCAACCCCTGGATTGGGAGCTGAACGCATTAGCTTTTATTACCCTCCCTTTGGCGAATTCTACTTGTCTGTGGACTCACTGGAGACTTTTGCTAAAAAAGGCAAAATCGATCAAGATTTTTCATTTTATGCTAGCCGTGCTACGCCCCAACAACTCGCTCAACTGCGGGATCTGCTTCAGCAAAGGTTCAATGTCACTCCTACATTAGTATCTCAAGTTACTTACTCACCTATAGGCGAAGAAGTAGTGAAACAGCTGGGAGAATTACTCCTCACTGAGTCTCGACAGAATGGCTTCTTTGCCATACGTGCCTCTTTGATTTTGGCTGCTGCTGATCGAGAAGGTTTAACGGTTGTGAATTTGCTGCGGAAATTTCCGAGCAATACTGTGCGGGTGAATTTTACAGGGGGGTTAAAGATAGTTGATGACTTGTCACAATTGCTCAAAAAAAGGGATGAAGTTGTTGCCTCTCTCCAAAAAGAAGCGATCGCTCAAGCAGCGAATTCCAAAATTGACTTCTCAAAACAGCCAGATTTGCGATCACCAGGAAAATTTCGCTGGCAGAAAAAAACCTTCGAGCTAAATGACTTTTCTCGCTCACGCCGTCTCCCCGTGGATATCTATCTGCCGGAAGGCAGTTCACAAAGCACTAAAGAACTGTCTTCGCCTCCCTTTCCCCTAATTGTAATTTCTCATGGCATTGCCTCAGACCGCTCTACCTTTGTCTATCTGGCTGAACATCTAGCATCCTATGGTTTTGCTGTTGCTGTACTGGAACACCCTGGTAGTAATGCCGAACGCTTTCAACAATATTTTGCGGGTTTAGCAGGGCCGCCAGGCCCAGCAGAATTTATCAACCGACCTTTGGATATCAAATATCTCCTCAATGAACTCGAACGTCTGAACAAATCCGATCCCACTCTCCAAGGAAAACTCAATTTTCAGCAAGTTGGCGCGATCGGTCAGTCCCTTGGTGGTTATACTGTCTTGGCTCTAGCAGGAGCAAATATTAACTTTAACCAACTGAGGCAAAACTGTAATCCTAATTATTCATACTTTAATTTGTCGCTCTTGTTGCAGTGTGAAGCAAAGAAATTACCCTTAAGAAATTACGAACTCAAAGATGATCGCATCAAGGTAATCATGGCGATTAATCCAATTGATAGCTTAGTTTTGGGTCAAAGCGGAGTGAGCCAAATTAAAATTCCGGTAATGCTTGTAGCAGGTAGTCAAGATATTTTTGCTCCACCTGTATCTGAGCAGATTCGCCCCTTTACCTGGCTTTCTAACTCTAATAAGTACCTAGCTTTGATCGAAAACGCTACCCACTTTTCGGCGATCGGAGAAACTACTTCTGGAAGTGATGTCTTACCTGTGCCATCTGCCTTGCTGGGCCCCGATGATCGTGCCCCTGTTTATTCTTATCTCAACGCCCTCAGCGTAGCTTTTTTGGAAACCCATCTTCTTAACCGCCCTGAATACCGTTCTTATTTGCAGCCTTCCTATGCCACATTTATCAGTAAAGAGCCATTTAATCTCAGTATTTTACAGTCTTTGTCACCAGATCAATTCAATCAAATTTGGAATGACTCAACTGCCCAGTCAGCCAAATCATTAAATATCCCGTAGTTTTTGCCATCGCTTGTCTGCACCACGCACTTGTGAACGTCGTTCCTCCTCTGTACCACACGCACTCGCGTTCACAATGACAGGCTTCCAAAGCAATTCAACAGCTTAGAGCTAGACAACAAAACCAAGTGTGATACCAATTCCAGAAAAAAATGAAACAGATGCATAGATTGGGTTGAACTTTAGTGTTACCCAACAATTACAAGACTTTGAGATGTTGGGTTTAGTCCCTCAACCCAACCTACTAGCGCGGCAAGCTTAATTTGCTGGGTTAGGGTAGAGAGAACGCAACTTGACTCTCGCATCCTGTGTTGTAAAGCGCCAG